>NZ_JBQFON010000003.1:0-389588 GCF_056533505.1 Ruegeria sp. G2 | reverse complement strand
AAAGTGGCCCAAAATCCGGCTGCCTCCACAAAATCGACTGAAACATCCTCATCGTCGAGAAACCAAACGAGTTTCCACACACCCTCAGCCCAAAGCGGACCCATCCTTTGGAAAAAGATAACATGTCCGTGGCATCACTGGGGACGCGTTTGAAATCGACCGCGCAATCAAATTTAAATTGGTTGGAGGTGCTAACTACGACTTTATCCGGGCCGATAACGACTCAGAGTATCCAGTATCGCTTGCCGCGTTGCGTCATCATTTTGGAAAATCCTGCCGGCGAGAAATTCAGATGGAAACTCCGGCCACGTTTTGCGCATTTCGGAAATAAGTCGCTGAGCTTCTTCGGTATGTCCCAACTGATCCTGCGCAACGGCTTGGAACAGGAGAGAAGGAGCACTTACAGGCGCACCGGCTGCGGGCGCGCCTTTAAAGGCGTCCACAACGCCTTCGTAATTCCCGAGCATCAGTTGCGATACACCCCAAATGTTTCGTGCGCCAAAGCGGCCCGATCCTGACCTGAGTCTTTCTGGATCGCTAACCTCAGCCGCAAGATCTGGGGCGCCCGCCATGATGGCAGTGATGCCAACAAGATCCAGAATATGACCATCATTCGGCGCAAGCTCGACTGATAGACTTGCGTATTTCATAGCCTCGACTGGGATGTTTTGGGTGGCCAATACCCAACCATTTGCACCGTTTGCCCAGGCATCGGTTGGAGATAGATCAAGTGCTTTTCCCGACATCTCCGAAGCTTGGAAAAAGAGGTCATCTCTTTGTGCTTTATCAGGGGACAGCATGGCCAAAGTCGCCAGGACTTGTGCCGATCCGGCATAACCATCGGAGAGTGCGGGGTCTAGCTCCGTCGCATGCTGAAACATCCCCAGTGCTATTTGCTGGCGTTTGACATCGAAAACAGGAAAAAACATACCTCTGGCTTGGTCCGCAAGGTTAGCCGCCTGAAGCCTTGTCAAAGACTGCTCACCAAGAGCAGTTCGCTCAGCCTGTTCAATGGATTGAGCTGTGGGCAAACCGCCCGTGTTTTCCCGGATCAACCAGATGCCAAGCACAGCGATTACTGCAAGAACGCCCAGCCCGACTGGTAGAAGTTGCAGCAAAGGCTGAAGCGCACCGGGCTCATTGCTGTTCCACACACTTGATGTTAGGTCGTCAATTGTAGGTTCGTATGAAAACCGCGGCTTGTATCCGCCGGGATCAACAAAAATGCGAACACCTTCGCCGTCCCATTGATCTTCGTAAAACTCGCGCAATAGCCGACGCAGCCGCCTTGCTTCGACGCGAACGAGGTTTTGGCCGCCACTGCCATCAATGCGTCGCCCATAGACCTCCACTGCAATAGCTTTGCCTCGAATCTGGGGACCGCGACCCGCGATAGTTTCCTCGACTACGTATGTAAGAAATTGTTGGAGACGGGGTGAAGCTTGGAACTCGTCGCTCGATACAACCCGCTCGAGCGCTTCCCGTATAAGATCCGGCGAAGGCTGCTCAACATGTTGATCTATCGGCAATTCATTAGCTTTGTTCAAGGCAAACTCACCCCCAGCTCACGGTGACTCACTTGGCCTGCACGGTCAACCACACTCATCTCGATGTGAGAATAGATAGTGGGAGCCGGGATTTATCCAGTGGCGGTGGACCTGACAGAAGAGATTCCAGAACTGTCCGAGGCGCTGTCAGGGCGTATCGAAAGGGATGCGTTGCTCAAAGAAGTTATCGAAGACCTGAAGAAAGCTTCCGAGCTGCTGGATGATGTATCGATCACAGCCTCAGAGCGCGCGGAATGGGCCCACATAAAATCTGAACTCGTGAACGAGCTTCGCCGGATGGTGAAGCGCGATCCTAGCAACATTTCCATTTGAGGGCATAGCCATGACAAAAGACGACAACGGCAAAGATCTTAAGAACGAAACGCACCAGCAATCTGACGACATCGAAAACCCTTCCCGACGACACGTTATGCAGGGACTGGCAGCGGGCGCAGTCGCGACCGGTGCGGTTAGCTACGGTACAGGAGCTGCACAGGCACACCCCAGCGATGGCCCACTGGGTGAAAGCCTTAAGAACCCTTACGGCGGCAGACCCGCGGGCGGTATCACGCTTCCGGAGTACTTCCGCCCTACAAAATACATGACGGGTTCGAACGCGAACTACTTCCCGCTTTCCGAAGAGCTCGGTCCCGACGAAATGCGGATATCGTTCTGTGGTTCAACACCGTTTCCGCCCCGCGAAGATCAGGCTGGCACCTGTATCATGGTCGAGCTGGGAAACGGAAAGAGGTTCTTCTTCGACTTCGGGTCAGGTTGTGTCCGTAATATTATCGGGATGCAGGTTCCGGGTCAGTTAATCAACGACATCTTCATCACGCACCTGCATGTGGATCATTATGCCGACATTCCTTACATCTACCCGTTCCGGGCTTGGTCTGGTGGCTACACACCGCTGCGCATTCACGGTCCATCAGGTCGGACACCCGAGCTTGGCACGGCCGGAATGGTAAAAGGTATGCAGCAGATGCTCAAATGGCATTTGGAGGCCTTTGATGTGTTCCCAATAGGGGACGGCTATGAGATTGAGGTCAACGAATTCGATTTCCGCCAGGAAGGTGGCATCGTCTATGACGAAGATGGCGTGACTGTCCGGTCCTGGCCTCGTAGCCACGCCAAAGACGGTGCAGTCGGGTATCGGCTGGATTGGAACGGACTGAGCTTTGTTTGGACCGGCGATGGCCGCCCCGATGAACTGAGTCTTGAATACGGAAAAGGCGTCGATGTGTTTGTGACCGAAATGTCCGGACAGGATATCGGTCAGTTGATGACCTACAAATACGGTCTGCCGCAAGAGCTGTTCAACTACACAATCGATACGCATCATACATCGCACTATGCGGTCGGTAAGATGATGGCTGAGGCGCGCCCACGGCTTGCAATGGTAACCCACTATACGCAAGACGAGGACATCGATGCCGAAATGCTGGCGGGAATCCGTGCCCACTATGATGGGCTGTTCGCTTGGGGTTTGGATGTCGCCGTCGTCAACGTCACCAAAGATGCAATCTGGTATCGCAAGGCGACACTTCCCGGAAAATCTGGTTCGGTCGCGCCATTCCGCGAATTGGGCAAGATGGAAGCAGAAGGCAAGATCACGTTGCCGGATGAAATCAAGCCGCCAGCACCGCGGTCATCACGTGCCGAACAGCAGGACCAGAAATACCGTGATATGGAGATCGATCCTAAAGAATACTATCCAGCGGACGTATTCCGTGCTCCCGATCCCGAGTGGCCCAGTGATTTCGTAATCAAGGTCGATGACGTGATCCCGAACCGCAAGAAGAAGGCAGAGTAACGACATGATCGAATTTGGGTCGTCATCCGCAATCCCCGTAACGATCCTTACCGGCTTTCTTGGAGCCGGTAAGACAACACTTTTGAACCGCATCCTGACCGGCAATCACGGGTTGCGGGTTGCGGTTCTGGTTAATGACTTTGGGTCCATTAATGTTGATGCTGATCTTGTTGTTGGCCTGGAAGATGATGTGATGAGCCTCGCGAATGGCTGCGTTTGCTGCTCGATCCGAGATGACCTGATCGAAACAGTAGAGGCCGTTCTCGCCCGGCCTGAGAAACCGGAGTACATCGTCCTTGAAGCAAGCGGAGTGTCGGACCCGTCATCAATTGCAATGACATTCACAGATCAGAAGTTTCGGGACATGATCCGCTTGGACAGCCTCATGTGCCTGGTCGATGCGGAACAGCTCTTTTCTGCGCCGGAACAAATGGAACTGAAGCTCCGTCAAATCGCATTCTCGGACATGGTTATTTTGAACAAGGTTGACCTCGTCGACAAGGCGGCTGTTCAAAGGGTGCACGATTGGCTTGGGTCTCGCTTCCGTCGATATCGTCTAGTCGAAGCCGTCAACGCAGACGTCCCACTGGACATCCTTCTTTCCGTTGGTCGTTTTGCCGCCGAACAGCTCGAAACAGAAATACCCGATCATCACGAACATGGACCGGATTGTGGTTGCCACCACTCTGATCACTCGGACAGCTTCTCAACAACCATGATGAAAGCTGAACGCCCGATAAGCTTGTCTTCTCTTCGGAGTGCAATTCGAAAGCTTCCGGGCGACGTTTATCGCCTCAAGGGTTTTGTTTTTAGCGAGGAGGATCCGGATCATCGCATTCTTGTACAGGTTGTCGGAAAGCGCATGGACATCGCAAGGGATGGCGCTTGGGGTGACCGCAAACCCGAAACAAGGCTTGTCGCAATAGGTGCACCTGGGGCGCTCTCCGAGGATGTGCTTTCGGATACGCTTATTGAGACAGTCTGAGAGCCAGATTCGATCAATTATCTTGGCTATAAGTCAACCGTGCTGGACAATTTCATCCAGTTCGGCCGGGTACGGAGAGTGAGTGGACCGTTCCCCAACTTATGGCACCGGACCTTTTGGACGGCCTTAGCTTCAGGGAGCAGCTAAACTGCAAATTAGCACCGAAAATAAACACCTATCTTGTTTGCATCACGGTCACTAAAACTATTTCCTGGAATCAGTGGGCTGAGCTGGAAAAGGACTATCAGAATTACTTAAACGAGGTGGCTGCGTAGAGGGCTGTTGGCATCGGGAGAACAGCGGTATGTTTCGAGACATCTATGCCTTATAGTTCGAGTTTTTTTGGCGTTTGTAAATGCGATAGGGAACTGGCGTTATTTCGGAGGTTAATTGATGCTCATCGTCTTAAGTCTTTACTTCGGCTTGATTTGGTTGGTGTTTTCTAAACTTAAATGGCTTCCTTGGAACGGGTTTTGGAAAACGGTTATCTACACTGGCGCAGCAGTGATTGCTCTTGTCGTAATAGGAGCTCTCAATCACACGACGCCCACTGGTCCAGTTTCAGTTCAAGGGATTGAGACAAACATTGCACCTAACGTATCGGGAACAGTTGTTGAGGTAGCTGTTGAGGCCAATCAATCGGTTAGCGAAGGCGATTTACTCTTCAAAATTGAGCCTGACGTATTTGCCTCTGAAGTATCACGCCTTGAGGCTTCTCTAGAAACGGCTAAGTCTTCGGCAGACCAATTGGTGACTGACCTCGCCGCAGCCGAGGCAGAAATCGAGTCTTTGAATGTTCAGCTTCTCTTCGGGCAGCAGAGGCGTGATGATATCATCCAATTGGAAGAGCGAGGCGCATCGACAACTTTTCAACTCCAAGAAGCCGTTGCTACGATTGATCAATTGGCCGCGAATATCCGAGCAGCTGAAGCGCGCAAAAAGGGACTGGAGCGTCGAATTTCCGCTACGATTGACGGCCGAGACGTGGCAGTTGTCGAAGCTGAAATGGCGCTCGAGCAGGCTAGATGGAGCCTTGAAGAGACAGAGGTTCATTCACCCGGAAATGGCGTTGTTTCTGCTGTTACACTAAGGCCTGGAAACCGTGCCACCACTTTTCAAGGTGCTATAACCTTTGTTGATCCACTAGATTTCGCCATTGTAGCCTCCCTCCCGCAATCCAGTCGTCAAAATGTGAATATCGGAGACGAAATCAGGTTGGCGCTGCGGACACAGCCGGGCACGGAGCTTGCTGGCACCATTGTTGCTTTGCCGGTCGGATCATCTGAGGGGACACTGGATCTGCGTTCAGGCCTTCCTTCAATACGAGAGCTAGCCGGTATTTCTAGTTACCCGGTGCTGATCGAGTTATCTGACAGTTCCGGTTTCGAAGCTCCACCTTTTGGTACATCTGGAACAGCATTGGTAATGACTGAAAAAGCAGGTGCGATCGGGGTTCTTGCCGAAATCCTATTCTGGGTAACTAAACAATTGAATTATTTGTGACTCGTAGTGGGTGCCATGCTGCAACGAATGGCAGCATTGTCCGCAAAGCGGTCGTTGAAGCGAATTGAAACTAGCGATCGCTCAGACCTCAAAGCAGTCGCTCAAAAACTTGAGAGGCGCTGCAACGCAGAGAACGGTTATTTGGAGCCAAAGCAGCCTTCAAATTGAATTGTTTCTCAATTGTAAGAACCGGACGAATACCTCAATTCATAGGAATGGCTGTATAGTTCGAACACAATACCGAATGGATCTTCAACATAGACCATCCGGTAAGGTTTATCGCCCGGATAATAGTAACGAATGGGCATCCGCTGCTTTCCCCCTGCCGCTACGATTTTTTCCACCAGACCTTCCACGTCGGGATCTTGGATGCAAAAGTGAAATGTCCCATTGCGCCGGTAGTCTATGTTGTTTTCAGGCGCATAATTCCCATCGAACTCGAAAATCTCAATCCCAACGCGATCCGCATCGCCATGTGAGCTATGCGCAGTTTTTTCCATTCTGGTCCAAAGACATCCGTGCACATTACACCAATATCGCTATCATCCTCCAGAACGTCTGTCGGCGGCATTATGACGTAGAAGCCAAATACCTCGGAATAAAATTTTACGGCTTCATCAACGTCTGGCACAGAAAGCCCTATGTGAGAAAAGGATCGAGGTGTGTGCGACATTGTAGTTCCTTTCAACTGTTTTGGACCAAGGTTCAGTTTCAATAAAATGATCTGCAAGTAGAAGTCTGCCTAACAAAGGAAAAGTCAAATTGTGATTGCCGAATTCACAGCTACTGCCCGCAAATTGATTGACCCTTCAGCGTTGATCCGCGGGTAGATATTTGCCCGGCATTGAGAGCGGCCAAGTCAGCAATGCAGGCGTTGTTTAGGCTGCAGAAAACGTCTTCTTCATTATCGCGTTTGGAGCCCGTCGCAGCGCGGAAGTTCAAAGAGCAGCGGTGCAAAAAACGGTATTGCGCTTCGCAAAATGTCGAGTGCATTCAAAGTTCTGGTATGATTTTCTGCGTCTCAGCAACGACCGATTTCAAATACATTCGGAAAAAGCCGTTTTGACATTGCCACTGAGGAACCAGATAATTTCTGATCATGGGCTTGTATTGAGCTTTCGCACATCCCCAATTTCTATCTCGGAGTTGCGCGCGGCCCGCTCGCTATGTCCACAAAATGAAATCCGTCCGCATTGTTCTTCCGTATCCAAATATGAAACTGGAGGTGTAGAATGTTGCGGATAATTGTGCTTTGCGGCTTGCTATTGCTAGGCGAACAAGCGCGCGCCCTTGAGCTTGACGCGCAGTTTGACTCGATCGACGGGGGAACCTTGTCTTTGTCAGATTGGAACGGTCAACCGGTTCTAGTTGTCAATACGGCATCCCAATGCGCGTTCACCCGTCAATACCGGGGGCTTCAAGACCTTTATGATCGGTATCGCAACCGCGGATTGGTTGTTGTCGCGGTCCCTTCGGATGACTTCAAGCAAGAACTGGCCACCAACGACGAAGTGCGCGATTTCTGCGAACTGCAATACGGAATCGATTTGCCGATGAGCGTGATAACACACGTAACCGGCCCTGACGCACACCCTTTCTTCCGGTCCTTGAAAGAGGAGGAAGGATTCGTGCCAAGGTGGAATTTCAACAAGGTCTTGATCGGTCCCGATGGCACAGTCGTAGAAACCTACAGGTCGACCGTTGATCCGCTTTCGGCGTCCATTACGAACAAGATCGAGGAACTCCTGCCATGAAAAACCGCTCCAGCCGGATCACACTACCCATTCGTCACAAAGCGCAAGCACACAGATGATTGTGCGGGTATAGGACTTGAACCGCTCGTCCAGCAATGGCATCCCAAAAGGAAACCAGTCTCACGTGGAAAATGTCAGATGAAAAATCTTCTTCTAACGTGCTGCTTTGGATTTGTTTTTCTTGGGTTCTCCTCGCTTCCGTCGGCTGCCCAGCCTCGGTTAGGCTGGGCGTATCAGGTTGATGGGTTTGCCGCGTTTCAAGGGGATGCGGATTTGAGTGGTGGTGGCAAGTTCTCTGCAAGTCGAGCGTTTCTACGTGCTACCGTACTTTACAATCTAAAAGGCGGAAGCAGCGTTGGGCTTTCCACAAGCTTTGGCAAGCTGGATTATAATTTCAGCCAATCTAACAACCAGCCTTGAGAAAACATCCGGGACCTTCGCGTAGCTGTTCCTGTCCGGTTTCGTGTGGGGGATACAACAAGGGTTTTTGTTTCGCCACAGATCAGGTGGGACTACCAAAGCGGGGCCTCCTCATCTGACGGTAGAACCTACGGTGTTTTTGCAGGTATTGCATGGCAACTGAACGAGCGCCTGACGATAGGTCCGGCCTTTGGCGCGTTTTCTGAATTTGACGAAAGCGGTGCAGATTTTTTTCCGGCTCTGCTTATCGACTGGGGCATAAATGACCGCTGGAATTTGAACACTGGCTCTGGTGTCGGAGCAACGCAAGGTCCCGGGTTGTCGCTAAGCTACGGTCTAAGTGAGGCTATCGACATTTCGTTGACCGCACGATCAGAGACAATTCGTTTCAGGTTGGATGGGGATGGCCTCGCCCCGGATGGGGTGGGTGAAGATAAGAGTATCCCTGTAGTTATTTCTCTTGGGTACAATCCGAATCCTGGGGTTTCAATGAGCGTGTTTGCGGGCGCAGAATTTGATGGCCGCCTGACTTTAGATGATGCGAATGGAATAGAAATCAGTCGGCAAAGGTATGACACTGCACCATTGGTTGGGCTGGCGTTTAGGGTCAGGTTCTGATCACGGCATCGAGCCAGTCTGCCATATGTGTGCGGAGGTTTTCTCGCGGCTGAGTCTGAACCACCGTTTTGTCCGCACTACCGACGTTCAATTCAGAGTTTCCATTAACATCTCGGAAGCCTCGGTTCAATTTGGCCTCTCTATTGCAGGTTTTTGTCCAAACGTGCATCGCGAAATGCAAAAGGTTGGGCGCGACATCCCAAATCTCTATCGCTGTGCGCGTTCGTGAAAGATGAAACCAAGAAAGTTCAGCAACAACTGCGCGGCCAGAATCTGGGTGCTTTCGGTTGGGTCATAGGCAGGCGCAACCTCGACCAAATCGACGCCGACAACGTTTCCGCGCTTGGCCAGCCCCTGCAGAATCTCCAGCACGTCATAATATAGAAACCCACCATGGCTGGGCGTACCCGTGCCTGAGGCTATCGAAGGGCAAAAAGCGTCGATATCAATCGTCACATAGTACCGTGCCCCTTCGGGAATGCGCGCCAACACAGCCTCGGCCCCCAGTTTTCGAACCTGCCTTACCGACAAGATGTCCGAACCACGCGCACGGGCGTCCTCGTACCCCTCCTTCGCGGTGGAGGATACATTGCGAATACCAAGCTGCGTCATGCCCGAGACATAGTCTTTCTCAATCGCGCGCCGCATAGGGTTGCCGTGTCCGGCAGTGACCCCATGACGTTCATCCACGAAATCCAAGTGGGCATCGATCTGAACCACATGTATGGGCCCGTTCTGAGCACAATCCTGGGCAAAGGCGTTGATGCAGGGGATGTTGATCGAATGATCGCCGCCGATGGTCACGGGCATAGCCTTCGCCTGCAGGATTTTGCCAACGCCATAAGCGATATTTGCATGGCTCTCTTCGGTCTTGGTGTGGATGATATCTGCGTCCCCAAGATCGACCATCCGCACCGAGCTATCCAAATAGGTCGCGTCATCCTCGTGGTCATAAGCACCGGCATGACCAAAACTGAACAGGGTCGAGGCCTCGCGCACGGCCCGCGGACCAAACCGCGCGCCGGTCCGCCACTGGGTCCCGAAGTCGAACGGCGCCCCCAATATCGCAACATCTGCATCGATAGCATTCCAATCCGCGACGTATGGAGATTTTGCGAAGGTAGAAATACCAACAAACGGTAGATTCAATCTGCCAGATTCATAGCCATGATCCTGCATGGGGTGTTTTCCTTTTTGTATTTCCCGGCAACAGTTATCGAAAAAATCCGATCCCCAGAGCTTTGTCGAGCATCATGTGCAGAGAAACGCACGATGTCGAGCCAACGAAACCTGCCAACATCCAAATTACGTATTGGGGGTTCATAATAATAAGTCGCTACGAATGTCAGGTCGCGGCACGTAAGAAATAATTGGCTTCATAGTACCAACAACCGACCTCTTTAACTCGGGATGTTACGAACGCCTCACGCGGGTGTTTCGTGTATGTGAAGAGGTTTGCAGGCAGAATGGGCACGAACGAAACCGGAGGATGCGATGTCGATCACTCGCCGAGGATTTGCGGGACTTCTAAGCGCTGGGATGGTCTTGCCCACAACGCTATGGGCACAGGAAGACCCTGTATATGAGGCCGTGCGTTCAACCGTGTTTGGAGATAATGCGGAATTCGAAGCCGGTATGGAGTTTCTGACCGAGAGAGATAACCCCGATGTTGTCCCTGCGCTTTTGACTTCGATGCGGTTCAGCGGACGTCGCGTACGCGACATCGCCAAAGTCATGGAAGCTTTGACCGGGGAAAACCACGGCACGGATTGGTTCGAATGGATGCTATGGCAGGAACGGAACGCACAGATTGTTCCCCACCCGTCACTCGCGCCCTTCAAACGCGAAGTTCTGTTGGGAATTGATCAGAATTTTGACCTGTTTCTGCGACCTGAGTATCTGAAACGCGACAAAATGAAGATCCGACTGGAAGAGATTTCCTGGGGCGGCGTGGTCAAGGATGGCATCCCGTCACTGGATAATCCCCAACTGATTTCGGCAGCGCAGGCAGATTATCTGAAAGACGATGATTTGGTCTTTGGCGTTTCGATCAACGGAGACGAGCGCGCTTATCCTCTGCGGATCATGGGCTGGCATGAGATGTTCAATGATGTAATCGGTGACGTTCCGGTTGCGCTGGCTTACTGCACACTTTGTGGTTCGGGAATCTTGTTTGAAACGCAGGTCGCAGGGCGACGGAAACCCTTGATCTTTGGTTCATCCGGTTTCCTTTATCGCTCAAATAAGTTGATGTTCGATCGTGAAACGCATTCACTCTGGAATCAGTATACCGGCAAACCTGTTGTAGGCCCGCTGGCAGAAAGTGGGATCGAGCTTAGGCAGCGCCCGGTGGTGATTACACGTTGGGATAGCTGGAAAGCTTCACATCCCAATACCCGGGTTCTGTCGCTGAACACTGGTTATCGACGCAACTATGGATCCGGTGTCGTGTATCGTGACTATTTTGCCTCGCCTGATCTGATGTTCCCTGCGCTGGTCGATCAATCCAAGCATCGACAAAAAGACTATGTGTTTGCCGTTCGCCAATTTGGCGCAGCGCGGGCCTGGCCTCTGGATGCGTTTAAGGGCAAACCGGTCATCAATGATGCCATCGGCGGGCGGAACCTGATGCTGATGGGCGATCCAGACAAACGCAGCGTGCGCGCGTACGAACGTGGTCCGCATCAGTTCCGTGCAACACCGAACGGCGGGCTGCTCGACGAAGCAGGTACCAAATGGACCGTCACCGAAGAGGCGCTGGTCGCCCCGAATGGCACGCAATTGCCGCGGGTGGCCGGGCATATTTCCTACTGGTTTGCCTGGGATAACTATCTGGGTGATGCAGCTAGCGTTTATGATGGTTGATCAGGAGTGTTCTTCGGCCGCTGTCGCGGCCAGTGCGCGGTTATACGCCTTGAGTGCGTCGACGTGATAGAGCGCTCCGACGGGATCCTCACACCCCTCTTCGTCGACTATGACAACCGGGATACAGGCGATGTCGTCGCGATCAAAATAGGGCATGGCAGCCTCGAGCGTGGCGCTGGCCTTGACGCAAAGCCCTTGTTCGATCAGCGCCTGCGCTTCTTCTTTCGTTATTGAGCGGGTGCCACCAAGCGGTCGCATCACGGTGCCCGCCCGCAGCATGGCCAGCAAATAGGCCTGAGGCCCGGCGGCCAGATGCACATTGCGACGTTCCAGCTGTGTCAGGAAGAACGACCGATCCACCAGACGCGAGGCCAGCGCTGTGGACATCGAGACCGAAACCATCACGGCGAGGCCGATCTGCCAATCTCCGGTCAATTCAAAGACGATAAGCGTTGTCGAGATCGGAGCACCCAAAACCGCTGCAGCAACGGCACCCATCCCGGCAAAGGCATAAAGCGTATGAGTTCCCGACACGTCGGGTAGCAGGCCGGTGGCGATCAGACCAAAAGCCAACCCGGTCAGCGCCCCGATCATCAGTGAAGGGGAAAAGACTCCACCCCCCATGCGCCCGCCCATGGTGATGGCAACTGCAACTGTTTTCACAACGGCCAACACAATTGCCGCAGTTAGCACTATGTCACCTGTCAGGGCGCGTATTGTCGTTTCATAACCCACGCCGATGATATGGGGGAACCAGATCGCCAATAGACCCAGCATCGCACCAGACACTGCCGGGCGCAGCCAGCCTGGTAGCGATAATCGATTTTGGATGTGTGTGCCGATATCTTCAGCAAAAAAAATCGAGCGCATCAGCAGCAACGATACCAACCCACAGATCAGTCCGAGGATCAGAAAGGCAGGCAATTCGACATAAAACTGCAGCGAACCGGGCGTGTCCAACGTAAACTCGGTCACGTCGCCATATGCCAGACGGTTGATCACTGTACCTGCGACCGATGCGATAACGATAGGGGCAAAGGCATGCACGGCGAAATGGCGCAGCACAACTTCAAGCGCGAACAGCGCTCCTGCAATTGGGGCATTAAAGCTGGCTGAGACAGCGGCAGCCACAGCACAGCCTAAAAGATCACGCCCGGTGATCCCATCTGCGCGAATGCGGTCGCTAACCCAGGTCGAAATAACCCCTGCCATATGCACGACCGGCCCCTCTCGGCCCGTCGAGCCACCCGAGCTTAGCGTGATCAACGAGGCAATGAACGATGCGATACCGGCCTTTTTCTCGACGCGCCCATCAGTTATGGCCGATCCCTCAATCACATCCGCGACCGAACGTACCCGTCCATCATCTGTAAATCGGTTTAATAGAACCCCGACAACCAATCCGCCTATGACGGGTGTAATGAATATCCAGAACCAGTGCAGTTTCTCAGCATGGCTATGAAGGAAAAGAATGTTGTCAGTGCTATAGAGATAGGCTTGCAGCGACGAGATGGACATGCGGAACCCCAGCGCCATGAAACCAGCAGCGATCCCGATGATCAGCGCGATAAACCAGAATTGTATCTGGCTGGGACCACGATGGAGCATCACGCGCCAAGCATCTCTCAGGGCCGACAGCGCCTGATTGAATTGATTACGCAGCACAGTGCGGGTGGACTGGGTCATTGGCCCTCATGGGGATCGCGTAAGAATGGTCGCTGACCTTTAGTAAGCGACGTGGAGCGCAGAGAAAAGTCGGTTCACGGTGGTTTGTTTACAGTCGTGGCGCGTTAAGCCTCAAGCAGGGCACGGGCTGCAGCGCGCGCCTCAGCCGTAATTGTGTCACCCGCGACCATGCGCGCAATCTCATCAATGCGATCAGGATCGGACAATGGGGTCACGGTTGACAAGGTCTGATCCCCTGCCACCTGCTTCTGTACCCGCCAATGATGTGCTGCGCGGGCAGCGACCTGCGGCGAATGCGTCACCACCAGCACCTGCCCACCTTGTGCCAGCGACGCCAGACGCCGCCCGACCGCATCAGCGGTGGCTCCGCCAACGCCCCGGTCAATCTCATCAAAGATAATTGTGCGGGCACTATCCTCGCCGGTCAGGCAAACCTTGAGTGCCAGCAGAAAGCGGCTGAGTTCCCCGCCCGAAGCGATCTTATTAAGTGGCCCTGAGGGCGCGCCGGGATTCGTGGCGACGGTAAAGGCTACTGCATCGGTGCCCTCGGGACCTGGATCGCCTGACCCAATCTCGGTCTGGAAAACCGCTCGTTCCATTTTCAACGGCGCAAGTTCCTCCATGACCGCTTTGTCGAGCGCTCTGGCTGCAGATTGCCTTAAAGAACTAAGAGCTTCAGCTGCCTTGTCATAAGTCGCCTGTGCAGCGGCAACGGCAGCGCGCTTATCGCTGATATCTGCATCGCTGGCGTCTAACCGGTTTAGACGGTCGCGCAGCGTATCAGCGAAGGGACCCAATTCGTCTGGTGCCACATCGTGTTTTCGGGCCAACGCGCGGATCGCAAAGAGACGCTCTTCGATCTGCTCCAGCTCCGAGGGGTTAAACTCAAGCACTTGCAGGCAGGAATTCACACCATCCTGCGCCTCACCCAATTCGATTAGGGCACGGCCAAGCGCAGCGATGGGTTCTTCTAACTGCCCCTCCGCATGGTCCGAGACACCTTCCAGCCAGCGCACTGCGTCGGCCATGGCGCCTTCGGCCCCATCTCCGCCCATCAACGCAAAAGCGCGGGCTACGTCATCGCGGATGCGCTCGGCCCCCTGCATCATACGGCGGCGAGCGTCGAGGTCGGCATCTTCACCCGGCTGCGGATCTAGCTTGTCCAACTCAGCCACGGAATGACGCAAGAACTCTTCCTCCGCGCGCATGGAGGTCAGCGAAGCTTCGGTCTGAGCCAACACTTTTCGAGCAGTGGACATTTGACCCCAGGCGGAGCGAACAGCGGCTAGTTTGTCCTCTGCCTCTGCATACGCATCCAGCATTGCGCGATGGCCACGCGGATTCAGCAAGCCCCGGTCATCATGTTGGCCATGCAACTCGATCAGAGTTTCTGACAAAGCCCGCAACACCTCACCCGAGCAACGACGATCGTTGACCCAAGCAGTCTTACGTCCCTCAGCGGTATTGACCCGACGCAGGATCAATTCCTCGCCCCCAGGCAAACCGGCGTCTGCCAACACGGCATGGGCAGGATGGCCTTCAGGTAACTCGAACTCAGCGACAACCTCGCCTTGTACAGCGCCTTGACGGACCAGTTCAGCCCGCCCGCGCCAACCCAATACAAAACCCAAAGAGTCTAGGAGGATCGACTTGCCTGCCCCGGTTTCACCGGTCAAAGCGTTCAAGCCCGGCTGGAACGTCAGCTCCAACCGGTCGATGATCAGCATGTCGCGGATATCAAGGGCGCGCAGCATCGGGTCTTAGCGTCCCACGCCTTTAGCCATCGCGTTTACAACCACTCACCTTTGATGGTCTGGCGATAGATCGTGCTGAGCCAGTTATTGCCTCGGCTCTTCAGATCCAGCCCGCGTGAGGTCAACAGTGTGTAACCTGCATCGTACCATTCAGAGGATTGATAGTTGTAACCCAGAATTGCACCGGCGGATTGCGCTTCATCTATCAGACCCAGTGCCAAGTAGGCCTCGATCAGACGATACAGCGCCTCAGCAGTGTGCGAGGTGGTTTGGAAGTCTTCCACCACAACACGGAATCGGTTGATGGCCGCAGTAAAGTGGTCCTGACGCAGGTAATAGCGCCCGATCTCCATTTCTTTTCCGGCCAAATGGTCAAAGGCCAAATCAAACTTGAGAACGGCAGAAGTGGCATATTCGCTATCAGGGTAGACTTCGATCACCGTACGCAAGGCCTGCAGCGCCTGAAAGGTCAGGCCCTGATCGCGACCGACCTCATCGATCTGGTCATAGTAGCTGAGCGCCAGAAGATATTGCGCATACGCCGCATCTTCGTCGGTTGGATAAAAATCGATGTATCGCTGTGCAGCGGCGCGGCTTTCTTCGTAGTTTTGATCCGAATGAAAGGAAAACGCCTGCATGATCAGAGCTCGCTTGGCCCAGTCGGAATAAGGATAAAGCCGCTCGACCTCAGAGAAATACCACGCGGCGTCGTCAGAACGGTTCTGAGACAGCTCATATTCACCACGGGTATAAATCTGCTCTGGTGTGAAACCTTCGAGGTTCTGGTTGCGGTCAGCGCCCTTTTTGCTGAAAAGGCCTCCGTCCCCGCACGCCGTCAAAGATGCTGCCAGAAGAATCGCCGCTGCGAATCTGACTGCCGCTTTGGTGCCAACCATTCCGCCCATCCTTGTCGTTAACTTAGCGGGATTTATCCCTGATCGGACCTCGGTCTAGCACATATAATTCAAGTGCAAAACGCCTTATCCACTCTATTGACGCAAATGTCGCCAGAGTTGACCGGGTCACGCAACTTGTGGAATTTCACTCCGCACCAGACCCTGACCCGGCAAGCGTGCGGTTTGTTCAGGCGTGCATAGGATCGGGCGCACCGCACCAGGTGTCTCGAACAGCTTGCGCAGCAGCGTGTTGGTCATAGAATGACCCGACTTTTCACCGGTAAAGCGACCCAGGATCGGACCGCCTGCCAGATAAAGATCACCCAATGCATCCAGCATCTTGTGACGCACGGCCTCATCGGCGTGGCGGAAACCACCCGGCGTCAGAACTTCATCACCTTGCACAACGACCGCGTTTTCCAGCGTTCCACCCAACGCCAGACCGTTCTCGCGCATCGCCTCAACATCCGTACGGCGGCAGAAGGTGCGGCTGTCGCACAATTCTCTCGCAAAGGATCCGTTGCGCATATCCAGAACTTTGGTCTGACTGCCAATAGCGTGATCTTCAAAATCAATGTGGAATTCGATCTCAAGCCCGTCGGCAGGAACGATCGACGCGCTTGCGCCCTCACGCGAAACGGTGATCGGTTTGAGAACTTCGTAGGCCAGCACAGGGCTCGCCTGACGACGCACACCTTTAGCCATAATCCCGCGAACAAACTCGACGGACGAGCCATCCATGATCGGAACCTCGGGGCCGTCAATCTCGATCAGAGCGTTATGTATGCCGCACCCGGCGAGTGCCGCCATGATATGCTCCACGGTCGACACCGAAACATCCGCTTCGTTCACGAGACGGGTGCAAAGCGGCGTACGTTCGACGACATCGTAGATCGCGGGAATCATTGCATTGCCCAGCTCGATATCAATCCGTTTGAACCAGATTCCATGACCTGCGGCCGCAGGCTTCAGAACCATCGTCGCAGGCTTGCCGCTATGCAGCCCAGTGCCCGTAAACGTGACTGAAGATTTGAGCGTATGTTGCAATGTGAGCCTCGGTGAATTGTGTCCAGCCTGCCAGGGGCTGTGTTGCACCCTCAACTAAGGAAGGGGGCGTCAAGGCTCAACTCACTCTTTGCAACCGAATGAAACATGATTGTGACACATCGGCAAATCCCTGCTTACATGGGTTTAATACCTTGTGTTTCAATAGAAAAGGGCCGCATGTTTGCGGCCCTTTGAAACGATTTTGTTACCGCGATCAGTTGGCTTGACGCCGCAGGAAGGCCGGAATTTCGATACGCTCCTGGTCTGGATCAACTTCATCCTGCGCAGGTGCCGTGGCGTCAACCGACCGCATAGCAGGCTGTTGGCGCACCGGTTGCGCAGGCGTATCAGCCGCGTGACCAGTCATACGATCGATCAGTCGGTTAAATCCAAAACGCGGACGATCCTCGGCTGCCTGCTGCGGCTGTGGGGCAGGTTCACGAGGGGCCTCAGCCGTTGGACGTAGCCGGTTATGCGGTACCTTCTGTACGGCTGCCTGCAATCGCTGCATCGCTTCGGGCGACGGAGTGCCGGGGGTCGGAGCACGCTGATCGACGTAAGCCTCGGGGGTTTCTTCCACTTCTGGCTGCGGCTCGAATTGTGCCACTTGTGGCTGATAGGCTGGCGGAGGCAGCCCGTCATCATCCTGTTCAGCCGCGGGTTGTTCGTCTTGCCAGCCCTCATTGAACTCAACGTCTTCGATGGATTCAAACAGCGTCGGAGCAATGTTGTCCTCTTCTGCTGTCGGGGCGCCGGCAACCGGCTCCTGCGGCTGCTCTTCCGCTGAAACCGTGCGGGTCAGAGGAGCTGACATCGAACGGCGTGCGACTGGCACGTCATCGGTTTTTTCGCTGGCATCGATACCCGTCGCAACAACAGACACGCGCATGCCACCTTCCATCTCGGTATCGAGGGTCGAACCGACGATGATGTTGGCCTCAGGATCCACTTCCTCGCGGATGCGGTTGGCGGCCTCGTCCAATTCGAACAGGGTCAGGTCGTGCGAACCAGTGATGTTGATCAGAACGCCCTTCGCGCCCTTGAGGCTGATTTCGTCCAGCAGCGGGTTGGCAATGGCCTTCTCGGCGGCCTGAATGGCGCGATCTTCGCCAGTCGCTTCGCCGGTGCCCATCATCGCCTTGCCCATCTCATCCATCACAGCGCGGACGTCGGCAAAGTCGAGGTTGATCAGACCCGGACGCACCATCAGGTCGGTCACGCCCTTGACGCCCTGATACAGAACGTCATCCGCCATCGAGAACGCTTCAGTGAACGTGGTCTTTTCATTGGCCAGACGGAACAGGTTCTGGTTCGGGATGATGATCAGTGTGTCGACAACTTGCTGCAATGCGTCAACGCCGTCTTCGGCCTGACGCATCCGCTTGGCCCCTTCAAACTGGAAGGGTTTGGTTACAACACCAACGGTCAGAACACCGAGTTCCCGCGCAGCCTGTGCGATGATCGGGGCCGCCCCGGTACCAGTCCCGCCGCCCATACCTGCAGTGATAAAGCACATATGTGCCCCTGCCAGGTGGTCAACGATCTGTTCGATGCTTTCTTCGGCAGCCGCGGCTCCTACGGTCGGGCGTGCCCCCGCACCTAGCCCTTCTGTGACTTTGACGCCTAGTTGCACCCGCGCTGATGAGCGGCTTTGCTGCAACGCCTGCGCGTCTGTATTGGCGACGACAAATTCGACGCCGTCCAACTGCTTTTCAATCATATTGTCGACAGCATTGCCCCCAGCGCCGCCAACGCCAAATACGGTAATCCGAGGCTTGAGTTCGTCGTGCCCGGGCATCGAAAGATTTAATGTCATGCTCTGTCCGCCTGTTTTATATGTTGCCGCAAAATGCGGTTTATTCTGACCTATCCACAATTGATTTTACTGTGTCATTTCGGAAACGTCACCAGAAAAATCGCCAGATTCCACAAAATATGGAGGAAATAAGGCAACAAACTGCCGCATTTCGCTGCAACCGCGATATGTTGCGGCGAATGGTTCATGTACCACTACGTACGGAAAACCACACCCGCCCTACGGGGGTGCGAAACTCGTTGATCATTCAATATGGTCGCGGAAAACTGCTCAACGTCCTGCCGCTAGGCCTCTTTCGGGCCTTGTGGATATCTTGCGGGATTCTGGCACGGGCTGCAACCGATTTCTTTAGCCTACTGGAGTACTTGGGCAGTTTAGACTGTCGTCTGTAACACTTCGGACTTCTTGCGTTTCGCTCCCTACAAAACGCGCGAGACGCACCAACAGCCGGTCATCATGAAGGAAGGGCCACCAGCAAACTGGTACGCCATCGGGCGCATCATCATAGAGAAAGCAAATCTGGCCGTTTGGCGTGGTGATCTGACCATAAACGCATCCCCGCCCCTCCATCCGCCAGACAGAGAGAGTCGGGCTCAGGAACTCTTCGGTTCCGACCAGCATACCGCTGCGGATTTCGTGAAAGGTGATCGTTTTACCAACAACAGCGTTCAGAAACGCCTCAGGCGTGATCAGTGTCTGGGTCTCTGCGACGGTGGGTAAGAACGCCGCGCAGAGCGCCACCCGGCGCAGTTGTTTACCAATTGTCACGGAACCAGCGCACAGCACGTTTGAACGGGCGCGCAGCGTAGGTGTCAACCGGGATTTCAAAGTCCCACCATTCGTCCTGTGGATGCGCAGCAAACAGGCTAAGCCCAACCGCCGAGGAAAAGCCCGGCCCCGTCGCCGATTGCGGCAAACCATGGACGCGCAGCGGGCGACCCAAGCGAACACGCTGGCCCAGAATACGACTGGCCAAACCGTCGAGTCCCATGATCTGGCTGCCACCGCCAGTCAGAACGATTTGCTGGCTGGGCAGGTGATCAAATCCTGCTGCATCCAAGCGGGTGCGGACTTCTTCGAGGATTTCTTCGACGCGTGGTCGCATAATGCCGATTAATTCGGCACGGCTGACGGTGCGACGGTCATGCTCCCAATCACCGGTATCGCCGCCAATATCGATCAGGTCACGATCATCAGCCCCGGTGGCATGGACGCCGCCGTTAAAGGTCTTGATCCGTTCAGCCACTGCTGCGGGCACTCCAAGGCCCATGGAGATATCGCTGGTCACGTGATCGCCGCCCATGCGCACGCAATCGGCATAGATCATATGTTTTTTCATGAAGATTGAGATGCTGGTCGTACCGCCGCCCATGTCGATACAGGCTGCACCCAGCTCTTGTTCGTCCTCGACCAAGGCGGAAATGCCCGAAACGTAGGCTGAGTTAGCGATCCCCGCCAGTTCCAGATCGCAGCGCTTGATACAGCGGACGATGTTCTGGATCGCAACCGCATCGACGGTCAGCATGTGCATATCCACTGCAAGGCTTTGACCTAACTGTCCACGCGGGTCGATCAGACCCGAACGGTTGTCCAGTGCGAAATTCACCGGCTGGGCATGCAACACTTCGCGTCCTTCGCCATAATCCGGCACATCACAGGCGTTCAGCACGCGCCCCACTTCGGCCTCGGTGACCAGCTGGCCTTCCAGATCGACCTGTGCGTCCAGACCGTATGAGCGCGGATTGGCCCCTGAGAAGGACGCGATGACGTGATCAACACGGATATCGGCCATTTTCTGCGCTGCCTGCAGGGCGGTGCGGATGGCGCGCTCGGTCTCCTGCATCGCGGTAACTTCGCCGAACTGAACCCCGCGTGAGCGAGTGGTCGCGGCACCAATCACCCGAAACCCGGTCTGACCCGCCATGGAGCCAATCGAATTGTCCTCGGACAACCGCCCCGTCCCGTCGAAGCGCAGGACGAGGCAGGCGATTTTGGAGCTGCCCACATCCAAAATGGCGACAACACCGCGTTGCATTGCCTGCCGGCGCATCTGCCGCATGGCCCGTTGGGACTGATAAAGATCGGTCATCATGGTCGTTACTGCCCGTTACTCACATCTACTTTTGTGTTCCACCAGTCTTCGCTGGCTGTTTTGTTCATTCGGATGGTTGGTCGCTGGCCAAGGCGCATATCAACCGCAGCCACGTCGCGTTCCAAAAGGTCCTGTACCTCGTTTACGGCCAGTACGCGTTCCAGTGCACGCGCGGGTCGCTCGGTTGGCAACATGATGCGCTGGTTGCGATCCAACACCAGATCCCAGCGGCGTTCACCAACACGCACGAGCCCCCGGACCCGCTCGCCCAAACTGCGGGCGGTTGTCAGAATCTGCAGCGCTTCGGGCACATGCTTGTCCGCGCCTTTCCCGGCAATCAAAGGCAAGTTTGCGTGATCAGCACGCGCCGCAATCATATCCACGTGGGCACCGGTTTCATCCAGTAGCTCAATCCCGTCACGGGTTCTCCAGACGATGACCGGCTGACGTTCAACTACATCCACCTGTAAGATACCGCCGGGGCGAATGCGCACGGTTGCCGATTTCACCGGATCAAGCCCAGTGATGGTGTCGCGGATCATCTCGACATCCAGGTCCCAGGAACTGAGCGGGAAATCGAGAGGCACAACCTCGCGGATATCTTCCGATAGCGCGGTCCCCGCGCCGTCGATGGCCATCAGGTTGACCATGAATTCCGGACGTTCCTGAATCGAGGTCTTGATGCCGGTGACATAGGCGCTGACGGCCTCGCGGCGTTCTTCAGCGGCAAAGAAGCCTCCGACCAATCCGACGACCGCCAGAACCGGTAGACCAATCTTCACCCCGCGCCGGATGCCGGGGGTGAGCATCCAGCGCTGAAAACGGTAGCTGAGGCGTGAAGGCGCAGGATCAGACAAGCGTCCGCGACCAAAGAATCGGGTGCCTCGCAAGCGCAGTTTAGGTTCAACTTCGGATTCCGACTTTGGAGCAGCACCAAAATCCGCATCTGGCCCCGCCAGCGGTTTGGTCCGGTGGATCACTGGCGTGCGGGTAGCGGTCAGCGGTCGCATGAGGCGTCCTCCACCATCCAGGCGCAAAGCTCGCCGAATGTCATGCCCAGATGCGCGGCTTGTTCGGGCACCAGCGAGGTTGGCGTCATGCCGGGCTGCGTATTTGTCTCCAGCAGGAACAGGCCATCCGCACCCATGCTGTCATCCCAGCGATAATCGGTACGGGATACGCCGCGACAACCCAGTGTATTATGGGCTTTCAGCGCGTAGTCCATGCAGCGGTCAAAGATATCCTGCGGGATGTCGGCGGGCAACACGTGCCACGAGCCGCCGGGTTTGTACTTGGCGTCATAGTCGTACCAACCACCATCGGTCATGATTTCGGTTACCGTCAAGGCGCGGTCGCCCATCACCGTCACGGTCAGTTCACGACCTGCAACGTATTTCTCAACCATCACCTGATCGGGCATCGCCGCGTCCAGTTGCGGCGGGCCGTTGGCATTTTCGTGCACGATATAAATGCCGACGCTAGAACCTTCGTTGTTGGGCTTGGCCACATAGGGTGGTTCCATCACGTGGACTTCGACCACTTCAACCTTGGGCACGATCACGCTGGGCACGACAGGCAGACCCTCGGCCCGATAAACCTCTTTACTGCGCTGTTTGTCCATCGCCAAAGCCGAGGCCAGCACGCCGGAATGCGTGTAGGGAATGCGCATCCATTCCAGTAGACCCTGCACACAGCCATCCTCGCCCCAGCGGCCATGTAGGGCGTTGAAAACCACATCTGGCTTGATCTCCAGAAGGCGCGCGTATAGGTCGGGACCCGCGTCCAGTTCGACCACTTCAAAGCCTTCTCCCACAAGGGCGGCTGCGCATTCGCGCCCAGAGCTGAGAGACACCTCGCGTTCCGCCGAGGGGCCGCCCATCAATACCGCCACTTTGGGGTTTGTCCTGCTCGACATACCCAATGTGCGCCTCAATGTCCCCGGACCTTATGTAGTGGTCCGTATTGCGTTTATGCCTTTGATCCGTCGCCTGAATTTGCCTGTTTTGGTCTGACGGTTGGGGCTATATTATTTCAGCGGATCACCGACCCGCATGATTTCCCACTCTAGCGTGATGCCGCTTGTTTCGTAAACCTTTTTTCTGACCTCTTCGCCCAGTCCCTCGAGGTCAGCGGCAGTCGCGTCACCGGTATTGATCAGGAAATTCGAGTGCTTGGGGCTCATTTGCGCGCCGCCTTTGGTAGCGCCGCGCATGCCCGCGTTGTCGATCACCTTCCACGCCTTGAGGTCGTGCACATCATCTTCGCGCCCGGTCGAAGAAAACCCAGCCGGGTTGCGGAAGGTCGAACCAGCGCTTCTGTCCTTGGTTGGCTGCGTTTCGTCGCGCTTCTTAAGCTGCGCTTCCATGCGGGCGTGCAGCTCTGCCGGATCGCCCGAGGGGGCTTGGAAGGTGGCTGAAACCAGCACCGCACCTTCGGGCAGATCAGATTGACGGTAGCGGAAGTTGAGGTCATCGGGGCTGAGTTCGACAAGTTCGCCCTGCTGTGTGACGATGGTGGCTTTTTGCAACACATCCGCCGTGTAGCTGCCATAGCAACCCGCGTTCATGCGCACCGCCCCGCCGATAGAGCCGGGGATCGTGCGCAGAAATGTCAGGTCAACGCCTGCATCCGCTGCCTTGCGCGCCACATGCGCATCCAGTGCCGCCGCGCCTGCTGTAACGGTATTTCCGTCGACTGAGATACCATTGAACCCGCGCCCCAAACGGATCACCACGGCCCGCAGGCCGCCATCCCGTACAATTATGTTTGATCCGACACCCATGGGAAAAACCGGAACGTCCGCGGGCAGGTCGCGCAAAAAGGCCTGCAGGTCTTCGATATCAGCGGGCTGAAACAAATAATCAGCAGGTCCACCAACGCGAAGCCAAGTCAAATCATTGAGCGCACGCGCCTCGGTCAGGCGACCTCGGACCACGGGTAGATGGGTCATGCATTTGTCCTAGCTGACAGGCTGCGTCCGCCGACGCCCCCCATGATGACGGCAAACAGGAAAGGTAGGACACCACCTGTGAGCCAAACAAATGGGCCAAATGCATTTTCCTCTTCGCCTGCTTCAACACCAGCCAACATCACGATCAGCACCAATGCCACAGCCGAAGTCAAACCGATCAGCCAAAGCAGCGCTTTCATACCGATCCAGCGTCCGGCAACAAAACCAGATACGGCGCCGAAGATGAGAGAGATCAATGGCAGATAAGCAAAGGTGGCAATGTCGACCATGGGGGCCTCCTGATATGGTCGGTTACTTGTTAACCGCCTTCATGCCCTGCAATTTCGCCTTTGTCCAACGGGTCAGGTATATCACCGGCCAGCGCAAGATCGACATACCCGCAGCCAGCACCACAAGCCCGATCCAGGGACCGCTTTCATAGGTGACATAACCAAGAATTGGAATTCCTACGGCGATCAAGAAATATGCCCGTTTCCAGTGATTGTCTTTGCTTGGAAGCATTGCCAATATATTGGCAACAACGCCCCAAAGACCGGCAAGCGCAAGCGACCAACTCATTCCGATACCTCTTTACCTGTCCATTTACGCAAGTAGTAGCGGATCGGGTTGCGGTACATCGAAGCGAAACCGGCAATGGCCATCACACCGATAAACCAGCCATAGTCATATCCCAACCATAGGATTAGGAACGGCGCACTGCCAAATAGCACTACGCCCGGCGGGAACTGCAGACGCATCGGTAGCATTGCGACGATGGTTGAGGCAAAAACCCAGGCGCAGGCGATGATGAGCGAAAGCGACACGAGCCTAACTCGCCTTCGCAATCAATTGGTCAGGCAACCCATTGGCCCAGGCGCTGATGGTCCCGGCACCGAGGCATACAACCATATCCCCCGGTCGGGCCTGTTCGCGGACGAGCCGCACGAGGTCACTTTCATCCAGAATGGCCCGCGCATGGCGGTGGCCATGACGGATCAGCCCTTCGACCAGTGCGTCACGGTCGGCCCCTTCGATCGGGTCTTCGCCTGCCGCAAAGACCTCGGCGATGGCGACCACATCGGCATCGTTGAAGCAGGTGCAAAAATCATCAAACAGATCAGACAATCGCGAATAGCGGTGCGGCTGGTGGACGGCGATGACGCGGCCCTCGGTAGCTTGGCGCGCAGCCTTGAGGACAGCTGCGATTTCAACAGGGTGGTGGCCATAATCGTCGATGATGGTGACGCCGTTGATTTCTCCGACCTTGGTGAAGCGGCGGTTAACGCCACCGAAATTGGCCAGCGCGTCGCGAATTTCCGAAGCTTTCATCCCCAGATGACGGGCAACAGCCACTGCGGACAGAGCATTCGATACGTTATGATCGCCGGGCATAGGCAGGGTGCAGCCTTCGATCACCTTGTCTTCGTAGCGCAAATGGATGTCGAAATGGGCAACGCCACCTTTATAGGTCAGGTTCTCGGCCCGTACATCGGCCTGTGCGTTGAAACCATAGGTGCGCACACGACGGTCCGAGATGCGGCCGACCAGAGCCTGCACCTCGGCATGATCCGTGCAGCACACGGCCAGACCGTAGAACGGCAGGTTCGAGACGAATTCGTAAAATCCATCGCGCAGTTGGTCGAAATCGCCCCAGTGCTCCATATGCTCCGGGTCGATATTGGTGACGATGGCGATGGTTGCAGGCAGGCGATTGAACGAGCCATCGCTCTCATCCGCCTCAACCACCATCCATTCACCCTGCCCCATCCGTGCATTCGAGCCATAGGCGTGGATGATGCCGCCATTGATGACGGTGGGATCGAAATCGCCCGCGACCATCAGTTCCGCCATCATCGTGGTCGTGGTGGTTTTTCCGTGGGTTCCGGCGATGGCGATGTTCGAACGCAGGCGCATAAGCTCGGCCAGCATATCGGCGCGACGGACGACGGGCAGGCCCTGCGCGCGTGCCTCGTCCAGTTCCGGGTTCCCCGGTTTGATCGCGGTCGAGACCACGACCACGGCGGCGTTCTGCAGGTTCTCGGCACGCTGGCCTTCGAAAATCTCAGCGCCGAGCCCAGCCAGTCGGTCAGTAATCTTCGAGGTTTTCAGATCCGAACCTTGTACCTGGTAGCCAAGGTTCAAAAGCACCTCGGCGATGCCTGACATCCCGATCCCGCCGATACCCACGAAATGGATCGGTCCAACGTCCTGCGGCAGTTTGGTTGCTGGATTCATGAGGTCTCCTTCTGCGCCAGTTGCTCGACAAGGGCGACCAGACGCTCGGTTGCGTCCGGAGCCCCGACCGATAGCGCGGCATGGGCCATTTGCTGTGCGGCTTCGGGGTTGGTGAGAACCGTGGTCATCTGCTCTGTCAGCGCGGGAACGTCAAGGGCGTTTTCGGGGATCATGATCGCCCCACCCGCCTGAACCAACCCGCGCGCATTGGCGGTTTGGTGGTCACCAGCGGCGGTAGCAAGCGGGATCAATATCGACGGACGGCCAATCACCGAAATGTCGGCGATACTGGAGGCACCCGAGCGGCTGACAACCAGCTGCGCATCAGACATGCGACGCGGCACATCGTCAAAAAATGGCTGCACATCGGCGCGGATGCCGTGATCGGAGTAAAAGGCTTTGACCCGCTCGCCATCCTCGTCCCGGGCTTGATGCGAGACGCGAATATGGTCGCGCACGACTTCGGGCAACGCCGCAATCGCACCGGGGACCACATCGCTGAGAATACGCGCACCCTGCGAGCCACCCATCACAAGCACCGACATCGGGTAATCTCCGGGCGGAATAAAGGGCGCTCCTTCACGTTCCAGTACCGCGCCGCGCACCGGGTTGCCGGTGTGGATACCGTTGGCCCCGTCCGGCAGATCGGTGGGCCAGACACCGCAGGCCACCTGCGCAACCCGAGTTGCAAACACTTTATTCACACGACCCAGAACGCCGTTCTGTTCATGGATCATACGCGGGATTTTCAACAGCGTTGCCGCGCCCAACGCCGGGATCGACGGATAGCCTCCAAATCCCACCACAACGTCCGGCTTGTCGCGCATCATCTGCGCCGCCATACCGGTCACACCAGCAGCAATCTTGGGCCCGACCAGCACTTTGGCGGCCAGACCACCGCGGGCAAAGGTTGCCGAGGATGCCTCGACAATTTCAACACCTTCGGGGAACGCACCGGTATAGCGCGCGCCTCGCGGATCGGTGGACAAGCGCACACGCCAGCCTTTGGCCAGCATCGCCTCTGCCAGTGCCTGCGCCGGGAACATGTGTCCTCCGGTGCCACCTGCTGCGATCAGAAGATACGGCATCATCCTCGCCCGCGCAAAATATCACCCAACTCGCCTTGCGGGCGGGTTCGGGTGAAGGCCAGCAACATGCCGACCGCGATGCCGCCTGCGATCAGCGACGAGCCACCATAGCTTACGAAAGGCAACGTCATGCCTTTTGCAGGCAACAGACGTACAGCAACGCCCATGTTGATCATCGCCTGTACACCGAACATGCAGGCCAGCCCGGTACCCGCCAGGCGAATGAACATGTCGCGTTCGCGCATCAGTCGCAGCAGCGAACGCACGACGATCAACGAATAGAGTGCGATGATGATCAGAACGAGGATCAGACCATACTCCTCTGCCGCCACTGCGATGATGAAATCAGTATGCGCGTCAGGCAGCGACCATTTCACCTGCCCCTCGCCCACGCCAACGCCGAACAATCCACCCTCGCGGATTGCGTTCGTCGCGTAACCAAGCTGCGTGGTCGGGTCGAGTTCCTGATTTAGAAAACCGTCAATACGGCGCGCAAAGTGCTCTGAGTTGGAATAGGCGAACATTCCACCCAAAACCACGGCCCCCGCCATGCCAACCAACAGCAGCATCGGAGCGCCCGCCACGAAATACATTACCCCCCAACCAAAGAGGATCAGGCAGGCCTGACCGAAATCGGGTTGCATCACCAGCATCGCAACAATCGCCATACACAGCGCGAATGACCATAACCGCCCCGGAGGCCCATTGATTTCCTGCGAAGCAGCCAACAGCCACGCTGCCACGACGACAAATCCGGGCTTGAGAAATTCTGATGGTTGCAGCGAGGCAAAGCCCAGCGAATACCAGCGCACTGCGCCTTTGCCAAAATCCGTGCCGAAGATCGGCAGAAATGCCAGCGCCACGAACGAGACAAGAAAGCCCAAGATCGCCAGACGCCGCACCAGCGTGGGTGACATCATCGAGGTCAGAAGCATCGCAACCAGCGCGAGCCCTCCAAACAGCGCCTGCCGCTCGACATAGTGGAAGGGATCAAATCCGTTGCGCCCCGCGAGCGGCGGCGAAGAAGCCAGCCCAAGCAGAAGCCCTATGACAAACAGGATCAAAACGCAGGACATCGTCCAGCGGTCAATCGTCCGCCACCACTTCGGTAGAATCGGTTCTCCGCGCTGGTCCTGGACCGCGCCATACACCATCTCAGTCATGAGATACCGCCACTATCTGCCTCGTCAACGTCCCGTTTTCGGGATCTGTTCGGGAGTCTACAGTGATTTTTGTTTTCAGACCAGAGGAATGACGGAATAGATTTTCAAAACACTTTTCCCGACATGACGACATCATTGTCAAAGCCAGCACCGCACGCTGGGACCATCTGTCAGGACAACAACGGCTTGTCGTTTTTCACGTGACGCTGGATCAGAGATTGCATTTTCCGACCCTGTTGCGGCACGAGGCGTGCCACCTGAGGCTCGTAGTCTTTGGCGACAATTTCGGGAAACAACTCGGTGATTTCCGCCAGGGCGTCTTTCCCAACGCTTTTTAGTGCTTCGGGCCCGGTTAACAGGCTTTCCGATGGTGCGCCTTCTGCGAAGACCACCTCGTGCCTGTCAAAAAGGAAGTGAACATATGTTACGCTCTGCGCCTCCTGATCCACCGAAACCCCCGGCAGCCCCAAAAGTTTGATCGCTGGAACCAGGATCTCGTGACTGGAAAACATGCGTCCAGCAATGGCTGAGCGCAGCAGCATCCGATGTTGCGGAGAAACGCGTAATGTGCGTTCGGGCAGACCTTCGCCCAACGCACCCTTGGCAATTCTGACGGGGCGCAACTTGGGTTTAATATTCAGGTCAATACTGTCCAGAGTGCGCCTTCCGATCCAACGGATGGCCTGAGGTCCATTATCGAGTGTCAGAACAAAATCACCTGCTTCGAGGGTTTCAACCGGTCTCGGGCCAGACGGGGTATCGATCTTAGTCCCCGAAGTGAAACATGGTACAACGGTATCTACATCAATGCTGGGTCCATTATCGACAATCGCCGTGATCGTCAGCGTCGTATTTAACGGCGGAATAGACCCACCGATAAATGCCATGAAATATCCGTCTTCGCTGTCAACTCCGATCGAGTCACCATCGCCGTTGATATCATAGTCAAACAGGCCGATCTGGTAGGTGTTGGTCCCATCTGTCACCGTAACCGTAAAATCCCAGAATATGATCTCGCCGTTATAAGTCTGCGTCGGATCGTTTGAGACTTCGTTGGAATTGCTGTCACCGCTGTAAATCGTACCGTCGGCACCATCTTCGACGGTGATTTGATCATATGCAAAAATCTGGAAAGTTGAGCCCACTACGGTTGTTGAAGCGCCTGCGTCGGACAACGTGGTGTTGCTGCGGAACGCACCATAGATATTCGTCGGCATCGGGCGTAACTCCACAACATTTCAAAACACACGCACATATCCAGTATATGTGCCATTTTTTGCTAGAGCCTGGTCTACGATGGGTCAAGCTGAGCTCACGGGATATTTCACCCCTGTGGCGCGTGCGCACTGCTCCAATACTGGACCATGAGGCTTGTAGAACAAGTTCAATCCGCCTCACTTCAACGCGCGTGGTCCGGTGGCCCTTGCCATCTGGCGGATAACAGGCCAATGGCCATACATGATTTACGATACAATCATCCTTGGTGCCGGTGCGGCTGGCATGATGTGCGCGACCCATTGCGGCGGACGCGCGCTGGTGATCGATCACGCAAAAGCGCCCGGCGAAAAGATCCGTATATCCGGCGGCGGGCGGTGCAATTTCACCAATTTGCATGCGGGGCCAGGAAATTTCCTGTCGCAGAACCCCCATTTTAGCAAATCGGCTTTGGCGCGGTACACACAATGGGATTTCATCGATCTGGTAGAACGTCACCACATTGCCTGGCATGAGAAGACTCTGGGGCAGTTGTTTTGTGACGGTTCGTCAAAACAGATTATACAAATGTTGCTGGACGAAATGGCGCGTGTCGAGGCCGAGCTGTGGGTACAGACTACCTTCCACTCGCTGCGCAAGACCGAGAGCGGGTTCTCGCTGGAGGTCGAGCGAGAAGGCAATCGCATTTCCCTGACATGCCGCAATCTGGTTTTGGCCACGGGCGGCAAGTCGATCCCCAAGATGGGCGCAACAGGGTTGGCCTACGACATTGCGCGCCAATTCGGGCTAAAGGTGACCGAAACCCGGGCAGCGCTGGTGCCATTCACCTTTTCAGATGGACGGTTCAAAGACCTATCCGGTGTCTCGCTGCCCGTGCGGCTGTCAAATCAACGCACCAGTTTCGATGAGGCCCTGCTGTTCACCCATCGCGGGCTGAGCGGCCCTTCTGTACTGCAACTATCTTCGTATTGGCGCGAGGGCGAGGTCATTCGGGTGAATCTGATCCCGGATCTAGGGCTGTTCGAGCTGTTGCGGGATCAGCGGCAGGCGGGTGGACGCAAGGCGCTGACCACAGAGCTTGCACGCCATTTACCTTCGCGTCTGGTGGACTACCTCAAGCACCATTTCCAGATGCAAGGCAATCTGGCGGATCAATCCGATGCTGCGCTGACCGATCTGGTCACGGCTCTGTCGGACTGGCACCTCACCCCTGCTGGCACTGAAGGTTATCGCACGGCCGAGGTAACGCTCGGTGGAATCGATACTCAAGGGTTGTCGTCCAAAACGATGGAGGCCAGGGAAGTCCCCGGCCTCTATGTTATTGGTGAAGCGGTGGATGTCACCGGTTGGCTGGGTGGTTACAACTTCCAATGGGCGTGGTCTTCGGGTCACGCTGCAGGAAGTGCCATCGCAGGCCGTTAACCAACGACGTTATAGCCTCGTCCGCGCATGCAATTGCGCACCAGCACTTCTTTGTTCTGGTTCTTGTTGATCACGTCCGCGCCTGCCCCAACCAGAGCGCCGGCAACGGCTGCGCGACCCAGATTGTCGCTGCTGTCCTGAACGATGCCCGTTACGGCAGCTGCGCCTACCGCGCCGATGGCCGCATTGCCAGCAGTGGACCCATCAACGCTGGCCTGTGAGGCCGCCAGTTGCTGGCATTGCTGCAGATCGACATTGTAGTTCGGGCCTACAGGACCATCGATCACGGGCTGATAGTTGGCACCGGTATTGGTGCATGCCCCCGCCACAAGCAGAGCGGGAACGATCAATAGAAACTTACGGTTTGGCATTTTCATAACCTCGTGTTGAATTTCCTGAAGGCAAAAACCAATGCAGATTGCGCGTCAAGCAGATAGGCGCTCAGCTTCGCCGAACCGGCAGACAATTGCAAACGCCTTGCTTTCAGAGGCGTTTTTTCACCTCAGCGGTGAAGTCATCACCGCGCTGTTCGAAATTGTCATATTGATCGAAACTGGCCGCTGCAGGGGCCAACAAGACCACCTCGCCCGGCTGCGCGTCTGCCATGGCTTGTTCAACAGCGGCAGCCATGGTGGTGCAAACCTGAGCATCCGCAGTTAGCTGCATGGCAAAGCCCGCAGCTTCGCGTCCAATGACATAGGCTTTGATCACGTGACCATCGGCCCCGTTCAGCGCCTCAAGCCCACCCTCTTTCTCAAGCCCGCCACAGATCCAGCGAACCTTTTTGAAGGCGCTCAGCGCTTTCAACGCGCTGTCCACATTGGTGGCTTTAGAGTCGTTCACGAAGGTCACCCCATCCGCTTCGGCAATAATTTGACTGCGATGCGGCAGACCAGGAAAACTATGCAGCGCGTCTTCGATCACGCGGGGGGCAAGGCCCAGAGAACGGCAGGCAGCATAGGCAGCACAAGCGTTCTGGTGGTTATGTGCGCCAGGCAGGCCCTTAATGTCGCGCAGATCAATTGATCCCGTCTGACGTCCTTTGCGGTATTCAGATAAGTATCCTTTGCGTGCAAAAACCTGCCAGCCCGGTCCCGTCAGTTTACGCGCAACCGAAATGCGGATCACCCGATCATCAGACGGCCCCTCGGCCAGCTGACCAGCCAAAAACGCGCCTTCAGCCTCATCAATCCCGATCACGGCGCGATCCGGCCCGCCTTCGGCAAAGAGGCGGCGTTTGGCTGCGAAATAGCCACCCTTACCTCCATGCCGGTCAAGATGATCAGGTGAGAGATTGGTGAACACCGCCACATCTGGCGTCAGGGCGCGGGCCAGTTCAGTTTGATAACTGGACAGCTCTAACACCACCACCGAGCCATCACCGCCTGGATCGATATCCAGAACACCGCGCCCAATATTGCCCGCCAACTGCGAGTCGCGCCCGGCCTCGGTCAGGATATGGTGGATCAGGGCTGCAGTCGTTGATTTGCCGTTCGATCCCGTCACTGCGATGACACGCGGCGGGGTGTCATAGTTGTGCCATTCAGGCCCGGCGAAGGAGCGAAAGAACAAGCCAATATCATTGTCTACCGGGACGCCAGCATCCGTTGCAGCAGCCACAACCGGATTGGGCATGGGATAAAGATGTGGAATACCAGGTGAAACAATCAGAGTAGCAATATTTTCGAACGCTCCATGTCGGCGCAGATCAGAGCAGACCAGCCCCTCTCCTTCAGCCGCCTCACGCGCGGCCGGGTTGTCATCCCAGCACACCGGTTCGGCACCGCCCGCCTGCAATGCACGAGCCGTGGCCAAACCAGACCGCCCTAGCCCCAGAACCGCAACTTTTTTCCCTGAAAACCCTTTGACCGGGATCATCTGCTGTCCACCTTCATCGCATAGAAATTTGCGCCACACTGCACCGAAGGATTTCCCAAAGGCAAGGGGGCGCTCAGGCTCGCGCGGCAGCGCGAGCCGGGCCCAACGGGTGGCAGGCGGGCCACAGGCCCTCCGAACCCGGCGGGAGTCCTACCGCACTTTCAACGTCGCCAGACCAATCATCGCCAGGATCAGCGAGATGATCCAGAAGCGGATCACAATCGTCGGCTCAGCCCAGCCCTTTTTCTCATAGTGATGATGGATTGGGGCCATCAGGAATACACGTTTACCAGTGCGCTTGTAGTAAAGCACTTGAATGATCACGCTCAGCGCTTCGACCACGAATAGGCCACCCACAATAGCCAACACCAGTTCGTGCTTGGTTGCAACAGCGATTGCGCCAAGTGCACCGCCCAGAGCCAACGATCCTGTATCCCCCATGAACACTGCTGCTGGAGGGGCGTTGTACCATAAGAAGCCAAGCCCCGCTCCAAAAAGCGCTGAGGTGAATATGAAGATTTCACCGGTGCCGGGCACATAATGCACGTCAAGGTATTCGGTGAAGTCGACCCGCCCCACCGCATAGGCAATCACGCCCAGCGTCGAGGCGGCGATCATCGCGGGCATGATGGCCAACCCGTCCAATCCATCGGTCAGATTTACCGCATTGGCAGCCCCCACGATCACAATGACCGCGAATGGGATATAAAATAGGCCCAGATTGATCAGCGTATCCTTGAACACCGGCATAGCCAGTTGATTTTGCAAATCTGCAGGATGGTGCAATCCAGCCCAAAAAGACGCCAAAACCGCAATCAGAACTCCCAAAGCCAAACGCATCTTGCTCGAAACGCCTTTGGTATTCTGTTTTGATACTTTGGCGTAGTCGTCAGCGAATCCAATGGCCGCATAAGACAGTGTTACGAAAAGAACCATCCACACATAGGGATTGTCCCAACGCGCCCAGACCAGCGTTGAAGTTACCAGTGCGCCAACAATCAAAAGGCCACCCATAGTAGGGGTTCCGGCTTTGGACAGGTGCGCTTCGGGGCCATCATCCCGGATTGGCTGGCCCTTGCCCTGCTTGCGACGCAGTACGTTAATCAGAGGTTTTCCGAAGAGAAATCCAAAGATCAGTGCCGTCAGAAAGGCTCCACCTGCCCGGAACGTAATGTAGCGAAAGAGGTTCCAGAAATCCCCTCCGTCCGACAGGGCGGTCAACCAATAGAGCATACCAAAACCTTTCTCACACGGGCATCACGGGCGCTTACGGCTCAAGCGCGCCCCCTTGCCCCATTTTCCGCAAACCGTCAACAATCTGTGCCAATGCCATGCTGAGCGAACCCTTTGCCAGCACTGCGTCGCCGTTACGGATCAACTCGGGCAGTTGCCCGACCATCTCGGCGCTGGTCTCAGTCCAAAGCCCACGCTTGCCCTCCGGCAAGGTCTGATGCAGCGCCTGCATCAGTGGACCGATGCAGTGAACCTGATCGACCTGAGCCATCGCGGCCACATCGGCCATGGCCGCGTGCATCGCGTGTTCCTGCGCACCTAGCTCTTTCATGTCGCCCAGAAAGGCGATCTTTCGATTACCTTGCGATGCAGCCAGCACGTCCAATGCGGCCTCCATCGATGTTGGGTTGGCGTTGTAGCTGTCATCAAACAGCTCGATCTGATCGCCACCAGGCAGCGTGATAACTTCACGCACCCCGCGACCTTTGACCGGGGACCAGCGGCGTAGGCCAGCAACGGCCTGATCCAGATCGACGCCCAGTTCGACGCAAGCCGCCAGAGCGGCCAGCGCGTTCATCGCAAAATGCGTTCCCGCCGATTGAACGTTGAACGAGATATTGTTTTCGCCAACCTTACCCTGCGCCTGAAGGCTGTCCGTGCCCTGCTCCACCTCGGTCAGAGCGTAATCTTGGGCCGTTCGACCAAAATCGACAATCTTCGCGCCCAGCGCCTGCGCACAGCTGCGCAGGATGTCGGCGTGTTTGATATCGGCGTTCACGATGGCGGCCCCGCCCTTGGTCAACCCGTCGAAAATCGCGGCCTTCTCATGGGCGATCCCCGCGACCGAGTCGAACGCTTCGAGATGCACCGCAGCCACCGTCGTCACCAGCCCCACATGCGGCTGCGCCTGACGCGCCAGAGGGGCGATCTCGCCCGGGTGGTTCATGCCGATTTCGATCACGGCAAACTCAGTATCGCACGGCATCCGCGCCAATGTCAGCGGGACACCCCAATGATTGTTGTAGCTGGCGACGCTTGCATGGGTTTTTCCTTGGGCTTCCAATATGCTGGCCAGCATTTCCTTGGTTGAGGTTTTGCCGACACTGCCTGTCACCCCCACTACGCGCGCCGCCGTCCGGGCACGGGCCGCCTGCCCCAAAGCTTCCAGCCCGGTTTGCACGTCATCAACGATCAAGAGCGGCGCATCTTCGGATACGTCTTCAGGAATGCGGGATACCAGCGCGGCACCTGCCCCTTTATCCAGCGCTTGCGCGACGAAATCATGGCCGTCGCGGGCAGCTTTGAGCGCGACGAACAGGTCTCCGGGTTCCAAGGTGCGGGTGTCGATCGAGACCCCACTCACCTGCCAATCGGTGGTGGCGCGTCCATCGGTGGCTTCGGCGGCCTCGGCTGCGGTCCAGAGCGTCATGCGACCCTCCCGTCCAACGCAGCGACCGAGATACTGGCCTGTTCCACGTCATCAAAGGGCAGAACCTGATCGCCAACGATCTGGCCAGTCTCGTGACCTTTGCCCGCGATCAACAGGGCGTCACCCGGTTGCAACGCATCGATGCCGCGCAGGATCGCTTCGGCCCGATCGCCGACTTCAGTCGCTTCAGGTGCGCCAAGCATAACAGCGGCGCGGATGGTCGCAGGGTCTTCGCTACGGGGGTTATCGTCGGTAACGAAGACCAGATCTGCATTCTCTGCGGCCGCCTGCCCCATGAGAGGGCGTTTAGTGGCATCCCGATCCCCACCTGCGCCAACAATGGCGATCAGACGACCCATCACATGAGGGCGCATCGCTTTCAGCGCTGTAGCAACCGCATCCGGCGTATGCGCGTAATCGACAAACACCGCCGCGCCGTTGTTGCGGGTGGCGGCCAGTTGCATTCGGCCCCGGACCGTTGTCAGATGCGGCAGGGTTTCGAAAACGCGGTCGGGGTCCTCTCCTGCCGCGATAACCAGACCGCAGGCCAGCAGGACGTTTTCAGCCTGAAATCCGCCGATCAGGTTCAGACGGGTTTGATATGTCTTGCCTTTCCACGAAAAACGCAAGTCTTGCCCGGTTGCGTCAAAGCGTTGGTTCAACAGGCAAAGATCAGAGCCTTCAGGTCCTACGGTGATAATATTTTGCCCCCGCGCCTCAGCGATCTTGCGCATCTCGACGCCCTTCGGATCGCCAAGGTTTATCACCGCGACCCCGTCCTCGGGCAGCACACGGTCAAACAGACCGGCCTTAGCGGCGAAATAGGCCTCGAACGTATCGTGATAGTCCAGATGGTCCTGCGTGAAATTCGAGAACCCGGCTGCTGCCAAATGCACTCCATCCAGCCGACGTTGTTCAAGGCCGTGAGATGAGGCCTCCATCGCCGCATGGGTCACACCATTGTCGGCTGCCTCGGCCAGACAGCGGTGCAGCGTGATCGGCTCGGGCGTGGTATGCGCCAAAGGCGCGGTCCATGCACCTTCAACCCCGGTGGTGCCCAGGTTGACGGCGGCGAGGTCCAACTCGGTCCAGATCTGTCGCACGAAGCTGGCCACGGATGTTTTACCGTTAGTGCCAGTGACCGCCACGATGGTTTGCGGCTGAGCGCCGAACCAAAGTGCCGCGGCCCCGGCCAAGGCCTGACGGGGGTCTTGGGTCACGATCAGCGCAGCGTCGGATGCGGCCAGTTCTTTGGCAGCGAGCTCGGCCCCTTCTGCGTCTGTGAGAATGGCGGTTGCCCCCATACGCAGGGCGTATTGGATAAACTCTCCGCCATGAACGCGAGTGCCGGGAAGGGCAGCAAAGAGGAAGCCGTCTTTCACGTCACGGCTGTCGACGGCCAGTCCGGTGATGTCGGGATTCGCCCCGCCCCGTGCGGTCAGGGCCAGTTGGCTAAGTTTCTTTGACCGATTGCCCATGACCCACCTCTTGTCCGACGGCCTAATTTGAGGTCAGCGTTATAGCAGCGCGCGCCTCAGGCTCAAGCCGGGGTCTGAGCCCCAAGAGCGGTGCCACGCGCCCGATCAGTTCAGCGGCAACCGGAACAGCAGTCCAGCCTGCGGTGCGGCGCTTTTCGCCATAGGCGACAATCGAGGGCTCATCCAGCGTGACGATCAGCACATATTTCGGATCATAAGCCGGGAAGATAGTGGCGAAAGTGGCGATAACCTTGTCGTCATAATACCCACCGCGTGGCTTGGGCTTGTCGGCGGTGCCGGTTTTGCCGGCTACGTCATAGCCTTTGACATCCCCAAAGCTGGCGGTGCCATCCGTGACCACTTTGCGCAGCATGTTCTGCGCTTGTTTGGCCGTGATTTCGGACATCACGCGTGGGCCGTATTGCGGACCATTGCGGCGCAGGATGGTCGGGCTGACATAGTGCCCGCCATTGGCAATCGCAGCGTACCCAGCGGCCAGATGCATTGGGCTGGTCGACAAGCCGTGGCCATAGGAGATGGTCACAGTGCTCAACTCGCCCCATTTCTTGGGCTTGAGAGGCTGCCCGCCTTTGGCTTCAACGATTTCAAATGGGGTTGGGTCGAACATTCCCAATGCGTTCAGGAAGTCCTGCTGCCGCTTGGCCCCAATTTGCAAGGCCAGGCGCCCAGTGCCCCGGTTTGAGCTATGGACGATCACATCGGCCACGCTGATCTCGCCATAGTTCTTGCCGTTGAATTCGCCGATCGGGAAACGCCCGATTTTCATCGGGCCGGATGTGTCGATGATCGTGTTGGAATTGACCAGACCCAACTGAACGGCCTGCGCGGCGGTGAAGATTTTGAAGACTGAGCCCAACTCATACACACCCTGCACATAGCGGTTAAACAACGGGCTGTCCGAGGGGTCAAAGCCCGACGTCGGCGGGCGTGGACGATCATTTGGGTCGAATGACGGCAGTGAAGCGGCCGAGACAACCTCACCCGTATGGGCGTTCATCAGTACCGCCGATGCCCCCTTGGCATTCATGATCTTCATGCCACCATAGAGCACTTGTTCAACGGCTGCCTGAACGGTCAGGTCCAGCGACAGTTGCAGGGGTTTGTTGCCATTGGCCGGATCGCGCAGATAATCGTCGAATTGTTTTTCGACACCCGCAACGCCGATCACTTCAGCTGCACTGACACCTTCACGACCAAATCCCGAGCCACCCAGAATGTGCGCCGCCAGTCGGCCATTGGGATATAGCCGCATTTCACGTGGTCCGAACAGGATACCTGGATCACCAATGTCATGCACGGCCTGCTTCTGCTCGGGCGAGATGCGTTTCTTGATCCATAGGAACTTACGCTTGCCGGTGAAATCCTTGACCAGCCGCTCTTTTTCGAGATCGGGGAAAATCGCCACAAGTTGATCCGCGGCGGCGATCGGGTCAATCATCAGCGGCGGCTGGGCGTAGACGGAATAGGTGTCGAGATTGGTCGCGAGAATGCGTCCTTCGCGATCAACGATGTTCGCGCGTTGCATCGCGATGGTAGCACCCGGCGCACTGGCCAGCGGTTCCTGCGCTTCAGACGTGGCCAAAACGCCCATACGGAAACCCACCACCGAGAAAGCGCAGAAGAAGAACAGGCCCAATACCAGCAGGCGGCCTTCGGCGCGCGCGCGGGCGCGGTCTTTCATGTCTTCGTGACGTTTGCGGATATTCTCCCGCTCGATCGTCTTCGGGTTCTCGCCTTTGGCGCGTGCATCGAGAATGCGGGCCAGAGGGCGGAGCGGTGTTCGGGTCATGGGAACTGCACCTCACCAAGTGCCTGCGTCTCGGCAATCGCCTGCAGTTCAAGCGGGTCGACAATGGGCAGGTCCGGATCTTCACCATAAGAAATCTGGTCCGCGCGGCCAAACTGTTCGGCGCGCAGAGGCAGCAGACCGAGACGCTCGAAATTCAGGTCTGCTAGTTCACGTAGACGATCCGGCCGGTTCAGATAGGCCCATTCAGCGTTCAGCACCGCCAGTCGTGCCTGCGCCATACCGATCTGGCCCTGCAATGACTGAGTTTCCTTCACCACCTGTTGGGTGCGGTAGTTTTCCTGATAGGCCCAGAGCGCCAGCCCAAAGACAGAAAGGGCCGTCAACATATACAAAATACTCTTCATCTTGCCCTTCCCCCCAGTTCCGGCATCCCGATGGCCCGAGCCTCAATTTCACCCGCCGGAGCATCTGTACGAATGGCGACACGCAGCTTAGCCGAGCGTGCGCGTGGATTTTCTTTCAGTTCCTGCTCATCCGGCCCCACAGCTTTACGGGTTTTGAGGGTGAATTGCGGCTGTTCCTGCTCCAATTCGGGTGCATAGCGGTTCGCGCGGCCTGTCTTGCCCGCGCGCGATTGGAAGAACCGCTTGACCATCCGGTCCTCAATAGAATGGAAAGTGACCACAGCCAGCTGCCCGCCCGGCTTCAAAGCGCGTTCTGCTGCCATAAGACCTTGAAACAGCTCTTCATATTCCGCATTCACAGCAATCCGCAGTCCTTGAAAGCTGCGCGTCGCCGGGTGTGACTGACCGGGTTTCGGGCGCGGCAGGCAGGATTCGATAATCTCGACCAACCGCAAAGTCGTTGTGATCGGCTCTTCGGCCCGCGCCTTCACGATGGCTTTGGCAATGCGACGGCTGGCGCGTTCTTCGCCGAAATGGAACAGGATGTCGGCCAGTTGCGTCTCGGTTGCCGTATTGATCAAATCAGCAGCGCTTTCACCCTCCTGGCTCATCCGCATGTCGAGCGGACCGTCTTTCATGAAGGAAAAGCCACGTTCTGCCTGATCTAATTGCATTGAAGAAACGCCGAGGTCCAGCACGACGCCGTCCAGATTTTGCGCATAATCATCCATGCGCGAAAACACACCCTGCTGCATCACCAACCGATCACCGTATTCACTGGCCCAATCCGCGGCCATCTCAAAGGCCAGTGGATCGCGATCCACACCAATGACCTTCTCGGCCCCGACTTCGAGCAGACCGCGCGTGTATCCACCTGCACCAAAGGTTCCGTCCAGCCAAATGCCGGACACAGGCGCCACTGCAGCCAGCAACGGGCGTAGTAAAACAGGGATGTGAGGTTTGTCCGATGAGCTTTGAGCGCCGGCCATGCCGTCACCCGTCCCCAATGCCGTCGAGATACTGCATCGGATCGAAATCCTCTGGCAGATCGTCCAGCCATTCCTCGGTCGTGGCCAGTTCCTCGGCCTCGTATGTCTCGGGCTTCCAGATCTGAAAGGTATCACCAGCGGCGATAAAGAATGCCTCGTTCTCAAGATCGATCTTGTTACGCAACTTGGCGGGCAGAACCAGACGGCCAGTTTCGTCCACATTGGTCGGAAAGGACTGACCGTGGAACATCCGCTGCAGCATCCGACGCTGCATCGAGCCACGCGGCAGCGCGTCGATCTTGGCGTCCACCTCGTCGATCGCTTCCATCGTATAGCATTCAAGGTATTTGCGGCGGTGGTCGCCATAAACGATCACAAGCTCAGGATTGTCACCGGGCTGCCAGTTGGGATCGGACGCTTCAAGCACACGGCGAAACGAGGCCGGGATCGAGACCCTGCCCTTCGCATCCACCTTATGGTGGCTTTCACCTCTAAACCTGCGCGCCAAGACGACTGTCCCTTTCGCTTGCGCCCCACCTCAAAATTCACGTTCCCCCCGGATGAAAAACGGCGGGTTGATCTGCTGCCACTGATCAACCCGCCGCATTGACCCGCTTTGCGGGATGTCCAGCTGCGCGCGCCACCTGGGGGGATGTCTGCTCGCCCGCGCGCCGGATCTGTTGATTGATGAAAGCGAGATGCCTGTATGAAACCTGTTTTTGTATTTTTGGTTCGGGGTCGTTTGGTGCCCCTTAACTGCCCTCGCCCTCATCGGGTAAACAAGGGATGCCATGGGAAATCATGGAAATCAACAGGAATTTTGCAAGAAGAGAACTGATTCTGGCTTCAGAATAAGGTTAAAGCAATCGAAATCAGGGTTAAATGCACCATAAATTGTGATCTTTGTATCCGTCAACACCACATATGCGCAACCCAGCGTTGAAAAATTTTTTCCCACGAATTCCCATTAAACTTCCTAATTGGCGATAAATCCGGTGCAAGCCCCCATGAAATCCAACCAAACAGGACGAATCGCGATCGCTTAGGAGGCCATTCCCATAGTCGACCCATGCTTTCCCATGGCACCGTCACACCACGAGCTGGATCAGAGGCGAACAGCTCTACCCCCCTCTTGATCTGACACAACATGCCCAAACAAATGCCAATCCCGCTTAAGGGATAAGCACCTTTAATCACGGCACCTGAACTGGCAAAAAGCCAACCGCATGCGAAAACCTATATTTTAAAGGCAATTATTGGGGTAGCCCGGTTTATCCCGACAATCCATGCGCTTGCTGCATAGCAGCATTGACGGCGCGAGCTATTGTGCAATCGCAGCATTTGCCTATCTTCAGTCTCAAGCAAGCGCCGGACGATGCCGGCAGCAACAAGAATGAACGGATGATGAAGATGGCAGTCGCAAGCACACAAACAGGTCTGAAAGGCGCTCCAGTATTTGGAGTCGCAGCACTGATTGAAACCGTAAAGACCCGCGTTGCGCGCTACCGCCTGTACCGCCAGACGGTAAACGAACTGTCGGCACTGTCGGATCGCGAGCTGGCCGATCTGGGCCTGCACCGTTCGATGATCCGTCGGCTGGCCCAGCAGGCCACCGAAGAGCAAATCGCGCAGTAAGCGCGACACAGATACTGAGATCAGGCCCATCCTCCTCCCTTTTGGGTCTGTAATCAGCGGCAACGTCTCTCCTCCTCCCTGACGTTGCCGCACCTAATACCGGCCCTGACTGCCGGAAGCCGATACATCGGGGCTCTCCTCCTCCCTGCCTCGATGTTGAAAGCGCGCGGCGACGCCTTCCTCCTCCCTGACGTCGCCGCGTCTTCCTCATACCGGGATCAAACCCGGGCTCGGATACATCGGGGCTTCCTCCTCCCTGCCTTGATGTAGAAAAGAACGGCGGTTCCTCTCCTCCCTGGGAACCGCCGTTTTTCGTTTTTTGGCGCACAAGATGTAAGCTGGGGCCGTGAACGATTTTCAGGAGTGTCCCATGGCCGCCTATTTCATCGCCCAGATTTCCATTCATGACCCGGATGGATACCAGAAATACCTTGAAGGCTTCATGCCGATCTTTGACCGGCATGGCGGGCGCCTGCTGACCATATCCTCAAAGCCCGTTGAAGTGATCGAAGGCAGTTGGGCAGAAGACGGGATCGTGCTGATGGAGTTTCCGGACATGGCTGCCGCAAACGCGTGGAAGGACGATCCGGACTATGTTGAGCTGGCCAAGATCAGGCAACAAACGGCGACAGCGAATCTGGTGCTGGTCGAAGGGCTGTAAGCGTCAGAACGGCACGTCATCCTTCGCGGTCAGAAAGCGCGAGACGACCTTTTTCGTTCCGGCCTTGTCAAAATCGACCTCAACCTTGTCGCCCTCGATGCCGATTACTGCCCCATAACCGAACTTCTGGTGAAACACCCGCTCACCCAGAGTAAAGCTGGCGACCGCTGTGGCGTCGATCACGGTATTCCGGCTTTCTTTCGGTTGAGACATTCCATACTGTCCCTGCCGCGCCTGCATCCGTTTCCATCCCGGCGAGTTATAGACATTCGCCTCGGCCGCGCGGGTTTCGATACTGGCCGTGGTTTGCCCACCACCATACAGACCTGGCGGCGTCAGCACTTCCACATGATCTTCGGGTAACTCATCAATGAACCGGGACGGCATCGAGTTCTGCCATTGTCCGAACACCCGTCGGTTGGCTGCAAAGGAAATCGTACAGACTTCTTCTGCCCGGGTGATGCCGACATAGGCCAGCCTCCGTTCTTCTTCGAGGCCTTTGAGACCGGATTCGTCCATCGAACGCTGCGAGGGGAATAACCCATCCTCCCAACCCGGCAGGAACACGGCGGGAAACTCAAGCCCCTTCGCCGCGTGCAGGGTCATGATCGAGACCTTGGCCCCGTCTGTTTCCTTTTCATTGTCCATGACCAGACTGACATGTTCCAGAAACCCTTGCAGATTCTCGAAATTGTCCAACTGATTGACCAGTTCTTTTAAGTTTTCCAACCGCCCCGGCGCCTCGGGCGTCTTTTCATTCTGCCAATGGGCGGTATAGCCGGATTCGTCCAAGACGATTTGCGCCAGTTCTATATGTGTATGCTCAGGTTCACCATAACGGATCGGCGACACACCGTCATCGATCACCGAGTCATCGTCCATCTCGATCCGGGGCCCGCGTGTCATGGCGTTCCACCGCGCCAGACCGTCGATCAATTCACGCAGCGCCTTGCCGCCCTTGCCCTTGATCAGGCCGTTATCGGCCGCGATCCGCGCGCCTTCGACCAGAGACACTCCGTTCTCGCGCGCCACCAACTGAATCGTCTGCTGCGCCTTGTCGCCGATGCCGCGTTTTGGCGTGTTTACGATCCGCTCGAAGGCCAGATCATCCTCGGGGCTGACCACCAGCCGGAAATAGGCCATGGCATCGCGAATCTCCATCCGCTCGTAGAATCGCGGCCCTCCGATCACTTTGTAAGGCAGACCGATGGTTAAAAACCGATCTTCAAACGCCCGCATCTGGTGCGAGGCGCGCACTAGGATCGCCATCTCATCGAGGTTCATCGGTCGCACGCCGCGCGTGCCACCCTGCATCGCGTCGATTTCCTCGCCGATCCAGCGCGCCTCTTCCTCGCCATCCCAATGGCCAATCAGACGGACCTTTTCGCCCTCTTCGCGGTCGGTCCAAAGCTCTTTGCCCAAACGGCTTTCATTGCCACGAATGACATTGGACGCCGCGGCCAGAATATGCGGGGTCGATCGGTAGTTTTGTTCCAGCCGAACTACAAATGCGCCGGGAAAATCCTTCTCAAAACGCAGGATGTTTCCCACCTCGGCACCGCGCCAGCCATAGATCGACTGATCGTCGTCACCGACGCAGCAGATATTCTTGTGTCCACCGGCTAGCAGGCGCAACCAGAGATATTGGGCGACGTTGGTGTCCTGATACTCGTCCACAAGGATGTAGCGGAACCAGCGCTGGTATTGCTCCAGCACGTCCGGGTGGGTCTGGAAGATCGTGACCATATGCAACAGCAGATCGCCGAAATCCACCGCGTTTAACTCGCGCAGGCGGGTCTGGTACTGGGCATAAAGCTCGATACCCTTATGATTATAGGCTCCGGCATCTGCGGCAGGCACCTTATCGGGCGTCAAGGCTCGGTTTTTCCAGTCATCGATGATCCCTGCCAGCATCCGCGCGGGCCAGCGTTTGTCATCGATATTGGCGGCTTGAGTAAGCTGTTTCAGCAGCCGTTTCTGATCATCGCTGTCCAGAATGGTGAAATTAGACTTTAGCCCGACCAATTCCGCGTGGCGACGCAACAGCTTGACACAAATCGCATGAAACGTGCCCAGCCAGGGCATTCCCTCGGCGGGTCGACCCAGCATGCGCCCTACGCGCTGTTTCATCTCGCGCGCGGCCTTGTTGGTGAAGGTCACCGCCAGAATCTCGTTCTCACGCACGCGGTGGGTTCTAAGCAGATGCGTGATCCGTGCGGTCAGCGCTTTGGTCTTACCTGTTCCCGCGCCCGCCAGCATCAACACCGGACCATCCAGCCGTTCAACAGCTTCGCGCTGTGCCGGGTTGAGATCATTGAGATACTCTGCCGAGGGCACAGGCATCGCCCGCGCCGACAGTGAGGCGCCCTCGAAGGCGTCCATTTCATCAAAACTGCTCATGGGTTCAAACTACGCTGGATGCGCGCCAAGGGAAAGGGTTTGTTCACGCCTTGTTCACAAGGATTTTGCCGCCGCATTCATTGAATTCTAAACAATCACCCACTGCCGTTAACCCCCTGTCAAACCTTGGCAATGATGCTTGGTTCAATGCAGTGGGAGTGCGGAATATGAAATTGAAGGATCGGCGACCGCTTGTCCATCGCCTGAAATGGGCGGGAATCACCATTCTGCTTATAGCGCTGGCTGCGACCGCGGGATGGAGCATTTATGCGCTGCCCGCTCCGGTCGTAGATCGTATGCTCAGAACCGATATTCTTAAACAGGCCGAGCTTTGGAAGCGCCGGGTTGTGTTGCATCTGGAGGATCCAGAAACCGCCCTGCGCACAGGGCAAATCGATCATCATGATGCCGAGTTTCTTTCTACAATGCCCGAGGCTTCGGATGTTTATCGCTTCAAACTGTTCGACACGTCCGGACGGGTGGTCTGGTCGACCCGCCCCGAGGAAATCGGCACCTCGGAACCGCGAAACTTCTTTCGCAGTGACGTGGCGCGGGGCATGACCCACTACATTCAGGAAACTGTTCCTTTGTCCGAAATTGACGGGCTTGATCTGCACACGGAAAACACCAGCAAAACCACCCAGCATCACGTGGCCGAGGTATTCATGCCGATCACCAAGAACGGCCGCTTCATAGGCGCGATCGAGTTCTTTACGGATTTCACCGACCTGCGCAGTACATTCATTTACCGGTTGCGGGTTTCTCTGGCCATTCTAAGCGGGATTGCCCTGTTTGCGTTGAGTGCGGTGAGTCTGGTGACCTATCGCACCAACCGGTATCAGCTCCAGTCGCTGAAAAACAGGTCAGACAAGGAACGCGAGCTAATGGATGATCAACTGCGCCTCGCGCGCGAGGTGCGCCTGCTGGGTGAGTTGAATGAATGGCTGCAATCCAGCCGGTCATTGGATGAGCTCTTCGATATGGTATCGCGTTTCATGACCCACATCCTGCCTGAGGCCGAGGGCAGCGTATATGTCTATTCAAACTCGCGCGATGTGCTGGATGGCTGTGCCAGCTGGAATGGTGGCTCGCACAAAGCCCACATTCATCCCGAGGGGTGCTGGGGTCTGCGACGTGGACGGACTTATGAATTCGGTGCCTCCGAGGTCGATTTTGTCTGCGAACATGCTGAACCTCACGACGGGCGACCTTATTTCTGCTTTCCCATTCTTGCCCATGGCGAGACAGTGGGTTTGCTGCATCTGCGCGCTCATGAAGGCAGCGGAGAGGCGTTCCATAACAGTAAGAAACTGGCACAGCTGTGTGCAGAGCAAATCAGCATGGCCATCGCGAATGTCAGAATGCGGGATCAGTTGCATGACCAGTCCGTTCGCGATCCGCTGACCGGATTGTTCAATCGCCGCCACATGACTGAGACACTGCGCAAAGCCATCAGTCGCAGTCAGCAAACCGGCTCTCCGCTGAGCCTGATCGCGGTGGACGTGGATCATTTCAAAAAGTTTAACGACACGCATGGGCATGACGCAGGTGACATGGTGCTGCGCGCGGTTGGATCGGCCCTTGAAACTGGGTGTGATCGGGATGAAGTGGCCTGCCGGATCGGAGGTGAGGAATTCATGCTGATCCTACCGGACAATACTCCGGATGATGCGATGACCCGTGCGGAACAGATCCGGCAGGCAGTCGAAGCGATCACGGTTCGGTATGGCGAGAAATCACTACCGCGCATCACCATCTCAGTTGGGCTTGCACATTATCCGACCCACGGTGTGATGCCGCAGGATCTGATGCGTGTTGCTGATGATGCGCTGTATGCGGCGAAGGACAAAGGTCGCAATCAGGTGCAGGTTGGAAAATCCAATCAGACCGTCACGGACATTGCCGATCGAAAAAGGCCGGCGGTTTCAGGTTCCTCGACCTCTCTTGCTAAGCTTTAAGCCTATGCCAGTCGTTGCCTGCTTGCGACCGGCATGGCGTCTAGGAATTCGCTGATCTTGAAATCTTGGCCCTGTGCGCTTCCGAATCACTCGGATTGAGACGGATTTCAGAAGTGAAATCCTCAGCCCTAAGCACATAGGGTACAGAAAATCTGACATCATAGATACAGTATTTGATGCTGCGGCGCAGCGCGTGTAAAGAAAAGCGGTAATAGGCGGCGATTGCGAGCGTTAACATGCCGGTTCTACCCAGAACTACATATGTACGTGGCTGTATTGTCCGCCTATTCACAAGGCCACACCTAGTAAAGACCGGGACCTGCAATGACAGACTTCAAGAAAATCCTGATCGCCAACCGCGGCGAGATTGCCATTCGCGTGATGCGCGCTGCCAACGAGATGGGCAAACGGACCGTCGCGGTTTTTGCCGAGGAAGACAAGTTGGGGCTGCATCGTTTTAAGGCGGATGAGGCATATCGTATTGGTGCGGATCTGGGACCGGTCGCGGCCTATCTTTCGATCGACGAGATTATCCGAGTTGCCAAGGAATGTGGCGCGGATGCAATCCATCCCGGTTACGGCTTGCTGTCCGAGAACCCGGATTTCGTAGATGCCTGTGTTCAGAATGGCATTACCTTTATTGGTCCCAAGGCCGAAACCATGCGCGCATTGGGCGATAAGGCCAGCGCCCGGAAAGTGGCGATTGCGGCTGACGTTCCAGTTATCCCGGCAACTGAAGTATTGGGCGACGACATGGCTGCCATCAAAACTGAAGCGGCCGAGATTGGGTATCCATTGATGCTGAAAGCCAGCTGGGGCGGCGGCGGGCGCGGAATGCGTCCGATCCTGTCCGAAGATGAGCTGGAAGAGAAGGTTCTGGAAGGACGTCGCGAGGCCGAAGCGGCGTTTGGCAATGGCGAGGGTTATCTGGAGAAGATGATCACCCGCGCCCGCCATGTCGAGGTTCAGATTCTCGGCGACAAACATGGCGAGATCTATCACCTCTATGAACGTGACTGCTCGGTCCAGCGCCGCAACCAGAAAGTCGTTGAGCGCGCCCCTGCCCCTTACCTGACCGACGAACAGCGTGCCGAAATCTGCGAGCTGGGCCGCCGCATCTGCGCCCATGTAAACTATGAATGCGCGGGCACGGTTGAATTCCTGATGGATATGAACACCGGTAAGTTCTACTTCATCGAGGTCAATCCGCGCGTGCAAGTCGAGCACACTGTCACCGAAGAGGTAACGGGCATCGACATCGTGCAGGCGCAAATCCTGATTGCCGAGGGCAAGACGCTGGCCGAGGCTACCGGCAAAACCAGCCAGGACGAGATCCGCCTGAACGGTCACGCCCTGCAAACCCGAGTGACCACCGAAGACCCGCTGAACAACTTCATCCCCGACTATGGCCGCATCACCGCCTATCGCTCGGCCACCGGCATGGGCATCCGTCTGGACGGCGGCACCGCCTATGCGGGCGGGGTGATCACGCGGTATTACGATTCGCTGCTGACCAAGGTGACCGCATGGGCGCCGACGCCCGAAAAGGCGATTGCCCGTATGGACCGCGCCCTGCGCGAGTTTCGTGTGCGCGGTGTCAGCACCAACATCGCCTTTGTCGAGAACCTGCTGAAGCACCCGACTTTCCTGTCGAATGAATACACCACCAAGTTCATCGACGAGACACCGGACCTGTTCGCCTTCAAAAAGCGCCGCGACCGGGGCACCAAGGTCCTGAACTATATCGCCGACATCACGGTGAACGGGCACCCCGAGACCAAGGACCGCCCCGAACCGCGCGCCGACCTGAAAGAGGCCAAAGCCCCCGCGCCCAAGGCGGAACCGATGATGGGCACCCGCAACCTGCTGGAGCAAAAAGGCCCGCAGGCAGTTGCCGACTGGATGAAGGCGCAGCGGCAACTGCTGATCACTGACACCACCATGCGTGACGGGCACCAGTCCCTGCTGGCCACCCGGATGCGCTCGATCGACATGATCAAGGTAGCGCCAAGTTATGCGGCGAACCTCCCCCAGTTGTTCAGCGTTGAATGTTGGGGTGGCGCGACTTTTGATGTGGCCTATCGCTTTCTGCAGGAATGCCCGTGGCAGCGTTTGCGCGACCTGCGCGAGGCAATGCCGAACCTGATGACCCAGATGTTACTGCGTGGCGCAAACGGGGTTGGCTATACAAACTATCCCGACAATGTGGTGCAGGAGTTCGTGCGGCAAGCCTCGCAGAATATCGACGTGTTCCGCGTTTTCGACTCGCTGAACTGGGTCGAGAACATGCGCGTCGCCATGGATGCAGTGATCGAGAACGGTAAGATCTGTGAAGGTACAGTCTGTTATACCGGCGATATCCTCGACCCGGATCGCGCCAAGTATGACCTGAAATATTATGTCGGTATGGCAAAAGAGCTGCGAGATGCGGGCGCGCATGTTCTTGGCCTGAAAGACATGGCGGGCTTGTTGAAACCAGCCTCGGCACGCATTTTGATCCGCGCGCTTAAGGAAGAGGTCGGCCTGCCGATCCACTTCCACACCCACGATACGGCCGGTATCGCCAGCGCCACTATTCTGGCGGCCTCTGAGGCGGGCGTGGACGCGGTGGATTGCGCGATGGACAGCTTCTCCGGCAACACCAGCCAAGCAACATTGGGGACCGTGGTCGAGGCGCTGCGTCATACCGAGCGTGACACCGGGCTGGACATCAAGGCCATCCGCGAGATCAGCGACTATTTCGAGGCCGTCCGTGGCCAATACGCGGCCTTCGAATCCAGCCTGCAGGCCCCGGCCTCCGAGGTCTATCTGCACGAGATGCCCGGCGGTCAGTTTACCAACCTAAAGGCACAGGCGCGTTCGCTGGGTCTAGAGGAGCGTTGGCACGAGGTCGCCCAGATGTACGCCGATGTGAACCAGATGTTCGGTGATATCGTCAAGGTGACACCGTCGTCCAAAGTGGTCGGTGACATGGCACTGATGATGGTAAGTCAGAACATGACACGTGAACAGGTTGAAGACCCGGCCACCGACGTCGCCTTCCCTGACTCGGTCGTGGACATGATGCGCGGCAATCTGGGTCAACCTCCGGGCGGGTTCCCTAACACGATCATCACCAAGGTACTAAAAGACGAAGTACCGAATACGGAACGCCCCGGCAAAAATGTCGAGGCCGTCGATCTGGAAGCCACCCGCGCCGATCTGTCCAAACAGCTTGAGGGCAAAGAGGTCGATGACGAGGACCTGAACGGCTATCTGATGTATCCCAAGGTGTTCCTGGATTACATGGGCCGCCACCGGACCTATGGCCCGGTCCGTACCCTGCCCACGCGCACCTTCTTCTATGGCATGGAACCCGGCGAAGAAATTACTGCCGAGATTGACCCCGGCAAAACGCTGGAAATTCGCTGTCAGGCCATCGGCGAGACCGACGAAAACGGCGAAGTGCGCGTGTTCTTTGAACTCAATGGCCAACCACGTGTGATCCGCGTGCCGAACCGGATGGTCAAAGCCACTACTGCGCAGCGGCCCAAAGCCGAAGTTGGGAATCCCGACCATATTGGCGCGCCGATGCCGGGCGTCGTGGCCACCGTTGCCGTCTCGGCAGGTCAAGAAGTACACGAAGGCGATCTGCTGCTGACCATCGAAGCGATGAAGATGGAAACCGGCATCCACGCCGAGCGAGACGCAACGGTCAAGGCCGTCCACGTCCAACCCGGCGGCCAGATTGACGCCAAGGACCTGCTGGTCGAACTGGAATAAGCCAGTTATCACATAAAGGCATACAGGGCCGCGCAGTTCTCTGCGCGGCCTTTTCAATATCAGGAGCTGTCATGCTGTCCATCACCCCGATCTACGCTGCACTGATTGCATTTCTGTTCATTGCGCTCAGCGTGAACGTCATCCTGCAGCGTCGCAAAGGCAAAATCTCGGTCGGAGATCACGGCGACAAGGCCATGATCAAAGCCATGCGGACGCAGGCCAACTGTGCCGAATATGCTCCTTTCGCATTGCTGCTGATCGCCATGGTTGAGTTGCAGGGCGCTGAAGCATGGCTTGTTAATCTGCTGGGTCTGATGTTGCTGGCCGGACGGCTGTCGCACGCCTACGGCTTCGGAAAGACGCCACAAACAATCATTATGCGACAGATCGGAATGTTACTGACATTCTCGGCGATTTTGGTCGCGGCCAGCGCGGGTCTTATTCTGGCGCTTTGAAGCACCTGATCGCTGTTATCCGATAGGAGCGTACCAACCAGGCTGAGCGCCGCTAAATCGGTGCGAGACCTCAGATTCCATGCGCTCGCTGTCAAATTTCGAAACCATGATCACAAGAATGATCATGACACCCAACGCTATGGCTTTCAAATCTGAGACATTGATCATCGTAACACCTTCCCGCGCAGCTTGCTTTGCTTTCCATTTGCTCTTGAACGCGTGAGGGGCAGGCATTCCGTCGAAATAATTTTCCAACGGCCCCATTTTCCTCTTGCAGCCACGTGTGGGAATTTATACATCCCTCCTCACTCAACGGCGCGGGCGTAGCTCAGGGGTAGAGCATAACCTTGCCAAGGTTAGGGTCGGGCGTTCGAATCGCCTCGCCCGCTCCATTGAGAGGTCTTTGGACCGACATAAGTATCTGATGCGGGCGTAGCTCAGGGGTAGAGCATAACCTTGCCAAGGTTAGGGTCGGGCGTTCGAATCGCCTCGCCCGCTCCAGATACCAGACCTTCAACACCTGTTTGAATGTGGTGCTTTACGGAACTCGTTTCTGTTTTGACATCATATTGGCTTCCATCCAACAGTTGCCAAATCAGGCGCGGAGGATGGATTGACCAGTCGATACAGTTTTCCTGACGGGCATTGGGATTGGCCCGTCAAATTGACTCATCACCACGCCGTCCGTGCCGGGGACATGATTTTCACTGGCGGGCAAGTCGATCTGGATGCGCAAGGCAATGTGCGCAACATTGGCGATCTGACAGCGCAATGCAGAAACTCTATGGCCTATATGGCCAACCTGTTCTCTGATTTGGGTGTCGATTTCGATGATCTGGTGCGCTTGGTCGTCTATTACGTAGGGGATGCGAATGACGAAGGCCACTTACAGGAGCTTCTAAGCCAGATCATTGGCGACACGGCCCGCCCCGTGATCAGCATGATCAACATGCCAGAGCTATGTTATCCGAACATGCTCACAGAAATCGAAGGCGTTGCCATGCGGCGTCCAGACGGCGCCAGAATACCAAAACAATGCCATCGACTTGAGGACATGCCGTATTTGCCAGACGGGTTTTCACATGTGGTTCGTTCCGAGGATATGGTTTTTACCAGCGAGATGTCTGCCCTGACACCACATGGAACGGTTGAGGCCCCAGACAATATTCCAGCGCAAACTGCCAAAACCATGGAGCGTTTGAAGCGGGCGCTGTCGACGGTCGACGCGGACTTGCACGACATCGTCAAGCTCAACACATTTTATCCAGATGATCTACATGGCAGTAGCTGGAAGAAAGCCGCAAGTCTAAGAGCTTCGTATTTCTCCGATCCCGGACCTACAGCGACGGGGATCCCGGTTCCCAACTTTGCGCACGAAGGATTGACGACCAAAATAGCAGCAACGGCGATTTGCACGTCGGCGACTGATGAGCCCAAAAATTTTGCATGGCCAGACGGGCATTGGAATTGGACCACACCGCTTCCGTACAAACAGGGTAACAGGTGTGGCAATGTCATCCACATTGGCGGGCAAGTAGCCCTGGATCATCAGGCGCAAGTCCTTAAGCCCGGAGATATGGTCGCGCAAACCAAGATCGCAATGGATACCCTATCCAAAGTTCTAGCCGAGTTTGGTGCGACACTGGACGACGTCGTAAAAGTCACGACCTTCTATCAGGGAAGTGCTTCAGCGGAAGCGCTGCATGAAAACCTGCTGATACGCTCGAATTCTTACACGGCGCCGGGGCCTGCTACGACTGGCATACCCGTGCCCGCGCTTATCTATGAAGGAATGATGATCGAAATCGAAGCGATCGCAATTTTGGATTAAGCAGTGCTGCTCTGGACCCGCGCTCACGCCGAGCCAGCAAGGGGCTGGTTCTTTTCGGCGGGCTGGGCCACTCTGACCAATACAGCCATAAGACAGGGACCTGACCATGCCGCGCTATGACAAACGCCCTCTCACCATAGCCGAGGTTCAGCACGCCGTGGATTGGGCCGGGCGCGAAGGTTGGAACCCGGGTGTGCATGATGCCGAGTGCTTTCGCCCAACAGACCCTAATGGGTTTTTGGGCGGGCTTCTGGATGGTGAGATGATCTCATCTGTTTCGGCTGTGAATTACGACGACACATTTTCGTTTTGGGCTTCTGCATCGTAAAGCCCGAGTTCAGGCACCACGGCCACGGGCTTGAAATCGCACAGCATGCGCTGAGCCATTGCACGGGCCGAAACATGGGTCTGGATGGCGTGGTCGAACAGCAGGATAACTATCGTAAGTCTGGCTTTTCTTTTGCTTATAACAACTATCGTTTCGCAGGGACAAAACACCAGATTCTGGCCAAGCTAGAGGCTGAGCCGAACAGCCATATATCGGATCTGAAACAAGCGTTTGATGAATTGAAGGTATATGATCGCGTTCTGTTCTCCGCACCACGCGCTCTGTTTCTGGAAAGCTGATTTGGTGCTTTCAGCCACGTTTCAAAGCTTTACACCGAGAACGGCAGGATCAGGGGCTATGCAACACTGCGCCCTTGTCTAACGGGTTATAAGATCGGCACCCTATTTGCAGACACTAAAGAAATCGCGAGGGCGTTGCTGGCCGCTGTTCTCCCGTCGATTCCCGAGGATCACAACGCGCACGAAGTGTTCATCGATATGCCACAGCCCAATGTATCGGCGTTCGCGTTGGCCGAAGAGCTTGGGGTGGAGAAGGTCTTTGAGACCGCGCGGATGTATTCCGACCACGAACCCGAGATTGACCTGAACCGAATCTTCGGCGTGACGACGTTTGAACTGGACTAGAAAGCCTTGAACGTCATCGTGGTCAGCGAGCGTTCGATATTGGGAATCTCCAGCAGGTTTTCGTTGATGTAATGGCCCACATCATCGGTTTCGGGGATGTAGAGTTTCAGCAGCAGGTCATATTCGCCGCTGGTGGAATACAGTTCCGAGTGGATTTCGCGGAGGGCAATCTCTTCGGCTACCTTGTAGGTGGTGCCGGGTTTACAGCGGATCTGGATGAAAACGCAGGTGGACATGGGCCGGGCCTTGTTGGTTCGTGTTGACCGTAGGCTGGCATGGGCCGCGCTCGGGTGCAATCCCCTGCAACAGTTTGCACCGAAGGCTCAAAGCGGTCTGGATAGGCTGCTCTTCCGGGTCTATAAGCGCCCCAGAAGCAAAAGGAATTCGCCCATGCGCAGCGCTAAGATCAGCCGTCAGACCGCCGAAACCGAGATCTCGGTCGAGGTCAATCTGGACGGCACCGGCCAGTATGACAACCAGACTGGTGTTGGGTTCTTCGACCACATGCTGGACCAACTGGCGCGCCATTCGCTGATCGACATGACGATCCGCGCCAAGGGTGATTACCACATCGACGACCACCACACGGTGGAGGATACCGGGATTGCTCTGGGTCAAGCGCTGACGCAGGCATTAGGGAACAAGAAGGGTATTCGCCGCTATGGCGAATGTCACCTGCCCATGGATGATGCACAGGTGCGTTGTGCGCTGGACCTGTCCGCCCGCCCTTTCCTGATCTGGAATGTGGACCTGCCGACATCCAAAATCGGTACGTTCGATACAGAGTTGGTGCGCGAGTTCTTTCAAGCGCTCAGTACCCATGGCGGCATAACCCTGCATGTCGACCAATTACACGGCTTCAACAGCCACCACATTGCCGAGGCCGCCTTCAAGGCAGTCGCCCGCGCTCTGCGTTTGGCGGTCGAGACCGATCCGCGCAAGGCGGATGCGATTCCCTCGACCAAGGGCGCATTGTAGATGCTGACAGCCATCATCGACTACGAGAGCGGTAACCTGCACTCGGCAGAGAAGGCGTTTCAACGCATGGCTCGCGAGCTGGATGCTGGCGAAGTCGTCGTGACCTCGGACGCTGACGTTGTTGCGCGGGCGGATCGATTGGTCCTACCGGGAGATGGAGCCTTTCCGGCTTGCGCCACCGAGTTGCGCGGCCACAAGGGCATCTATGACGCGATGGTAGAAGCAGTGGAACAGAAGGGCCGCCCGTTTCTGGGCATCTGCGTTGGTATGCAGCTGATGGCGACCAAGGGGCACGAATACTCCCAGACCGACGGTCTGGGTTGGGTTGCCGGTGATGTCGTGAAGATCGAACCCTCGGACAGTACCCTGAAGGTTCCGCATATGGGCTGGAACGATCTGGTTTTGGAAAGCGACCACCCGGTTTTTGACGGAGTGAAATCAGGTGATCACACATATTTTGTTCACTCCTACCACTTTCGGGTGACCAATCCGGTCCAACGATTGGCATATGTGGATTATGGGCAAGAGGTCACGGCCGTGATTGGCCGTGACACCATGGTCGGGATGCAGTTTCACCCTGAGAAAAGCCAGGACGTAGGCCTGCGCATGATCGGAAATTTCCTGACCTGGACTCCGTGATCGGTTATTGAACTCGGGTCCAATCCTGTCCACGGCAGATCAAACCACCCGCGACACAGCCTTTCACCGTCAGTTTGTTCTGCCCGTTCAGCGACATTTTTGAGTTGTAGGTCTTATCGCGATCCGGTGCCCAAATTTTGCCGCCGCTATAGGCACCGGCACCATCTGGCACCATGTCCCAGATGATCTGCTTACCAAGGTTCTCGTACTCCAGTTGCTGATTGCCTTCAGCGTCAAACGCGCTGTCGATGGTACCGCAAATGGCACTGCCGCATTCGGAAATCGTCACATGCAGATAACCGCCCGTATCTCCTGGGGCAGTCTTCCACAAACCGTCCACCGGATCGGCGGCAAAGGCGGTTGTGGCCATCGCAGCGAATATAGCTGCAAGAGTATATGTCTTCATTGTTGTCTCCCTGTTTTGCAGACAGTCTGACCTGCCGGTCGGTACCGGGCAAGATTGACTTTGCGTCGCGTTGCGCCCCTGCCCCGCCTGTGCGATATCCCGCGCGTGTAACAAAGATATAGGGCCGCCTGACATGATCCTCTACCCCGCTATCGACCTCAAAGACGGCAATGCTGTGCGCTTGCTGCGCGGTGAAATGGACAAGGCGACGGTCTTTAATGAAGACCCCGCCGCGCAAGCCCGCGCCTTTGTAGAAGCTGGCTGTGAATGGCTGCACCTGGTTGACTTGAACGGTGCTTTTGCCGGTGAGCCGGTAAACGCAGCCCCGGTTGAAGCTATTCTGAGGGAGTGCAATGTTCCAGCTCAGTTAGGTGGCGGCATTCGTGACATGGCAACAATCGAGTCCTGGATCGAGAAAGGCCTGGCGCGAGTGATTCTGGGCACTGTCGCGGTCGAGAACCCCGATCTGGTGCGCGAAGCAGCCAAAGCTTTCCCTGGCAAAGTCGCCGTCGGAATCGACGCCCGCAACGGCATGGTTGCCACCAAAGGATGGGCTGAAGAGACCAATGTTCAGGTCACCGATCTGGCGCGCAGTTTCGAGGATGCTGGCGTCGCTGCAATCATCTACACCGACATCAACCGGGATGGTGCGATGCAGGGACCAAATATCGAAGCCACTGCTGACCTAGCCAAAGCTGTCGACATCCCGGTCGTTGCCTCGGGTGGTGTGTCTTCTATTTCCGACTTGATTGCCCTGCGTGATTGTGGCGCAGATTTGAATGGTGCGATCTCAGGGCGCGCGCTTTACGATGGCGCCATCGATCTGAAAGAGGCTCTGACAACACTCAGAGAATAGTCCGATGCTCAAATCACGCGTGAAGCGATCCGAACTGCCAACCAAGAGTCTGCTGCATAGCCGGCTGGAAGATGGCGATTTTCTGGATTGTTTCAGCGTGGCTTCTGAACTTTCGCCGCGTCAGGCGGCAGAGATTATCACCAGTTTCCCTGCTTGGGCCAAAATGTTGGTTCGACTGCGCGGCATCCTGGTCGCCCCGTTTGGGCTTGATAATACAGGGCCAGAAGCAACTGATAAGGTGGGTATTTTTCCGGTTGAGCACAATGACGCGAGCGAGGTGGTCGCTGGCTTCGATGACCGTCACCTCGATTTCCGAGTGTCTGTCTTTTCCGAAGACGGTCGTATTTCCCTCGCGACCTGGGTTCATCGACACAATCTGGGTGGGCGACTATATCTGGCGATTATTTTGCCTTTCCACATCCTGATTGCGCGCAACGCGCTTGCACGGGTGCGCCGCGCAAGCGCCTGACACGAAGCTATATTAGCCCGCTGCGGCTGTGGTCAGCTTTTTCAATGCACCACGCATTTTTTCGATAACCGGTGACTTTTCGACCTCATCGAGTTCATCCATTGTCTCTTTTGGGTCTTCGTAAGCCAGCCATACCTGACCATTCGCATCCTCAAAAGCCTGCACCTTCAGAGGCAGAAATAACCCGGCGCGCGGATCAATCAGCATCGCAGGCGTGCCCAGTGCTGGGTTGCCGAAGATAAGCACCTGATTGGGTGCAATCGGAGTACCGACCTTTTCTGCCCCAGCCGCGTGATCGATACGGGCAAATACAGTCGCGCCTGCATTGCCTACCGCAGCTTCGAGGGCGTCCAGCGCCTCGGCCACTGTTTTATTGGTTTGTACTTTGATGATGTCGTCAGCCATGGCGGACAGCGCACCTCCGAATGTGATTATTGAAGCCAAAATAAGATGTCGCATCTGGATAATCCTTTTCATGAATTTCACCTCTAATTTCCATGGCTTCTCGGTAGATCACAATCACAAGTCTGGCATCGGCGAGGCTTTGCCGGTAGAGGTGCCAGCAACAGAGGATACCCAATGCTGAAAACCCGTATCATTCCCTGTCTGGATGTCGCTGATGGCCGCGTGGTCAAAGGTGTGAATTTCGTGGGCCTACGCGATGCGGGTGATCCGGTGGAGTCCGCCAAGGCCTATGATGCTGCTGGAGCCGACGAAATCTGCTTTCTCGACATCCATGCAACCCACGAAAATCGCGGCACCATGTTTGATGTCGTCCAACGCACGGCAGAACAATGCTTTGTCCCCCTGACTGTGGGTGGCGGAGTTCGCACCAAGGATGATGTACGTGCCCTGCTGTTGGCAGGAGCGGATAAGGTCAGTTTTAATTCGGCCGCTGTGGCCAACCCGGATGTGATTGCTGAGGCGGCAGACCAGTTCGGCAGCCAGTGTATCGTCTGCGCCATCGACGCCAAAACCGTTAGCCCCGGCAAGTGGGAGATTTTCACCCATGGCGGTCGCAAGCCCACCGGTATCGACGCGGTTGAGTTTGCCAAGACCGTTGTCGCCAAGGGCGCGGGAGAAATCCTGCTAACCTCGATGGATCGCGATGGCACCAAGGCTGGATTCAACCTGCCCCTGACCCGCGCGATTTCAGATGCCGTCGATGTGCCAGTGATCGCAAGCGGTGGCGTCGGCAATCTGGACCATCTGGTCGAAGGCGTCACCAAGGGCGGGGCAAGCGCTGTTCTGGCGGCCTCGATCTTCCATTTCGGCGAATATACCATCCAAGAGGCCAAAGAACATATGGCCGCCGCCGGCATTCCAATGAGGCTGACATGAGTATTCTGCACGAATTGGCCGCAACCATTGAGGCCCGCAAAGGGGCGGATCCCGATAGCAGCTGGACCGCCAAGCTATTGTCCAAAGGCCCTGAGAAATGTGCTGAGAAATTTGGCGAAGAGGCTATCGAGGCTATCATTGAGGCAGCCAAGGGCGACAACAAAAAGCTGACCTCTGAGGCGGCGGATGTGCTTTACCACCTGCTGGTCATGCTGGCCGCGAGCGATGTGGAACTGGACGATGTGTTGGCCGAACTGGCCCAACGCCAGGGCACCAGTGGCATCACTGAAAAGGCATCCCGGCCCAAGGGGTAAGCGGGTTTCGTGCGATAACCCAGCTCGCTATACTCCGGGTTCGGGTGCATTGAGGCAAAGGGCGCGCAGATGATCAGAGCTTTGGTGTTCGCAGCAGCACTTGCAACTCTCGCGGCCTGTACCACCCCTCCCCCTTCTTCTGGGGATGAGGTCCAACGGCTGGCGACTGAAATCCAAAGCCTCGGCCCCGATATCGACCCGGAAGAGGCCACCCGCGCCGCCCGCATCGCCTATGCCTATACTGCGCAGCTGGTGCAGGAATACGAAATCACAGACCCTCCACTGATCCACAATGCCAAGGTCAACAAAGGCCTGCGCCCGCGCGGCTTGTGCTGGCATTGGGCCGAGGATATCGAGCGGCGACTGGATCAGGAAAAATTCCGTACGCTCGAGATGCACCGCGCTATCGCCAATGCGGATAACCCATTCCGTATCGACCACAGCACCGCCATCATCAGCCGCAAAGGCGAGAGCATGTATGACGGCGTCGTCCTGGACCCCTGGCGCTATGGTGGAGTGTTATTCTGGTCGCCCCTGGTTGAGGATACCCGTTACGAGTGGGTCCCACGCGAAGAGGTTCTGGAAAAGCGTCGCCAGGAACAAGTCGGGCAACTGACCCGATTGGCTTTGAACTGAACCCGTTGTGCATCATCAGGCTCCGATGTGTTCGACCTCGAAAGCCCGTGACAGTTCAGTCTGTCTCCACCGGGATTCAGCGTTTTGAATAGTCGCGCATTAGCGATTGCAGCTCTTCCGGTGTTTCCGGAAATCGGGAGTAGCTGTGAACAGCAGGAACATCCACCCAAGGCGTCTTCGCCTCTGTCATCACTTCGAGAAATGGCTCGAATGAAGCTGCTTGATCTAAGATCGACGTCCGCAGGTTGACCCGTTCCGGTGCTCCTTTGAGCTGAGAGTAGATGAAGTTCAGACACGATTTGCAGAAATAATGCGCGCGTTCGACCGATCCAAGACCACCCAGAACCAGTTCGCCGTCATAGGAGAAACTATCGCTTGGGAACATGGTGGTAAGAGAAAAAGCGCTCGCACTGAATTTTTGGCAATCACGGCAGTGGCACGCAACGGTTAACAGTGGGGATGCCGTCACACGAACGCGCACCGCACCACATAAGCAAGCACCTTCAAATGGAGGTTCTGGAATTGACATTGTTCTTAGCTCACTTTCCATTTCACAAGCCCCTCCGCAGGGATCAGACAGGTTCAATTTCGGGAGGCTGGGAATCAGCGGATTGCACGAAGGCGGCACTCAACCAAGACCGACTGGCAATCCAATCATAGCGCGATTTTGCTGTGAAAGCGCTATAGCCATGAATTGCTTAGAGTTTGGACGAAATGACGCCCGTTGCAAACCCACCCATCCGCAGCTCGCCAAACAGGCGCTGATATTCGATTTTGGGGCAACGGTTCATGACCACGTCAATATCGCGGGCCTGCGCTCTGGCGGCTGCCTCGGCATGTTCTACGCCGATCTGCATCCAGATTGTGCGTAGATTCGGCAACTCGGCCAAAGCCTCGTCAACGATAGGCGGAACGGCTTCAGAGCGTCGAAAAATATCAACCATGTCTACCGCTTCAGAGATCTCGGATAACGACGCCCTGACCGTCTGACCGAAGAGAGGTTTACCGGCATGCCCCGGGTTCACCGGAATCACCGTATAGCCTTTGAGCGACAAGTAACGCGCAACGTAGTAGCTGGGCCTTACCGGATTCATCGACACGCCAACAACGGCAACAACCTTGGTACGTTTCAACACTGTGGTCAGGAACTGGTCAGAGTAATCAGGCATGATCGCACCCTAGACGCCATGTCAAAAAGAAAAAAGCGCTCAGGTCTTGCCTGAGCGCCAGTTGTTGGAACGAGGGACAGTGAAATGACCCGCGGCAGTTCCATTCCGCGGTCACTGTGACATTTAAGCCTAAGTTTGTGAAAAAAAAGAGGGGGCGCGCATTTTTGTGATGACAATTCACAATTGGCGGAGATTTGCCGATCAGTTATACAGAACTTGAGGCCAATGCCCCTCGGCCTCGCGAATGTTCTGCGACACGTTCTGTTTCCAGATACGCTCAATCGCTTCCGAATGGGTCAAGTACAACTTTCCGTCAACGATCTGCCATGCTTGCGGGTCAGTGCTGCTGAGCACCCCCTGCACCATCGCAAACGCACAATATCCACCAAACTGAGGAGCAAAAGCCCGTGGGTTGCGCTCGAATCTGTCACGATTTTCTTCCGATGTGAACTGCCACACGGCCCCCTTCCACATCAGGGAAAAATCAGATTTCCCCAGCGTAGGCGTTCCGATCCTGAAGTATGAGACCGCATCATAACCAGAAACAGCCAATCCGCCGTCAGAATAGAACATCGGCCTTTCCTGCGCTCTTACTGAAGGCGCAACGGCGAGACATGCGAGACTGGTTAAAAAGGAACGTCGGGACAGCATCACTGATTCATCGATTGATTTTGAGAGGGTTTTAAGTTGCACATTTCATCTGGTCACGAAAACCCCCATGACGCCCTTGTGAACACGCGTGCGGTCTTCAATCGAAAACGTCTTCAATAGCATCCCAGGCCTCGTCCAATACGCGCGAAAACAGGCCCTTTTTCTTCTTCCTATTCTTTTTGTTGTAATGGGTTGGCCTGGATTTCTGGACCGGACGATCAACAAGCTTGGCCTTTGGAACCATCTTGAGGTTATGCAAAGGCGCACCACAGCTTGAGCAACTTAGTTCATGTTGCTGTTTCCCCCTAAGAACCAGCGCGGCGCGGGTTCCACAATAACAGCAGGTGGCGATTTTGTGCGGCGTGGAAATGTGAACCTCCTGTCATCTGGGCTGTGACGCATATAGTGCAATTGCGGCAGCATTTGAGACATTGAGTGACCCAAATCCGCCCGCCGCGTCAATCTTGACCAGCTGGTCCACAGATTCTTTGGTCTTTTGACGCAGGCCCGGTCCTTCGGCCCCCAATACTAACGCTACTGGCTGCGTTCGTTTGCCCTCCAATACGGTTTCGATAGTTTCGTCTGCCTCACCATCCAGACCCAGAACCAGAAAGCCCATATCCTGCAGCGCATTGATCGTGTCAGCCAGGTTACGGACACGCAGATACGGTTGCCGTTCCAACGCACCGCTGGCAGTTTTTGCCAGTGCGCCAGTTTCAGGGGCAGAATGGTGCCGCGTGCCAATTACCGCACTTGCGCCCAATACTTCCGCTGAACGGAGAATCGCGCCTACGTTATGCGGATCTGTAACCCGGTCCAAAAGCAACACACGCGGGATTTCCTGCCCGATACAATTCTCGACAAGCCCACCCCAGTCCAGCGGCTTGACCTCAAGCGCAGCCCCCTGATGAACAGAGCCCGGATCAATCGGAGCCGTGAATTTCCGTGGATCAACTACCTCGGCCTCAATCCCGGAAAAATCAATGGATTCCACCAGCTTATCGCGGGCGTTTCGCGTCACGATCAAACGTAGCTTCTGCCGTTTCGGATTCATCAAGGCATCACGAACAGCATGTAATCCAAACAGCCATACGGTTTCCGCAGCAGCAGCTTTTCGCGCCTGTTCTTTCTCGACGACCCACTTTGGTTTCTTCATTTTACGGGCCTCCGGGCCGGGAATTCGGTTTCCTGCGTCAAAGCGGTATTTTCCTGTTGACGCCCTTTAGACGCGCTAGTAATCACGCCTCCACGTCAGGTGCAACGCCTGACAGTGGGCGACAGGCCGCAAGGTGTGGCAGGGGACTGTAACTCCCTCGCGGAGACGCACGCCTGGTTCGATTCCAGGGTCGCCCACCATTCAGCTTCTCAGTCTTTGGGTCGGTAAATGCCATTTAGGGTGTTCCAATAAGCTTTGCGCCCGCTTTGGTCGACTGTTTGTTTGTTGCAAAGTGGGAATCTAGACTAATGCGAATGGCCCACATCCATTAACTGGAAATTTGTCTCTGGTATCAAATAGGGCAAACCACTCGTAGATTAGTGTTTTCGAGACATTGATCTCTTTATTGTTGTGGTAATTGCTCCAACAGCCAGCCCTGAAATTGCCTTGCAAATTCATTCTCTTCGTTGCTCGACAGGTAATATCCTTCGTTACTTTCGACGGTTGCCGGATGCGCCCTTTCAAGCACACCAGAATTGATCGCGTGTTTGATCAGAAGTTCGCTCACAAGCGCAATTCCATTGCCATGGGCAGCAAAGTGCAAGGCCACACCGTACGAATCCGCAAAAATCTGAGGCTCCGGAACAGGCTCAACCTTTGCGGACCATTCTTTCCATCCGCTGGATGTGCCGACCGCTTCGATCAACGGCAAATCACTTACCCCACCTTTAAGGCTGGGTGATTTGAGGGCAATGAGCTGGTTAGGTGTGAGCAATCTGGCATTTCTTCCTACCTGTTTTTCCGATCCGAAGCGGATTTCTACATCTGCGCGTGCAGAACTGAACTCGTCCGGCCAGACCGCACTTAAAAGACGAACGCGGATATTCGGATGCCTCTTCCGAAATTCAGCAAGGTTTGGCGCGATAATCCACTGGGCTACACTGACTGACGATGCGATGGTCAAAAGGTTCTCTGACGGGCCAGTATCAAATGTATCTGTCGCTGCAGACAACACCCCCAGTGCCGCCCCGACCTGAGGCAGCAGTTTGCGCCCTTCGTCGGTCAGCGACAATCCACGCGCATGGCGCGTAAACAAAGCTGCACGCAGCCGTGTTTCAAGGGATTTTACCTGTTGGCTGACCGCAGATTGGGTCAGGCCGATCTCTTCACCGGCAGCGGTAAAACTCAGATGGCGCGCAGCGGCCTCGAACGCGCGAAACCAGGTCAGCGGGGGCAGCGATTTTTTCATGGGTCAAGTAAGCCATTAGTCTTTTTAATACATAAGCCCTTAAATCAATCGTTTGTCAAAGTCGGTGTAATCTCTGAATTTCTCGGGTAGCGAACAGGAGAAATTTATGCGCCCCGAGATACGGAAGATCGTGACCTATGATGAAGAAGTTCTCATCGAAGGTTTCAAAGAAACACAACAACCTTGGCGCATGTTCGCTGTTGCCGCAGTTGTCAAGAACCCTTGGGCAGGGCGGTTTGTTGAGGACCTGAAACCCGAAATACAGGCTTATGGCCCTGTTTTGGGAGAGATGATAACCAACCGGATGATCGCTCTGGCCGGCGGCGGAGATGCGATCGAAGCTTATGGCAAAGCCGCCGTGGTTGGTCTGAACGGCGAGGTCGAACATGCCTCGGGGCTAATTCATACGCTGCGCTTCGGCAATTTTTATCGTGAGGCGGTCGGCGCCAAATCTTATCTGGCGTTTACCAATACACGCGGAACGGCCAATGCACCGATCATGGTTCCGCTGATGGACAAAAACGATGCAGGCCGGCGATCACACTACCTCACCATCCAATTCTCGATCCCTGATGCGCCGCGGGATGACGAGATCGTGGTGGTGCTGGGAGCAGCTACCGGCGGACGCCCCCATCATAGGATTGGAGATCGCTATCAGGACTTAAAGGATTTGGGCCATGATCTGGACAACCCGGCCGCGGTCTGATTTCGGGCGCCTCCGCGCGATCAGCCAAGGTGACGGCCCAGCGGTTCTGTTGATACATGGTGTCGGGCTTCGGGCCGAAGCATGGAACGCGCAACTGGACACCTTGTCGTCAATGTTCCGTGTCACCGCAGTGGACATGCCGGGCCATGGCGCGAGCGCCTTGCCAGCCGGAGCACAAGACCTTCGGAGTTATACAGATACGATTGCATCCGGCCTGGATACACCGGCAATCGTCATTGGGCATTCCATGGGCGCCATGATCGCACTGGATTTGGCTGCGCGACATAAGGGAAAGGTGCTGGGTGTGGCGGCACTGAATGCCATATTCAATCGAAGTGATACAGCCGCCAAAGCCGTAAAAGCGCGCGCATCTCTTTTGGACACGGAAACAGGCACTGACCCGACGCCTACCCTGGCCCGTTGGTTCGGTGATGCAGATGTCATCGAGAAAGAGGTTTGCAGAAATTGGCTCACAAACGTCGACCCGATGGCCTACCGCAGAGCCTACAGCATATTTGCGTATGAAAATGGCCCAGATATCGACACGCTCTCTGCGCTGACCTGCCCCGCACTTTTTCTGACGGGGAGCGCCGAACCCAATTCGACACCCGAGATGTCTGAAACAATGGCCTCGCTTACCCCGAAAGGAAAAGCCCAAATAATCACAGGTGCTGCGCACATGATGCCCATGACACATGCAGCCGAAGTCAATTCTGCGCTGCTGGAATTTGCTAGAAAGTCAGCTCATGGCAGAGATTGATCCCCGCACCCTACGCAGCGCGTTTGGCCGTTTCATGACCGGCGTGACCGTGGTGACCTGCCGCGCAAATGACGGAACGCTTTGCGGTTTCACCGCCAATTCCTTTTCGTCGGTCTCGCTTGACCCGCCGCTGCTTCTGGTTTGTCCGGGTCGGTTTCTGTCGACCTTTGACCAGTTCTCGAACTGCAGTCACTTCGCCATTAGTATTCTGGCCGAGGGGCAGCAAGAAGTATCCAATACATTCGCCAGTTTCACCGGAGATCGTTTCGCCGCGGTCCCCCATACGCTCGATCTGAACGGCATTCCGTTGATCGATGGGGCTATTGCTCAGTTTTCTTGCAGCACATGGCAATCCTTGCCTGCAGGGGACCACCAAATCCTGATCGGAGAAGTGCAAGCGTTCACTGAATCCGACGCCCTTGGGCTTGGATATACCGGCGGGCAGTATTTCAGCCTTGGCCTCGAACGCGCCGCGATGGACCGGAATGGTGGCACAACAACTTGTGGCGCAATTATTAACTCAAACGACTGCGTTTTGCTGGAACTCACTGACGATGGATACCGACCGCCTCAGATCAGCTTAATCGACATTGGCAATCTGCGGCAGGACCTGACCGACGCCCTCGCATTGCAGGGAAGCCCCGTCGAGCTTGGCCCGGTTTATTCTGTCTATGACGATGCGCAAAGCCAGACCCACCATGTTTACTTTCTGGCCCAAAGTGGCGTGCAAACCGGACAATCTTCGTTGCAACCCATCCCAACCGCTACCCTGCCGACCCTCTCATACACGACCTCCGCGATTGCCGACATGATGCTGCGGTATGCGCTCGAATCCCGCACGAACAGCTTTGGGTTTTACCTTGGCAATGCGGATCGCGGCGATGTTCATAGCTTGATTGAAAGGAACTGATCCATGGATTTTTCGCTTTTTGCGCACATGGAACGCATGACCCCTGATCAAAGCCAGGAAAATCTTCACAGCGATTTCATCGAGCTGTGCAAAATGGCCGATGACGCCAGAATGCGCGCGGTCTGGACGGGTGAGCATCATGGAATGGATTTCACCATTTCCCCTAACCCTTTGTTGGAACTGGTCAACCTCGCCAATCACACCAACCATGTGAAACTTGGGACCGGTACAGTCATCGCCCCTTTCTGGCACCCCATCAAACTGGCAGGCGAAGCTGCATCGGCGGATCTGATTACAGGTGGTCGGATCGAGCTTGGCATCGCGCGCGGTGCTTACTCTTATGAATACGAACGTCTCATGCCGGGTATGGACGCGTGGGAGGCCGGGCAACGCATGCGCGAGTTGGTGCCTCTGATCCCCAAACTATGGGCTGACGATTGTGCACATGAAGGAGAGTTCTTTCAGTTTCCCGCAACGACCTCTGCACCGAAACCTGTTCAGAAAGACGGGCCTCCGATCTGGATCGCCGCGCGTGATCCCAATAGCCATGAATTTGGCGTTCACAACGGATTTAACATCCAAGTCACTCCCCTCTGGCAAGGGATGGAAGAGATTGAGAGTCTGGTCGGCCGTTTCAATGACGCTTGTGAAGGGTATGCTGGGCCGCGCCCCAAAATCATGCTCTTGCACCACACATATGTCGGAAAAGATGCAGCCGATGTAGATTTAGCTGCACGAGAGTTGTCGCGGTTTTATTGCTATTTTGGTGCATGGTTCCAGAACAAGCGGCCAGTGAAACAGGGTTTGATCCAACAACTGACCGCAGAAGAAATCGCTGCCAACACGCTGATGGCCCCGGAAAACCTGCGGCGTGATCTGACGGTCGGAACCGCAACAGAGGTGATTGATCAGATCAAACGCTACGAAGATTTAGGGTATGATGAGTTCTCATTCTGGATCGACAGCGGCATGAGTTTTGAGCGTAAGCGCGCCTCGCTTGCCCGCTTTATCGACGACGTCATGCCAGCATTCCAGTGAGGGAAGAGATGGACCAGAAACCACATTACCAGCTTTTCATCGACGGGGAATTTACCGACGGTGCCCAAGGGCAAACCATGTCCTCGGAAAACCCCGCCACCGGAACACATTGGGCCACCTTTGCCTGTGCGGCACCCGACGATGTTGATCGAGCGATCAGCGCCGCTCGCCGGGCCCTCAACGACCCTACATGGCGCGACATGACCCAGACTCAGCGTGGCAAGCTGTTGTATCGTCTGGCAGAATTGATCGAGGAGCATGCCGAACAGATCGGCCGCATCGAGACCACCGACAGCGGCAAGCTGCTGGCTGAGACTGCGGCGCAATCCGCCTATGTCGGGGATTACTATCGCTATTATGCGGGGCTGGCAGACAAGATCGAAGGTGCAGTTCTGCCCATTGATAAACCCGACATGCATGCGTTTACCCAGCGCGAACCAATCGGCGTTGTGGTCGCGATCGTCCCCTGGAACGCTCAAATGTTCCTGACCGCAACCAAGTTGGGACCGGCCCTGGCTGCGGGCTGTGCAGTTGTACTAAAAGCCTCAGAAATCGCTCCTGCGCCTCTGCTTGAATTTGCCCGTCTCATTGAAGAAGCCGGGTTTCCGCCTGGCGTAGTATCGGTCCTCACTGGTGATGCCGAAAACTGCGCCATACCCTTGACGCGCCATCCGGATGTAGACCGTATCGCCTTTACCGGCGGGCCGGAAACTGCGCGTCATGTCGTTCGCAACTCGGCCGAAAATTTCGCGGTTACCTCGCTTGAGCTTGGGGGAAAATCCCCGATGGTCGTTTTTGATGACGCTGATCTCGATGGTGCCGCGAATGGATTGATTGCAGGAAATTTTGGCGCATCAGGGCAAAGCTGTGTGGCTGGTAGTCGTGGGCTTGTCCACCGCCCGGTATTTGAAAAGATCGTATCTCTGATTGAATCCAAAATGGAGGGCGTCACTGTCGGCGATCCTCTTGCACCCGATACGCAAATCGGACCTCTTTGTACGTCAGCGCAGATACAGAAAATAGAGGCCGCGCTAAATGCCGCCCGTTCCGGGGGCGCGCGCATCCGTTTTGGTGGAAGCAGGTTGGATCGCGCTGGCAACTATATGGCGCCGACGCTTGTGGAATGCCCCAATGCCGACATCGAGACTCTGAAGGTTGAGATGTTTGGCCCGGTTATGTCCTTGATCCCGTTTGATACGGAAGAGGAAGCCATCGCAATCGCCAATGAAACGCCATATGGGCTCGGCGCGGGAATATTCACCCAGAATGTCGCCCGTGCACATCGTGTGTCAGGACGGCTCAAAGCAGGGATTTGCTGGGTGAACACGTATCGCGCGGTCTCTCCCATTGCCCCATTTGGTGGGTTCAATCAGTCCGGCTATGGGCGAGAGGCCGGGATTGACGTGGTTTATGACTACACGAGAACCAAAACCACCTGGATCAATACGTCAGATGCGGCAATGGCCAATCCATTCACCATGCGCTGACATTTATATGAACTGGAATTTTTTGAACCAACTTCTGACGGATTGGTGACGGAATAGGCACCGCTTACAGCGATGATTTCAACCCAAACCCAGAAAAATCTACAGAAGCTTATCTGGGTCGATGCTATTAGACACCGAGGTAACGTGTAAGGATCGTCTGATCTTCAGCGACATCTGCGGGTTGGACAGTCACACGATCTTGGCCGTTTTCAATAAAGGTGATCCGGTCAGCAATCGACAAAACCGCATCGATACGCTGTTCCACAAGGACGATAGCGTAGCCTTCTGCTTTCATTTTAACCACGACTTGCCGGATCTGTTCGATCATTGAAGGCTGCAATCCTTCGGTCGGTTCGTCCAAAAGCAATACCTTGGGGCGCAGGCATAACGCTCGGGCTGTGGCCAACATCTGCTGTTCACCTCCTGAAAGTGTACCGGCGACTTGGCTCAGACGTTCCTTGAGCCGGGGAAAGAGTTCAAGCACCCAATCTCGTGTATCTGCACCTTCACCCCGCGCCAAAAGGCCCATTTCGATGTTCTCTGAAACCGTAAGCTCAGGAAAAAGCCGCCGTCCCTGCGGGATATAGCCGATTCCGCGTTGTGGCACGAGGTGTGCAGGCAGGCCGCTGAGGCGTTCACCATCTAAGATGACCTCACCTTGGCTCAGGGGTAGTTGCCCCATGATTGCTTTCAGCAATGTCGTTTTGCCCGCCCCGTTGCGGCCCATCAGGCAATGAATTTCCCCTGCACTGACGGTCAACGACACGCCAAACAGCACTTTTACCTTGCCATAGCCGGTGTGGATATTCTGGATCTCAAACATCGGCGGGCGCCCCCAAATAGGCGGATTGCACGGCAGCGTTCGCGCGAATTTCGTCAAAGCTACCCGAGGCCAAAAGGCGACCCTGATCCAGCACTGCAACATGATCGGCGGTTTCAGCGACCACCCGCATATTGTGCTCGATCAGCAGGATCGTAGTTTCTTCGGCCATCGTCCGCATGAGCGCCACAAACGCTTCAACTTCACCTTCGGCCAGACCTTGGGTCGGCTCGTCAAGGATGAAAAGTTTGGGATCCTGCGCCAGACCCATGGCAATTTCCAACACCCTTTGGTGACCATAACTGAGGTCCGAGGCGACTTGCCTGGCTCGATCCCTTAATCCGATTCTATCCAGCACAGCAGTCGTCTTTTCAGCATGGGCTACTTTGTCATGCGCAAGCCTGCGACCGGCAGCAAGGGCAACGTTGTCTTCAACCGTCAGTCCGGGAAAGATCGAAGTGATCTGGAACGTATAGGCCATGCCGAGTTGCATGCGTTTATGCGCGGGCAGTTTGCTGATGTCCCGGCCTTCGAATGAAACGCTGCCGCGGGTTGGTGGAGTCCGCCCGCTAACCATTCCAACAAATGTCGACTTGCCCGCGCCGTTGGGCCCTATCAACGCTGTAATTGCATTCCTTCGCAGAGAGAAATCTATGTCAGTATTGGCCTGGAGCCCGCCATAGATCTTAGTCAGGCCTTTGGTCTCAAGGATATTTACGGCAACCATGACACAGCTCTCTTGCGTATTGTGCCCGCAATACCTTGGGGGGCGAACAGGGTCAGCAGAACCAAAGCAACACCGGCAACAAGCATATATGCGTTGGTGAAACCGCTAGAAATGTCGATCAGATAGAACATGAAGATGACGCCGATTAGAGGTCCGATCGTGGTTCCGGCCCCGCCCAGCAAGACCCACAGTAGCGGGAAGATAGAATAATGCACCGCGGCAAAGCTTGCACCGACATAGCCGAACAGCATCGCGTAGGCGGCGCCTGCGACACCTGAAAACAGGCCAGATACAACCAGCGCAGCAAGTTTCAGACGCCCTACGTCATATCCCAACATCCGGGCTCGCTCTTCGTTTTCCCGTATGGCAACCAGTCGCTTTCCAAATGGGCTTTGCACCAAACGCGCCATGGCGAGAAAGCAGATGGCGAAAAGGGTAAATGCAGCGAAGTAACGTGCCGTTTCCGTTGTCAGGTCAATCCCAGCGAGGTTACGTTGGGCCTGTTGAATGATGAAGCCTTCGTCACCGCGCGTGTATTCTCCGAAATACAGGATCACGAGATAGAAGGTTTGAGCAAACATCAGCGTCACGATCATGAACGCGACACCGATGGTACGCAGCGCCAATAAGCCTACGCCCAGCGCCAACAATCCCGCAGCGAGGACGCCAACTGCAAAAGCTGGTAGCACTGACAGTCCGCCGAAATTCATGCTCAGCCCAAACCCGTACATTCCAGCGGCAAAGAACATGGCGTGGCCGAGGCTCAGAAGGCCGGTATAGCCAAACAGCAGATTGAACCCGATGGCATAAATCGCAAGCACCATGATACGCGAGAAGGCTCCGACGTGATATGCGGGCAGCACGAAGAACAATGCGATAAGCACAAGTAAAGTGCCGATATGCAATGCGGTTGTTCTAGACACCGTCATCAGGCCGCCACCCGCCCCATCAAGCCTTGCGGCCGAAAAACAAGCACCATTGCGACAAGGAAGGTCGCGATGATTTTGGCCAGAGTCGGCGAGAAAAAGACCGAGATAATGCCGTCGCTCATTCCGATCAGCACCGCTGCAATCACAGTGCCGGGCAAACTTCCGAGACCGCCGATGATTACCACGATAAACGCCAGCAACAATGGATCTCCGCCCATTAGATAATGGGCCTGCTGAATTGGAACCACCAACACAGCACCTAGTGCTGCCAGCCCTGCACCCAGGCCAAATACCCAGGAGTACACACGATTGACCGGCACCCCAAAGGCCTGAGCCATCTCGCGATCCTGCTGCGTTGCGCGCATGATCAATCCGATCTTGGTGCGCGTCAGCACAAACCAAAGCGCCCCCAATACGGAAATCGCCGCAACAATCACGAACAGCTTGTAGGTCGTCACACTTAGCCCCCAGGGCCAGATCATTTGGAATCCATCTGCACCAAAATCGAACCAGGGCAGTGCCAAGCGAGTGTTGAATGGTGGCGCGACAGGCCGCGCCTCGGGTCCATACAGCATCAGCGTCGATTGCTGCACAATATAAAGTACGCCAATCGTGGCTACGATGGTCCGGTCCACGTCATAGTCGATCCGCTTTAGGATCAGCTGATCGACCCCCGCCGCAATGCAGCCGACCAAAACCGGCACTATAAGCAGGGCAGCCACGAAACCGAAACCAGCATGGCCGCCGATCATCGTGCTTACCGCCCAGGCAAATACCGCACCCAGCATGAAGAACTCGCCATGGGCGACATTCACAACGCGCATGACGCCGAACACAATGCTGAGCCCCATTGCCGTCAGCACAAGAATAGCCGAAATGACCGCCCCCTCGATGGAGGCGAGCATCAGGTGAGGCCCGAAGTCCATACCCAGTCTCGCTTTTGCCTAATGTCGGGATCAGAAGGATTGCGTGGTGTAATCCACCTCATCTTCATAAAGGCCATCCTCGATTGACGCGGTATGCACCACATCAAGACGGCCATCACCAACCTTTGAGATATACTGTTTGCCAAAGGTCTGATGGGTCTTGCCGTTAAAGACTTTTTCACCCTGCGGATGTTCGATGGATTCCGGCATGTCAGTCATAGCCTCGACCGCTTCGATCAGTTTGGAGCGATCTGCAGGCCCTTGGTAGTCCGCTGCTTCCATACCAGCTTTGATGATATGCATCGTTTCCCAACACCCGAACATATGAGCGTAAGTGGCAACATTGGCCGGGTCATCGATCGCAGCGCCACTGTCATTCACGCCAACTGCCGCACGATAGGCTGAGGCCGCCTCCGATTCGTTGGCTTGCTTATAGCGCGGCATGCCTTCCCAGAAATACGTGCCTTCGAGGAACTCAAGCCCGGGGCTTTGTATATCAACCGCTTCAAGGCTGTCGATAAAGCCAAAAATCTCGGGTCGGCTGGGTCCGAAGAACTCGCCCATCTCTTTGACGAATGTCAGCACTGCCGGGCCCACCATCACATGATAGATCACTTCGGTTTCGCGCGGGATGCTTGGGAAATAGCGGGTGAAGGTTGTCTCGGTGGGCGGGATCGCAATCTTCGCAACAACTTCGCCCCCCTGCGCCTCAATCGCTTGCGAGAAAAAGTCGCGATGATCATGGCCGAAAGCAAAGTCAGGATAGATCATCGTGACCTTCTTACCCAGATTGTCGGCAACGAAGGGTGCCATCGAAATAACCTGACTTTTCACATCAGTGATACCTGGTTGCAGCGTATAGCGATTCAGCATGCCGCTGGCGACATGGTGACCTTCGGAGACAACAAAATAAGGCAGTTTCAACTCGCCCGCGCGGGGCGCAGAGCCAATTACCACGTGGCTGAACAAGGTACCGAAAGCGACGTCTACCTCGTGTTGGTTGGCAAATTTCTCAAGCACTTCGGCCCCACGCCCGGGATCGGTTGCGTCGTCTTCAGTGATGATCTCGACCGGACGACCATTGATGCCGCCCATTTCGTTGATGCGCGCAGCAGCAGCGTTGGTCGCCACGTCATACCAGCGGCCATATGCAGCGCCAATGCCAGTCGCGTGCTTTTGGAATCCGATCTTGATCGGTGCCGAGCTTTGCGCTTGCGCAAATCCAAGAGAACCGGGCAACACCCCACCCGCGGCCAGAGCACTTGCACCGGCCCCGAGACCAAGCAGTGTACTACGGCGACTGATCTTTGAAGTCTTTGTCATGGCGTTCATCTCCTCTGTTGTTTTTAGGGCGATGTTTCGCCTCTCTTTTTTGATCAGTTTGTATGTATACTAACGAGTTGTCTACATTTTTAAGCTCCGCGCGGGCTGGAAAGCAGCCACAGCCCGAAAATCGTATAGAAAATCATCAAGATAGACAGACCCAATTGCAACAGCAGAATGTCCCTGCGTGATGTGCAAAGAGCCTCAGCCGTCCTGTGGCACAAGATGACGGCCAAAACATGCGACAATACAACGACACCCGCCTGCGTGAGCCAGATGGTCTTCACAGTTTCTGGAACCGTCAGAAACCCGACCCTGACGGGGCGGCTGCCTAGCCCGAACAGATTCCAGCCAAGCGCGAAAGGATCGGCCAGTGTTGCGACTACAACCTGAATTTGAACCAGAAACGTCACGAAGTAGTGGGCAAAATGATAGCCGATCGCAATCGGCAGCAAGGTGATGGAAAAGCGGATGAAGGCTATTTTGAAAGAAGCGGTCTCGTTCACCAGTACCGTTCCCAAGTAAACGGCGAGCGCAAAAATACACGTCAGCAGTAGCATACTGGTGTAGAGGCCAAGCGTCGTCGGCCAGATCATCGCGGTTCGCCCCGGATACTCCAAGGGATTGACCCCTATCTGATCCAGCCACCAGAAGGTCTCGTAGAGGCCATCGAAACTGCCGGATGCGAGAATAATTATTACAAAGGCCGCATGGCTTAGATCAAACTTATTACCGTGAAAGACTTGCCATCCCGGCGCGCCAAATGCTGCCCCGCGCACCGATCTGATTGTGCCGATCAGTGCGAACAAGACCGAAAAGCACTCGACCTGACCAAGCCAGGATTTGCGCCCAAAAAGGGTCATACCCAGTACTGTAAAACCCCAGTATCCAAGCGCGAAACTCGCAAGCCTGCCCGGATCGTTTGGAGCTGCATCGGCAAGAACAAAGCCCTGAAACGCCGCCATAAGAACAACAGCCGGCCAAATCGAAAGTTTTTTTGCAATTGTCAGAGGCGCTTTGTGATTTGGGGCCAACAGACGGTGCAAGCCCGGCCAGGGATTGACCCATTTCCAGACATCAAAGATCAGCGCTTGCACCATGAAAAGTAACATCCACCATATGGTCCACAGCACCAAAGGCATGAGGTTCGCTTGCGGGTCCGTTGGGCCCCTTAGACCAATCAGAATCAACAACATCAGACAAAGGGAGGCTGCGATCTGACCCCAGTTGCACCATCGGCCTCGACCGCGCTTGAGAGGCAATGTAATGGGCCGCAGTATAACCTCAATCTGCCCTGGTCTCAGGCAAACAAGCAGCAGGATTGTCGCTGCCACAGTCGCAGTACCACCAGTGATGTAGGCGGTGGTGGGCAAAAGAAGCACAAAACCCTGATCGGCTGCATGAGCAAAGGCTGGTCCCGCAACCATAGTGGCGCAAACTAACGCAAGAAATGACTTCACAATCAACTTCACTTCGTTAGCATACACACAAATTCTTGCAAGGAGGCAAGTCAGATGAGCAAACGCTGGTTCGCTGTGGCAGGTATCGCGGCCGCGTTGGGTTTCGCCTACATATTCGCAGGTACGCCGCAATCTGCTGTAAAGGTCAGCGACGGGCGCGCCGCGCCGATGGGGGCGTCGGGATCGCAGTTCATGGTCACTCTTAACCTGCAAAATGACGGTGACCCTCGCATTCTTCAAATCGTCACGTCGCCATCTGGAGCCCAAACGTCATTAATGAACCCTGGACATGACAAACCACTTGTAGTGCCTGGCGGCGATCTGGCGCAACTGGCAATGGACGGGGCCCATATCATGTTGCAAGTACCCGACGGTAGCTTTCCCGAAGGCACGTATCATTCGCTGGCGCTCACGTTTGACGATGGCAGCGAGGTTGTGACTCGCATCCTGAATCCAGAGGCGACCGGCAGTATGACGTCAATGGACCACAGCAATGCCAACGGCATCGAAACCTCCCCTAGCCCGACGATCGCGCTGGTTCAGGACCCGCAGGTCAGCACTGACGGATTTGCTGTTCAAATTAGCGTTAAAAACTTCGAGTTTGTCCTTGTCGAGGACGGCACACCGCATATCGACGGTCAGGGTCACGCCCATATCTATCTGAACGGCCTGAAGCTTGGCCGACTTTACGAAAACAGCTTTCAAGTCGGAGCGCTGAAGCCCGGCGATTATAAATTAACTGTTGCGCTGAACTCTAACGACCACCGCCCTTATATGTCCGATGGCGCACCCATCTCGGTAACCTATAGATTTACACTATGATGCGGATTGCCTTTGGCAAGTGACAAGCCTTCAGTGAATCACAGAAAAGCAGAACACAAGCAGTTGTTCTTAATCGACAAAAGCACGCTCAACAACAAACGTGTCTGGTTTACTGTTCGATCCCTCGACTAGACCGAACTCCTCGAGTAGAGCCTTGGTATCTTTGAGCATATCCATTGAGCCGCAGATCATGCCCCGGTCGGTATCTGGCGAAATAGGCGGAACCCCTAGGTTTTTAAACAGCTTGCCATTGGTCATTAGATCGGTAGTGCGGCCCATGAACGGATAGTCTTCGCGTGTGGTGGTCGTATAAAGGCGCAGACCATGCGCAAACTCTCCGCACAACGGATCGTCTTTCACAGACGCAACCAGGTTCTTGCTATAGGTGAGTTCAGCAACTTCGCGGCAGGTGTGGGTGACGATGACTTCGTCAAACTTCTCATAGGTCTCGGGGTCTCGGATCAAACTGGCAAAGGGCGCAAATCCGGTACCTGTAGAAAACATCCAAAGCCGTTTGCCGGGCAACAACGCATCGTTCACCAAGGTGCCCGTTGGTTTTCTGCGCATTAATATTGTGTCACCTTCCTTGATATTTTGCAGATGCTCGGTGAGCGGGCCATCCGGAACTTTGATCGAATAAAACTCCAACTCCTCATCCCAACTGGGAGACGCCACAGAGTAGGCCCGGAACACAGGCTTCTCGTCATTTGGCAGGCCAATCATCACAAATTCACCGGACCGGAAGCGGAAAGATGCAGGCCGCGTCATACGGAACCGAAACAGCCGATCAGTATAGTGCTGCACTTCAGTTACGGTCTGGGCAAATACACCCGCCGGGATCGGGAACTTTGTCTCTTTGGAATCGAGCGCCATCAGATCACCTCCTCTTGCCACCAAGAAAGCGGCCAGATGCCTCACCCTTAGGCATTCTTCGTCAGTCACCTAGGTCAGGCTATTCACTTCATTAGTATACTAATGATTATGAGGTAATGGAATATCCTGTCAATTGATTTGTGAAGAATGCCTTTCGCCCCAGAATTATCTTGACGCATGCCTGCTAATTATATTCGTATACTAATGAATAGTGGGAGGATCTTATGGAAAAACTTGTCATTAAGAACATCGGCATGATCCTGTCAGGAAAAATGGAAGAACCGATTTTTGATGGAGATTGTCTGATTGCCATAGATGGTAAGATAGACGCATGGGGCAATGAAAAGGACCTCGATACCGACGACGCAACCAGCATCGTAGACGCCCATGGTGTGACGCTTGCCCCCGGTCTGATCGACAGCCATGTGCACCCGGTGGTAGGTGACTACACGCCCCGTCAGCAACAACTCCACTGGATCGACTCCACTCTGAACGGCGGTGTGACCACAATGATCTCGGCCGGAGAGGTTCATATGCCGGGGCGACCCAAAGATGTGATCGGCCTCAAGGCGATGTCGATCGCGGCACAACGCTGGTATGAGAATTTTCGCCCCTCCGGTGTCAAGGTCCATGCCGGCGCCCCTGTCATCGAACATGGCATGGTCGAGGAGGATTTCGCCGAACTGGCCAACGCCGGAGTGAAATATCTGGGCGAAGTTGGTCTGGGTTCGGTAAAAGATGGCAAAACCGCAAACCAAATGGTCGAATGGGCCAGAAAACATGGGATTCAGTCCACGATCCACACGGGAGGCCCATCCATCCCCGGGTCCGGCCTCATTGACGCGGATATGGTGATCGAGACAGGTACCGACGTGATCGGGCACATCAACGGAGGTCATTCGGCACTGCCGGATGATCAGATCATCTGCCTTTGTGAGACCTGCACCAAGCAAGCCTTTGAAATCGTTCATAACGGCAATGAACGCGCCGCAGTGCTTACGGTGAATACCGCGCGCGAGTTAGGCAAGCTGGATCAGGTGATCCTGGGCACCGACGGGCCGGCAGGGTCAGGCGTACAGCCCCTTGGCATCTTAAGGATGATCGCCATGCTGTCGGCCTTTGGCAACGTCCCTGCTGAGATCGCTTTCTGCTTTGGCAACGGAAACACGGCACGGCAGCGAGATCTGGATGTGGGTCTTATTGAAAAGGGTCGTTGCGCCGATTTCGTCCTTCTGGACCAAGCGCAGCACGCGCCCGGAAAAAACATGCTTGAAAGCGTCGCGCAGGGGAACCTGCCGGGTGTTGGCATGACGATCATTGATGGCGTGATCTGCTCGGAACGTTCTCGCAACACACCGCCCGCACAACGCCTGCCGGAACGTATTCTGTAAACTCGATTTTCGGTGACTTGGTTTGTTTGGCGCAAAATGCGGGCAACGCGATCTTTGAAGGTCAGGTGATCTTTTTGAGCAATGCCAGAAGCGTCTTTTGCTCGGACTTCTTGAGAGGTGCGAGGGTTTCATGCGAAATCCCGAACCCGTCAGCGTATAGCTGTTCCATCAATTGCGCCCCCGCTTCGGTCAACGAGATGATCGAGCGGCGTTTGTCCCCGGGATCGGCAGTCGCCTGCAATAGTCCCTTAGCCTTCAACCGGTCGACCACGCCCTTGATCGTCGCAATGTCCATTGCCGCAAGTCGGCCCAGCTGGTTTTGCGACACCTCTTTCTTCTCGGCCACCCGGATCAGCGTGGCAAATTGCGTCGGCGTCAGATCTTTGGAAATTCGGTTCTGAAAGATGATCGAATGGCGCTGACTGGCCAGCCGCAAAAGATATCCGACCTGGTCTTCAAGATGGTAGGGATCAACGCTGTTTGACATAAGTGCTCCTAACGAAGCCCGTCTTTGCCTTCTGCTTCATCGTGGGTCAAGCCACCGACACGGGGTAATGGCCGCCCGCTGTCGGTCACGGCCACGGCCACCATGATTTCATTTGCACGTGGCGCATCGTTCAGCCGTACTTCGATGCCGTCAAAGTGGCTGCGCACATAGGCTGCGTCCTTGTGCCCAAGCGGTACATCAAGCACCTGACCAGGCGAACCCATCTTTTTCGAAGACGGCACCAAGGCGGCCCCTTTTTCCACTTCTTTACGCAACGGCGCGCCCAACTTGGGATGGAGGATCGCAGCGGCATGTTCCAACTCGCCATTTTCGCCGACCATGGCCGACTTGCCATAGCTCTCTGCCTGCTCTGGTGTGATGCCAAGGGCTTCTACGCATTTGCGACCCAACAGCGTTCCCAGCTCTGCACCGATCTCCATCAATGCGCTTAAGTCCTCAGTATAGGTGCCCGCAAACGGGTTCTCGATTACTGCAACGGCGACGGCCTTGCGGGTGGCCGGGTCGATCTTTCGTCCGATTTCGGAATGCGTTTCTTCGATGTTTACAGCGATCTTACGAATCTTAGCGCTCATCTCAGGCCGTCCTCTCCTTTGATATCCTTGGCTGCCAGGCCGCCAGCGCGGTCGTGGATGCGTGGTCCCGTGCTCATGACCAGAATGACGGCCATTTCATGAGCTTTGGGCGCGTCGTTCAGGCCGACCTCCATACTGTCAAAGTGGCTTCGAACGTAAGAGGCATTTATATGGGTGATCGGCACATCGAGCCGCCCGCCAACGCCCGTGACTTTCTTGGTAGAGGGTACGATCGCGTTGGAATCATTTAGAAGTTCGCGCATCGCGTAACCTCCCGGAGCGTGCCACAGGGCACCATGTTCCAGCTCACCCGCCTCACCTATCAATGCGCCTTTACCATAGCCTTCAATCTTGTCCGCCCCGCCCAGCATCTCGACCAATCGCCTCGCCATCAGCAAACCAAGTGGCTTGAGGTCCTCCATGAACCACTGAATATCAGGCTCGTAACGCCCGGCAAATGGGTTCTCGATGATCGCAATCGCCGCCGCCCGGCGCAGGGGGCTCGCCGGAGCCGGACCACCTTCGTGGAAAATCTCTTCGACAGAATAGGCTGTTTTCCGGACATTAAGCTGGGACATGTTGTATCTCTTGTTGGAACGAAAATGCGTGTGCACCGGTTGTGACAGATCGGCTCTGGAGGAACAAACCCGCAGACGCGATCCGTCCCAGGGCCTGAAACGACGTCGCGCGGTTGAGACCACGGGCCAAAGCGCGTTCACAATCCTCGGCTGACAAAGCACCACAGCTAACAGTGACCGGCAACTCCCCCAAATCACTGTTCTCGTCGATATCGCAAGCGGCGCGACGTGTGATCGATGGATGACCCGGCAGGTCCACCGCATTGGCGATGAGTGTTGCCGCAACGTCAGCCTCAGCGGCCGATGAGGCGAGCGCCGTCACGCTGTCCGCAATGCCCAGAGACAGGCTGCGCCCGTGGCGACCAGAGGTCGCAATACCCCCGATACGATCCTTGTCCGTAACTTCAATCCGACCCAATTCGCCGCCGTCATGGGCTTGAATCGAGGTATTGAAGCTCGTTCCTGGGGTCAGATATAGAGCGATATCTCCACCGTTGTTGACATAAGCGCGCGTGATATTCGCGCTTTGGGTCATTGCCGCAAGCACCTCATCCGCAATGCTTCCAGCCACGGCGGCCATCCGTGTGACGTACCCGACATCAATCAACGGCAGACACGCGTCATGCATTCGACGCGCAACTGTGCCGTTAGGACGTTTTGTTAGCGGAGACAGCATCCCCCGTAGGTCCGGCAGTTCCGCGACAATTTCGGCGATAATCGTTTCGAACCGCTTTGCTGCGGCCCAATACGCCTGATCCCGATCCCCTTCCACCCAAACAATCAGATCACTGGGGCCATGCTGCAGATGCAGCCGTTGGCCATCGGGCAAAAGGCGCGCGCGCGGCCTCATTCTGCGTCCGCCTTCCAGTTGTAGTTTCCAAGATCCATCGGATCCCCGGCATTAGGTTTTTGTCGTACGTGGCGAGCCTGATCCGAATTGATGTCACTGACGCGGCGCATGTGGTCCACATGTCCGCCCAGAGCAGCGTAATCTCTGACACGCAAGGTAAACTCGATGGGGGCGACAAGCGCGGGAGTTGGAACATAGCCAAAAGAATTCGTGGGCATATCCAACACATCTACCATCACAGTGATCCCGCCTCCGGGCCACACATAGGCATCTGCACCACCACAAGACACATGGGTCAGCGCGTCCTTAACCGATTTGGTCAGGCGCACGGGGTTCTCAGTAACGCCCGCGCGCAGCGATCCCCCTGCCCCACCCATGAACAGCACTGAACAAACCGAAGGTTCGCAGTTTTCCGCAATCAGCGCAGCTGAAGCCGCCAGTTTCGCGGGTACGTCCCGCAGCTGCGGGACAAGATCGGCGTCGAGTTCATAGTATGAAAACTGCTCACCCGTTGTGGACACCATAAACAGCCGCAAGCCTTCCCATGCTGTTTTGGGGTTGAAGGGGCCAAGGATCGCAAGAGGGTCCTCGATATCTGTCCCGCCCCAACCGGTGCCGGGCTCAGCCACTTGGAAGTATCGCCCAGGCGTCGAGCGCCGTCCTTTGATCTTGATCCCCGTTGCCGGTACATCAAGCTGCTTGCCGGTCTCGTGCTCGCTGAGCACTCCGGTGATGTGGTCATCCACCACCACGACGTCGTCGACATGACCGATCCACTGTTTCGGGAACATGCCTATAGTGGCAGAACCGCAGCCTACGCGCATCAAGCTTTCAGTCACGCCATTGATGATAGGCGGTTTTCCCGCTTCAACCACAACTTCGGTGACGTGATCCTCTTCGCCAATGACCATCGTGACAGGTTCTCGGTTGCACAGCCGCAGCAGGGCGTCACAGGTTACGCGGCCTTCTTTCTTGCTACCACCTGTGAGGTGTTCGACACCACCCAAGGACAGCATCTTTGAGCCATATTCAGAGGTCATGACATGGCCGATCGGTTCCCCGTCGACGCGCACCACGTCTCGCTCATGGCCGATGTGGCGATCAGTGTCGATCTTCACCTTCACACCGCAATAGCTAAAGATACCCTCGGTCACGACGGTGACCATATCGACGCCTTCGACCTCTTGGCTGGCGATAAAAGGCGCAGGCTTGTAGTCGGGATAAGTGGTTCCCGCTCCTACAGCTGTCACAAACTGACGCTCACCTTTGAAGATATCGCCATCCCATTCCTCTGTCGCGCCCTCGCCCATGAACGGAACGAGGTCTTGGCCGCTTTGGATGATGGTCAACGGATCAAGCCGAACCAGCTCGCCACCGTGGTTGGCATAACGGTCGCAGGCGCCCGAATTGCCCTCGGCGATATAGCACATCACCGGGCAGGCATCGCAGCGGATCTTTTCTGGCTTCGCAACATCCGTCATCACGTTACACTCTTCTTGAGGGCTGCATGGACGACGCTGGGGATTGCCGGTCCCTTGAACAGTCGTACCCCTGTTGCATGTTTGATTGCGTTCAGGATCGCCGGTGCCGTTGGGATCAACACATGCTCTCCCAGACCCTTGGCTCCATAAGGTCCATGCGCGTCGGCTTCTTCGATGATAATGGCCTCAATCGGAGGGATGTCACCGAACGTCGGGATCAGATAGTCATGCAGGTTCTCGGTCCGGCCGGGGATGTATTCCTCCATTAGCGCCATCCCCAGACCCTGAGCAATACCGCCATGGACCTGTCCTTCGACCAGCATCGGGTTGATGGCCTGACCGACATCATGAGCCGCGATGAATTTCACTGGCGTGACTGTGCCCAGCGCGGTATCCACTTCGACAACAGCCAGATGCGCAGCATAGCCGAATTGGGCGTAAGGATGCCCCTGCCCATTTTTATCCAAGGGCTTTGTCGGCGGATCATAGCTTTCTTCGGCGCTAAGAACATACCCATCCGAGTCCGCTTCTAGAGCCGAAAGATCCAGCACACGAGCCCCCCCGGCATCAATCGCCTGAATTTCCCCGGCGCTGAACTCCAAGGCAGCATCTTCGGCAACGTTCAGACGCTCCAGTATCATGGCCCGCAATGCCTCACCCGAGAGCCGCGCCGCATTGCCCGAGACAAAAGTCTGGCGCGAAGCCGAGGTTTTGCCCGCATCCGGTGTCACATCCGTATCCGCTCCGACAAGCGTAATCTGACCCACCTCGGCCCCAAGTGCGGTGGCAAAAATCTGGGTGATGACGGTATTGGCCCCCTGACCGATATCCATCGCGCCTTGATGCAGCACCACCGTGCCATCAGCGCGAATGCCGCATTTGATGGCCGATGGGTTGGGCAAAGACGTGTTGCCACAGCCATACCATCCGCTGGCGATACCCACACCGCGTTTTACAGCGTCATTTTGTGCGTTGAATGCCTCAACACCTGCGCGCTCTTCGGTCCAGGCAAACCGCAATGCCTCAAGGCAGGCCTTGATCCCAACCCCCTGGTCAAACACCTGTCCGCACACGGTCGGCACACCATTATCCAAAGCGTTGAGAACACGGAACTCCAGCGCATCCATTCCCAGCTTCTCAGCCAGATCGTCGAAAAGACATTCTTGTGCAATGGCTGCCTGAGGCACACCAAAGCCGCGAAACGCCCCCGACGGCGGGTTGTTGGTATGCACACCCTTGGCCTGCGCGATGTAGTCAGCGACGCGGTACGGTCCCGAAGCATGGACCGGCACCCTGTTCGCCACTGTCGGGCCCCAACTGGCATAAGCCCCCGTGTCAAAGCGGCCACGAAAGTCAAAGCCGCAGAGCTTGCCCGTCTTATCAGCACCGATCCTAAGCGTGATGTCTGAGGGGTGCCGCTTGGTCGAACATTGCATGGATTCAGTACGCGTATAACAAAGCCGTACAGGCTTGCCCGTCTTCAGCGCCGCGAGTGCCAGGTAGGGCTGTACGCTCATATCCAACTTGGAACCGAAACCGCCCCCGGTGGCCGTTGGGACAACACGTATGTCCGAGCGGTCAAGCCCCAGAACACGCTCGAGCCCTTCGAGATCCATAACCGGGGCTTGCGTGCAGGCATGCACCTCAACGCGACCGTTCACGACTTCGGCGAAACCGGCTTCAGGTTCGATATAGGCATGCTCGACAAAGCCGCTTTCAAACTGGCCTTCCACAGTTACATGCGCGCGTGCCAGAGCCGCATTTGGATCGCCACAGGTCACAAACCCTGTGCACATCACGTTATTTTCCCGCCCGTGATGAAGTTGATCAGCTTTTTGGTCTTCGGCTGCATCCATGTCTTGTAAGGTCGGCATTTCGGTCCAAGTAATCGGTACCATTTCCGGATCGATCGCGCGAAGCACATCCCGAGCACCAATCAGTGCCGCGACAGCCTCTCCCCTGAAACGCGTCTCCCGCTCGGCAAAGACAGGCTGGTCTTCAAATCCGGGTATCACGCCAAAGTTGTTCTGGCCCTTCACGTCTTCCGCAGTCAGTACCGCGTCCAGTCCAGCCGCCTGCGCGAACCCTTCGAGGTCACCGATTTCAAAGACCGCCCGGGCATGGGGGGAGCGAATGACCAAAATCTCAAGGCACCCCACGGGTGCAATATCATCGCCGTACTTGACGGTAGCCGAAACTTTTTCGATCCCATCCAAATGCTGAACCGCATCGCCCACCTTACCTGCTGTCGCGATAGCAACCGAGGGCGCACCCATCACCGCGTCGATGATTTTGCGGTAACCTGTACAGCGACATAGCACACCGCCTAGCGCATCCTTCACTTGCGCCTCGGTGGGCTCAGGCACGTCCCGCAGCAGCGCAACGGCAGATACCATCATGCCGGGTGTACAGATCCCACATTGCGCTGCGCCATGATCCAGTAAGCTCTGCGCCAGTTTGGCCGCCACGGGGTCATTGGCATATAGTCCTTGCACAGTCTCGACTTCGCGCCCCGCAACCTGATGTGCTGGGGTCAGACAGGCGCAAACGGGCTCGCCCTCAAGCAGTACAGTACACGCGCCGCAATCCCCCGCATCGCAGCCAATCTTCACATCGCGTTGCCCCAAACCCTCGCGCAGAACTTCGGACAGTCGTTGGCCAGGGAAAAGCAATGGGGCCGCTTCACGTCCATTCAAACGAAATGGGGTCGGGGTGCCTGAAAGCGCTTTGTTCATCACGAAACCGCCTGGTGAATTGCACGCTGAATTTGATGACGCACTGCATCAAGCCGATACGAACTTGTCCCTCGGACATCATCGATCGGCGTTAATGCTGTGACATCAATCGGAGAAATCCTGACATCAGCGGGATCCTGACCGATCAGGCTCGCCTCTAACGCCGTAAGCCGTTGCGCTACAGCGGAACAGGACCCTACTGCGATGCGAGCCTCGGCTATTCTTCCCTTTGCATCCAAAAGAACATTTGCCGCTGTCATGGCAATAGAAATGACCAAATAGCGACGGCTCCCTAATTTTTCAAAACCAGACGTCATGCCAGCATGGGGTTTCGGCACGATGATCGCTGTCACCAGCTCGTCATCCATCAACGCTGTTTGCCGCACACCCCTGATAAATGCCTCGAGGGGAAGAACACGCTTTCCCTTTGCTGCACTGGCCAGCTCAACCTCAGCATTCAATGCAAGCAGAGGTGGAACACCATCGGCGGCGGGAGAGGCGTTGCAAATGTTTCCGACAACCGTACCTGCATTTTGAATTTGCAGGCTTCCGACCTCGCGCGCCGCCTGCTTCAAGGCATCAAAGGCCCGAGGAAGATCAGTTCTAACAACATCCGACCATGTGACGGCTGCACCAATTCTTGTGCCCCCTTCAGATTGCGTGATGTCCGAAAACCCATCTATTCTTGTTACATCTAACAGATTTTCGGGATGCTGGCCTGCTTTCAACGCCGGATAGAAATCTGTCCCACCTGCAATAACGCGGACCCCGGCCTGCTTAAGAATGCCCAGCGCGTCAGGCAACAAGCTTGGTTGTGAGTAGGCCATGCACATATCCACTTTCATTAGCACACTAATGATAAGTGTGGACGTTTGCCAGAGTCAACAGAACTGTCCTGAGAACACATCCAATCATACATGGGCCGCAGTTTGAGCCAAGTGGGACTCCGTATATCCAATTTGACAGATAATCGAATCCGGATAAGGTACAAGCATGAACATGTCTGAACAAGAATCAACAAGCACTGACCGGATCGGAGCACCGAAATCTGTCAGGATCGCACTCATGCTAGAGGAAGAGATCCGGTCAGGTGGGTTGGATACAGGCGCACCGCTGGCCAGTGAGAATGCTCTGGTCAAACGGTTCTCGGTTAGCAGAAATACTATACGGAAAAGCCTCGATATCCTCAGCCGCAAGGGTCTGATCACGACCCGGCGTGGCATCGGATCATTTGTCACCTTTGGGGGAAAAACGATCGACGACCGGAAAGGTTGGAGCGTTGCGTTATCCTCGGGTGAAACCGAACTTGCGACGCGGATTCTTCGCCTCACACGCGGTAAAATGGATTTAGCAGACGCACCTGAAAGTGTCGGCACCGATGTCTTGATGGTCGATCGTTTACGTTTTCGTGTGAACACCGGTCAGGGAGTGTCGCTGGAACGCAGCCGTGTCCCATGGCGTTCGGAGTTTTCCGAGATAATTGAGACCGGTCTGGAAAACGGCTCTTTGACGGAAACGCTTCGCAGTCGCGGGTTGGCAGTCAACGGCGGTAGCGAATGGGCGCGTGTGTTGCCCGCGCTCAGCGCGGAAGACGCGGCTGTCATGGGGCGCGTGTCAGGAGAACCGATGTTGCGGCTGTGCCGGTTGACCCGTTCAGCCGACGGGGACTCCCTGGAATTTGTCGAGAGCATTCTGGACCCAGACCTGTTTGGTCTGCACATGGAGTTTTGACGGCTATGGCCACTGGAGAACTGGCTTTCAGTCGCGCTTGTGGCGCTCTTGCCGGAATGGCCATCGGGGATGCGTTGGGTATGCCCTCACAAACGCTGTCGCGCTCAGAAATAGCGCAACATTATGGCGAGATCACAGCTTATGTCGCCCCCTACCCCGACCATCCGGTCTCTCATGGCCTACAGGCGGCGCAGGTGACGGATGACACCGAGCAGGCATTTCTGTTGGCTCAACGTCTTGTGAAAGATGGCGAAGGTTTTGACGAGGCGCTTTGGGCGCAAGACCTGCTGGATTGGGAGGGTGACGTCCGAGCGCGTGGTTTGCGCGACCTGCTGGGTCCATCTTCCAAAGCGGCTCTTGCAGCGATGCTGAACGGAGAACCAGCCAGCGAAACGGGGCGCAACGGAACGACAAACGGCGCTGCGATGCGAATTGCACCAGTTGGGATCGCCACGCATTTCTCGCCAACGCAGAGTTTCTTGGACCGCGTGGAACTGGCCTGCCGTATGACGCATAACACGGGCGAAGCCATCGCCGCTGCTGCTGCTGTTGCCACTGTCGTCAGCTGTGGTGTGGATGGTCTTGATTTCGACTCAGCGCTCGACACCGCGCTGGACGCCGCAGAGCAAGGGCAGAAACGCGGCCATCGGTTTGGCGAAGCAAACATGCGCCGTCGGATTTCAAACGCACTTGATCTCGCTGATCAGGGCCTGACCGATGTAGAATTCGCGCAGCTCGTCGGAACTTCTGTCTCTTCGTTTGAATCTGTCCCGGCGGCCTTTGGCATCGTAAGGATGGCGTCGGGGGATGTCTGGAAGGCCACCCGGATTGCTGCGAATATCGGGGACGACACAGATACAATCGGCGCTATTGCCGGTGCGATGGCCGGGGCATGCGCCGGAATTGAAGCCATCGCGCCCGCTGTACTCGACCCTGTTCGTGCTGCCAACAACCTACCCATCGAAGTAATAGCGGAACAGTTGCTTTCTCTTCGCCATACGTCTGACGCTAAGACGGAGGCCGCAAGATGACCAATCGTCTTCTTCAGATGTCAGGTGTTGTGGCCGATCTGCTCTATCAGGTCGAAGCTGTTCCAGCGGTTGGTGAAGAAGCTATCGTCAAGGGTTTCTCCATCGCACCTGGTGGCGGGTTCAACGCCATGGTGGCCGCGAAACGCGCTGGCATGATGGTATTCTATGGTGGTTCTATCGGATCTGGCCCATTTGCCAAGATTATTCGCGAAGGTCTTAACACCGAAGGTATCCCGTTCCTGCGGGCACAAGACCTAACACGCGATCAGGGCTGCTGTACCGTGATGATCGACCCTCAGGGTGAGCGGACCTTTGTGGCAAGCGACGGTGCTCAGGGGCACGTGACTGCCGAGGACTTAATGCAGATCAGCTTTGCCGAATTCGACTGGACCCTTTTGTCTGGCTACGCTCTGCACTACACGGGCTCGCGTGATGCGCTGCACCAGAGGTTATCTTCGGATGCCCGCATCAATAACCTGGTGTTCGATCCTTCGCCCATCATCGCTTCTCTCCCAAATGAAGTGCTGCAGACCGCGTTGAGACGGGCCACATGGATCAGTGCAAATGCGCGCGAAGCTGCGGTTCTGACTGGTCACACGGACCCTGTTGCTGCTGCCAGAGCACTTGCTGAAACCCGCCCTGATGACGGTGGAACTGTTGTGCGACTGGGGGAAGACGGCTGCATTCTGGCCCGGCCCGATGCTCTTCACCATATCCCACCTTACCGCGTTCAAGCGGTGGACACCAACGGCGCTGGTGACACCCATGTTGGCAGTTTCATCGCGCGAATGGCGCGCGGTGATACCCCAAAGGAAGCAGCCATTTACGCAAATGTCGCTGCGGCGTTGTCAACCACACAACAAGGGCCCGCAACGGCGCCGACCCAAGCGGTCGTGGCGGACGCCCTAAACAAGAAAGAGGCGGGTTGATCGAGAACCAAAGCTAAAGACCATTCAACCGGGAGATCACAATGAACAAACGTATCCTATTAGCAACCACAGTTGCTTTGACAACAACGGGCGCGGCCGTTCTGGCCGATGAGATCCGAGTTCTCAATTGGCAAGGGTATGGAACCGACGAAGACTGGGCCATTTCTGCCTTTACCGAGGCAACGGGCCACACCGTCGTTCATGAATACTTCAATTCTGAACAAGAGATGTTGACCAAGCTTCGGACCAACCCCGGTGCCTATGACGTCGTGCTGATCAACGCGGCCTTTACGCCACAGGCGCAGGCCGAGGGGCTGATAGGGCCAGTGGACAGCTCGATGGTCGCGAATTTTAGCGACGTGCCCGAAAATCTGGCCGCCAATCCGGACCTCAACGCCGGAGGTGCGCTGCATGGAATGCCTTGGACCTGGGGCCTGACATCCTTTGCTGTGAACACCAATGAATTCAACGAGATACCAACGTCGATTGAGGTATTTTGGGACACGGCGCACGAAGGCAAAGTCTCGATCCGCGATGACGCGTTGGAAGCCGTACAATTCGCAGCTATCGCAACGGGCCAGGATATCAACGACATCCAAGATCTCGATGCCATCGAGGCCAAACTTGCCGAGTTGATGCCTCAGATCAAAACCTATTGGGGTTCGGAGAACGACTGGAACCAGTTCATGGCTGCGGGCGATCTGGATGTGGCGACCTTCTGGTCAGGTTCTGCGAGCCGCTCGATGGCTTCCGGACTACCGGTTCAATTCATCGTGCCGGACGAGGGTGCAATCGGCTGGTTGGATGGTCTGTCGATCCCAACATCATCGACCAAGAAAGAGGCTGCACACGCCTTTATCAATTGGATGATCGACCCTGAGTTCTACGTCAAATGGGCCGAAAGCGGTGCCCCAGCTTCGGCCAATGCCAAGGCCGCCGCTGCGTTGCCTGATGACGCCTTCAACAAACGCGTTCTGGGCGACCCCGCAGTCGTGGCACGCGTCCAGTTCCAGCGTCCGGTCTCGGATGAAAATCGCGAGAGATACCTTGAGCTCTGGCAAGGGTTGAAAGCCGCCCAATAAGCCCAGGCACGCTAAGGAGAAAGCAGACATGTCAACGGTTCTCGCCCGACAAAACAGGCTCAAGATCGTCAGCCTGCTTTCTCCGGCTTATATTTGGCTGACGGTGGCAATATTTTTGCCGCTGTCGGCGATGTTGTATTTCAGCTTTTTGTCCGATGTGCCTTTTGGCGATGCCGAATGGCACTACACATCTGAAAACTATCAGGCCTTCTTCCAGACCTCGACTTACGCAACGCTGCTGTGGAAATCCATAAAGCTGGGCCTGACTGTGACGGTGATTTCCGTGCTGGTTGGCTTTCCCTGCGCCTATGTTCTGGCTAAGGCGATTAAGGGTAAGTCGCGCGAAGCACTATTCCTTCTGGTCATCCTGCCCTTCTGGTCGAATTCTCTGGTCCGGATATTTTCCTGGGCCATCGTTCTGCGCGGAAATGGAGTGCTAGAGCTCGGCCTCAACGCGATCCTGCCGTTCGAGGTCGATGTGAACCTGATGTTCTCGACCCCTGCGATCGTTATCGGCCTGGTCCATTCTTACCTGCCTTACGTGATCTTGACTTCGTATCTAGCCTTACAGGCCATCGACGACAATCTGATCGACGCCGCGCGGTCAATGGGGGCGAACAAACTGACCATACTGTGGCGCGTCATCCTGCCTTTGTCCCTGCCCGGGCTGTTGGCCGGTGCGGTACTGATTTTTGTACCTGTCGTCGGCTCTTTCATGGAGCCGCGCATATTAGGTGGTCGTGTTGGAACTTACTTTGGTACTGTGATCGAGGATCAGTTCGTGGCCGTGTTCAATTGGCCCTTAGGGGCTGCCTTGTCCTTTATCCTGCTTGCGGTGGTTTTGGTGATCCTGGCAACCGCCAGCCCGGCATTACGGAGGGCACAGACATGAATAACACCTATCTGGTCTGGGCAGGTAAGGTTTGGCTTGGCCTAATCCTATTCTTTCTTTACGCCCCGATCATCGTCATGGCGTTCATGTCCTTCAACGCGTCACAGTATTATCAACTGCCCTTCGAGTTCTCGCTAAAATGGTACGAAAAACTGGGCCAGAACACCGAAGTTCTGAATGCCGCGACCCGCTCAATTCTGATCGCGTTCGCTACAACAGTGATTGCCACCATCTTGGGCACAGCCGCCTCACTGGCCCTGTTCCGGTTCGAGTTCCGTGGCAAGCGCTTCCTGCAGGTGATGCTGTTCCCGCCGATCGCAATTCCATGGCTGATCACCGGCACGGCGATGCTGATCTTTTTCTATGGCGTCGGTCTTGGCCGCGGCACACCGTCGGTTCTGATCGGCCATGTCGCGCTTGCACTGCCTTACGTGATCGTCGTCGTCAGCGCCCGTTTGGCGACATTTGATCCCACACTGGAAGAGGCCGCAAGGTCCATGGGTGCCGACAGCTGGACTGTGACGCGCCGCGTCACCCTGCCCTGGATCGCTTCGGGGATCATTGCCGGTGCTCTGTTCGCTTTTGCGGTCAGCTTTGACCAGTTCGTTGTATCGTACTTCCTCTCCGAACCCGGCGACAGCACGTTGCCAGTGCTGATCTACACCTCGATCCGCAAAGGCTTCACGCCGGAAATCAATGCAATCTCGACAATCATTATCGTAATCTCGATGGCCGTGATGCTGTTTGCAGCCCGGTTCTCAAATTTCGGAGGAGAACGCTGATGGCCGATGTTTCTGTCCAAAACGTCACCAAAACATTCGGGTCACTCAAGGCTTTGAATGACGTCACCATGCACTTTCCGGATGGTGGTTTTTTTGCCCTGCTCGGCCCGTCAGGCAGCGGTAAGACGACGTTGCTGCGTGCCATTGCCGGATTCATCTTTGCGGATAGTGGTTCGATCCATATCGGTGATCAGTCGGTCGAGCACATTCCCGTCGAAAAGCGCGACATCGGAATGATGTTCCAGAACTATGCTCTGTTTCCCAATATGACCGTCGCCGACAATGTGGGTTTTGGCTTGCGTGTACGCAAAGTAGGTGCCGCTGAGGAACGCCGCCGCGTGAGTGAAGCGCTGGAATTGGTACAGCTTGGGCAACTGGGCGACCGCAAACCTCATCAGTTGTCTGGTGGTCAACGACAGCGCGTGGCATTGGCACGGGCTATTGTCACTAATCCAAAGGTGCTTCTATTGGACGAGCCGCTATCGGCCTTGGACAAATCCTTGCGTGTCGACATGCAGATAGAACTGAAGCGTATTCAGCGCGAGATTGGCATTACAACGATCTTTGTGACCCATGATCAGGAAGAAGCCCTTACTTTGTCAGACAAGATCGGCATTCTCAGACAGGGAACGATGATTCAGGCTGGCCCGCCACGCGAAGTCTACAACAATCCCGTCGACGTCTTTACCGCCGAATTTCTGGGCGAAGCCAATATTCTGACAGGTCAAAGCGGCTTGGCTCTGAATTCTGGCGGCGCGGATATCAAATTGCCACACAGAGCGACACCGCAGTCGACCCTGGCCGTCAGACCCGAGAACATGAGCATATCTATCTCAGAGCCTGACGGCGACGAGATCTCAAAACTCCCCGCCACGCTGGTCCGTCGCATCTTCGCCGGAGCGATGGCGACCTGCGTCCTGAAACACAACGACAGCACCTTCAAAGTCATTGCGCGCGATCAGGACATCCCGGATTTGCCCGAAGGTGGCGAAATATGGCTGAGCTGGAAACCCGAGCACACGATTGTTGTACCAGAAGGATCAGTTGGGTTCGATCCCAACTGAGCCGAGCAAGATCAAGTTCGAAAACCCTCGTTCGTGGCGCTACGACAAACACGGCCCTGACGTGCGTTGACCTCGTGATAAACGAAGTGACTGCACGCGACCGGATCAGCCTACTAGTTGAATGACGCCTCACTGGGTGGCGAATGCGATTAATAGTCCGGCGATCTGGGTTCAAACATCAATCCAACATATGCGGCACTGGATCTGCGCTGCCACCGGGTTGGAAAACAATTCGAACCAGCTTCAATCAGATTAGTAGAACAACATAGCCTGTCACCTTGTAGGTGCCTGCGCCGCCCACATGCCGGGCCAGTGAGCTTGCTTCAACTAAGGGTTCAGACGAAACCGTGACATCTGCGAACAAATCTGCATCGCCCACCTCGAAATACTGTCGAGTGATCGTGCGCTTGACGTATTCGTCATTTTCTTCCAGCCACAATCCGATCCAGGATGAGCGCGCAGAACAGGATCGCCAATCCAGCCAAAATTCCTTGTCCTGCGGCGGCATATTGAAGTGCCTCCAGCACGTCCTCGCCCAAGCCTTTTGCACCGATCAGCGAGGCGACGACCACCATCGCCAGAGACATCAGGATAGTCTGATTCACACCCGCCATGATAGTCTTGTGCGCCAGGGGCAGATCTACCCTCCATAGCAGATACCGGGGCGTCGCTCCGAAGGCCAAGGCGGCCTCCCGCACGGTTTCGGGGACTTGCTGCAGGCCAAGAACGGTAAAACGGATCACCGGGGGGCTGCCAAAGATCATTGTAGCGACCACGCCCGCTGGCTTGCCTGATCCGATAAAGGCCACGACCGGGATCAAGTAGACGAAGGACGGCATCGACTGCATGAAATCCAAAATCGGTCGCACGATTGCAAACGCCCGCGGGCGGCGCGCACAATAGATGCCCAGCGGGATACCTAGCGTGATCGAGATCAGCGCCGCCGCGCCCAGCAGGGCAATCGTGGTCATCGCTTTTTCCCAGAAATCTAATAGGCCCAGATAGGCCAGCGCTGCACCGGTGAAGATTGCCACGCGCGGTCCGGCAGAGAGATAGGCCAGCATGATAATCACCAGTGCCACGACCGGCCATGGCGTATCGACCAGTACTACCTCAATCCAGTCCAGCAGGGTGCGCATCCCAAAGGTCAGCCCATCGAAGAAGCCGCGCCCGGCGGTTTTGGTCCATTCAAACACTGCTTGTACGCCATCGCCGACGTTTAAACGCCAGTCCCGGTTGGTTGGGAAAGTTTTGAGTACCGCTAGCGCATCGGGTTGCGCAAACTTGATCATCGACAAGATTACTACCACGGCAGTCAGCGCCGTCGCGACGACTACTCGAGGCAGCGACCAGCCATGCGCCACGCTTGGGTCCGAACGCCAGCGCGCGAACTGCCCTTCAAGCGTCCAGTTGGCCAACGAGGCGGCCAGGAACTTAAACGCCAGCAGAAGGACGATCCCGATAACCAGATAGGTGAATCCTGTCGAATCCGCCGAACGTGCGGCCTCCTGCGCGCCTGCCAAAGCACCCTCAAGCGATTCCGCGGCGCGCTTCAATGACTCCAAAGTGGTTGAACCGGATTGCTCTGCCGCTGCAATTTGCTGGCGGCGCAGCTCCAGTGTCTGCCCAATCTGTTCCGCGCGTTCCCGAAACTCACGGCCCAGATCACCGAACAAGCCCAGACCGATTTGGATATAGGCAAGCGTTTCCAGCACCAAAAACCCAAGGAACCATGACCACAGCCCCCGCGCCCCGAACCATATCGGACCCCAAATTGCAGCAGCTTTGTTAAGCGTAAAGCGGTAGCCGGGCGCCTGCATCATGTAGGCAAAGGTCTTTTGGTAATAGGACTGCCCCTGCCCCACGAAATCTCCGATCAAGCCATTCAGGCGGTCGGCGGTTTTCGGTTGGATCTGTTGTGTATCAACATGTTTCATAGCGGTCCCCTTAGGCTTGACTGTCCTGAATCGCGCGGATCAGACCCGCTCGGTTGATAACACCCACGGTCTTGCCATCCTGAGTGACGGCTACAACTCCATGACCATCAACGCAGAGGTTCATCAGATCGGACAAATCCATGTCCGGATGCGCCTCTTTGGCATCTTCGGGCACTTCGCCGTGATGCGCCTCGAACTCTTCGACCGGTTTCATCACCGCATGGGCGAAGATCATGTTGAGTTTGGAGATACCCGCCACAAAGTCGGCCACATACTCATCGGCAGGGTTGAGGATGATCTCTTCCGGCGTACCGATCTGCACAATGCGCCCATCCTTCATGATCGCGATACGATGGCCGATGCGGATCGCTTCATCTAAATCGTGGGTGATGAACATCGTGGTTTTGTTCAGCTTGTGGCTGAGGTCCATGAACTGGTCCTGCAACTGTTTTCGGATCAGCGGGTCGAGAGCCGAGAACGGCTCGTCCATCAGCAATATCTCGGGGTCGGCGGCGATGGCACGGGCCAGACCCACACGTTGCTGCATACCGCCCGACAGCTCATGAGCGTATTTGTCTTCCCAACCGTTGAGCTCGACCAGTTCCAGCACCCGGTCCGCTTCTTCCCAGCGGCGCGCCTTGCCGGTGCCTCGGATTTCCAGCGGCATCGCTACGTTGTCGCGGACAGTTCGGTGGGGCATCAGGCCGAAGTTCTGGAACACCATCGCGACGCGCCGGTTGCGCAAGTCGCGCAGGCCCTCATCATTCAGGCCCATCACGTCCTCGCCATCCAGATAGATATGGCCGTCCGTGGGCTCCAGCAGACGGTTCACATGGCGCACAAGGGTCGACTTGCCCGAACCCGACAAGCCCATGACGCAGAACAACTCACCCCGCTCGATTTCGAAACTTGCATCGGCGACGCCAACAACGCAGTTGAAGCGCTCCAGCACTTCGGCCTTGCTCAGCCCCTCGCTGTGGATGGCTTGCAACGCTTCCTGCGACCGCGCACCAAAAACCTTCCAAACGCCTTTTGCGTCGATTGCAATATCCGCTGTCATACTGACCCCACCGCAGTTGAATGAATCGAGCAACGCCCCCGAAATCATCGGGGGCGCACAGGTTTTAGTTGGTGGTCAGACCAAGCCAGCTGTCGACGGCATCGCCATTGGCGGCGATCCACTCGGCCACGACCTCGTCTGTGTCGCGCCCTTTGACCACGACCTCGTAAGTCAGGCCGCTTAGCTCACCGGCATCCATGTCGATATTGGCCAAAAAGGACGCCGCTGCAGGATTGCGCTGCTCAAGCGATTTGGAATGGGCGACGGTCACGGTCTTGACCGGTTCACCGGTGCTGATATGGGACTTGTTGAACCAATCCGCGTCCTGATCGGGCTGCACCATCTTGTATGTGGTCGCATCATGTTCAGGTTCTTCCAGAATTGTCACATCATACAAAGCATGCACGTAATGCGGCGCATAGCAGTAGAAGGCCGCACCCTTCTGTTGGTCAACCTGATCCTTCAAGCGCGAATAGAACACGGTTTCATCCTCGGTCGTTGGTGTCAGGAAGGTCTCGATCCCATAGTCCCGCACCCGCACTTTAAATGTGTTGGTTGAAGCCCAGCCCGAAGCACCAACCCAAACCTCACCCATGCCGTCACCATCCGAGTCGAAGAGCTCTTGCGCCATTGGGGTGGCCAGATCGTAGATTGAACGGATGTTGTGATCCTCAACCATATAATTCGGCACGCAGATGCCGGCGCGCCCCTCGTAGCTGCCAGAAGACAGCGCGACAGTGCCCTTCTGATCGACATACTCGTCGGTGAACGAAGACTGGTTCGGCAGCCAGACATCCGGGTGCACGTCGATATCGCCACGCCCGCCATCCATCGCTGCAAAGATCACCGCATTGGCGCCAGGCGCATAGCCAACTTCGCCGCCTAGACGTGTTTCGATAACCTGACCAATGACGCGGCTCATAATCTTGGCACCGGGCCAGCTGGGTTCACCGACCATCACTTTGTCCTGTGCGATCGCGGTTGTCGCGCCCAAAGTCAGGGTCAATGCTGCCGTTAGCATTCCTTTTTTCATATTATTTCTCCCGTTTCGTTGAGTTGCATGCGCCATCAGGCGCGCGCCCGCTTGCGTTGCGGGTCTATGAATGGAATGTCCGAGACCGTCGCGCACAGGCGTTTCATCCGTCCGTCGAGCTGTCCGATCTCCAATTGAATGCCGTTTTCCACCTGCTCGACCGACAATCGGGCCATCGCAATCGCATGCTCCAGCATCGGTGAACGTATAGCCGAGGTCACCACACCCACCTGCCGTTCTCCCGCGTAGACCGGGGCACCGTGGGCTGGCACGTCATCGCAACCGATCAGCAGCCCTTTGAGCACCCGGCGAGGGTCGCGTGCGTTGCGTTGCAGAGCCGACTTGCCGGTGAAGTCAGACTTGGTCAGATCGACCGCAAAGCCCAATCCAGCCTCGAACGCATCGACGCCCGGTGCGAATTCGGCGTTTGCGGCGGCCAGACCTGCCTCAATCCGGATGATGTCTAGTGCGGCTGAACCCATTGGGGTGATCCCGAATTCTTCGCCGGCTGCCATTACCGCATCCCAGATCGCGACGGCATCGGATTTTGAGCAGAAAACTTCATACCCTAATTCGCCGGTATAGCCCGATCGCGACAGCATGAACGGCGCACCTTCGCGATCGTTCAGCCGTGCGACGGTGACACCGAACCATTTTAGATGATCCAGGCTGGGTACATGCGGTTGGGTAAAAGCGATCTTGCGTAGCAAGTCGCGCGATTTCGGCCCTTGAATAGCCAGGTTTGGCATCGTTCCGCGCAATGCGTGGACCCGCACTTGCAAGCCGCGCGCGTCTGCCAGTTCCTGCAACACCCGCCCGCTTTCCTCGGACCCGCAGCACCAACGGAAAATTTCGGGTGCCAGACGGAACAGGGTGCCATCGTCAATGACCGATCCACTTTCGTCGCACATCAGCGTGTAAGATCCACGCCAAACCGGCAGTTTCGCCACGTTTCGAGTGGTGGCCAGTTGCAGCAGCGCTTCGGCATCCGGGCCGACGATGTCGAATTTGCGCAGACCGCTCATGTCCTGCACTGTCACAGCTTCGCGGCAGGCCCAATATTCACCCAAAGTACCATGGGCCGGGTAACTGACCGGTGCCCATAGATCACGCGCTGGCGCAAAATGCTGGGTCAGCGGGGCCAGACGGTCATGAAAAGCGGACTCCTGGCTGATCGACATGAGGGCGTCTTCCTTTTCGCGATAGGCAACCGCACGGCGGATCGGTGTTTCAGGGCGATAGATACGTACATGCACATCCGTCGGGTTCCAGCCGTTGATCGGATCAATATCGTCTGGACAGGCGGTCGAGGTGCAGACGAGATCCTCCAACGCTCGCATGGCAACATAATCACCAGGGCGTGAACGGGATTCTTCAGTCAGGATATGATGCGAAGCCGGGTCAACCCACGTGCTCCAGAAGAAGTTGATTGCGGGCCAAGCGGTCCGCTTTTTGACACCGTAGGGCACCAGAGCATTGGTCATGTTGTCGGAACAGTTTAGATGGCTGGGAAAGCCTCTCTCTTCGTAACCGCGAGCGGTGCACGCCAGACCGAATGTATCGTGTTGACCACAAGTGTCCTGAACCACATTCAGCAACGGGCGCATATCGCGATCAAAGAATTTATCCAGCAAACCGGGACCGGGAAAAGCCCGTCTAACCATGGACCGAGTGGCAGTGGAGTCGATCATCCATTCCTCGCCACGGTCCAGGCCATCAGCCCGCAACGCCATGAAATCGGAACATTGCTGACCTTCAACATCGATGATTTGAACGAATTCGCCAGCTTTAAGCTCGTACGCCATGGCGCTGCCGCGAGCGATGGTGAATTCGTCTCGTGTATCCCCCAGCAAAGGCGGCAATTGCACATCACGTTTGGCTGCGGGTTTGTGCAGAACCGTCACATTTCCGGCGCCTGAGCCTTCGATTAGCCCGGCAACTCCGACGGGTCGGATCAACCAGACCGTCATCGTCTGACTGGCACGTATAATCACTGGCTCGGATGACTGATCAAATCTGCAACAGGGAACCCGCTGATCCCCATCCCGCGCTGCTATCCAGCCCGAGAACTGGGCACTGTCAAAACCGTCCCATTCAACCAACCCGGTTTGGCTCAGCCCAAGCGCCGCAAGCATCGGCTGCCCACCCTCTGCCAAAGCAGCAAGATCCAATGGCTGCATTGAACCAGCCCCTTCTACTGACAGCAAATCTCCGGGGTTGATCGACAGCTTCATCGCCTCGCGCGGACACAGGACATGCTGTCGTGTGTCGGGGGCATCTTGGAAGCCCGGGAACCGGCGACCGGGGCCGTCGTACCCCGTGTTAGTAAAAGTATGTAAAACCGTAGACCCGTGCATGGCGCAGCCAGATTCCCAAAATGTAACTAGTTACAAAGCTTGATGAAACCAGTTACATATGTCAACTCTTTACTTGGAAATTGGCAAGACGGGCCCTAAAATCAGTGACGCAGAAAACCCCCGAGCCTAAAAAACGCTCAAATCTCAGAGATGTAGCAAAAGCAGCAGGCGTGTCCGTTGCAACGGTGTCCAGGGTGCTTAATGAACCGACCGTGGTGAAGAAGGAAACGCTCGAAAAAGTTCAGACCGCGATTGCCGAGCTAAAATTCGTTCCTAGCGCGGCTGCCAGGGCAATCAATTCTGGCCGCACCCGCTTTGTTGGGGCTTTGGTCCCTACGCTGGACAATGCGATCTTTGCCCGATTCCTTGCTGCTCTGGAGCGTAAGCTATCAGACCATCAGTTGTCTCTGATCGTTGCGACAACCGAGGCGAGCCTAGAGATTGAAGCCGAGAAAGCCAAAAGCCTGCTGGATATCGGGGCAGAAGGACTGATCATCACTGGCATTACCCACAGCCCGGCGTTTCACGAACTGATCGAACGGGCGTCGTTGCCAACGATCGTCACGTCTTTCTTTAATCCGGAAAACCCGCTGCCGACCATCGGGTATGATAACGCGGCTGCGGCGCAACTTGCCCTAAAACACCTTGTTGAACTCGGACACCGAGACATTGCGGTCGTGCATGGCCCCGTTAACGACAATGACCGTACCCAAGCGCGCCTAACCGGCCTCAAAGCCTTTCCCTTCGACGGAAAGCTCTCAACCTTCGAGACCGAGATCAGCCATCAGGGCGGCGCAGACGCTGCAAAACACTTGGGCAATCTAAGCACCAGGCCAACGGCAATTCTATGTCTATCCGATGTCGTCGCCCTGGGGGTTTTGCTTGGTCTTCAGGCGCAAAATATCATCGTCCCGGACCAAATTTCCATGGTCGGGGTTGACGATCTTCCAACTTCGTCTGTGACCGTTCCGCCACTGACAAGCGTACATTTACCGGTTTCTCAGATGGGTGAACGCGCAGCGGATGCGCTTGCCAACTGGATCACATCTCATCAGGCGCCCGAATCCGAAGAGCTGTTTACACAACTCGTTGTTCGGAACTCTACAAAACGTTGTTGAGGCAAGTGGGCCAGACCAGACATTGGCCGACCCGTTCGGTATCGGGCTTCAGTGTCCCGAAAGCAACTGTTGAAAGGATGCAATTACTGCCGGGACGTACGCAACTAAATGCGCTCCTTGTTGTCTTTCTGATCTGCCATTTTACCCGCGTTTGTGGCCGCCCATTCATGCATGGCCTGTAACAATGGGATCAGACTTTGCCCCAATGAGGTCAGACTGTATTCCACATGTGGAGGGATAGTCCGAAAGTCCTTGCGGGACACAAAGCCAGCGTCCTGTAGCTCGCCAAGTTGTCGGGTAAGCGTGCGGTGGGTGATGCTTCCGAGGTTGCGCTGAAGCTGATTAAACCGAGAGGTTTCCTGCGCCAGCCAATAGATGATCAAGAGTTTCCACTTGCCCGAGATCGCCTCTATCAGTGGCTCAATCAGACAGTTTTCATCTGGTTCGAGCGTTGCCATAGCGGTATCCTATATGACCGTACTTGTCGCTTTGATCTTGTATTTTTAACTACGCCTCAGACTTACGGAACGCAACGAGGAAGAAGATGACTCAGAAGAAAGTCGTGATTGTCGGCGGTGGATATGTTGGCTTTGAGGTCGCCAAAGCACTGGATGGATACGCTGATGTCACGCTGATCGAGCAGCGCGAAGCCTTTGTGCAGCCGCCAGCGACCATTCGTGCACTTTTGCAGCCCGAATTGTTGGATCAGATCATTCTGCCCTATGATCGTTTACTGATGCACGGACGCGTCATTCGCGGTCGGGCCTCAAAGGTTACACAATCCGAAATTACGTTAGAAGACGGAACCATCTATCCCGCCGATTACATCGTCCTGGCGACAGGTTCGTCCTATGCCGCGCCTTTCAAGCCCGAAGGGAACAGCATTAAGGATTTTCGCGAGGCGAGTGCTGAGGTTAGTTTGCAATTGGCGTCAGCAAAATCGGTTGTCATCGTCGGAGCAGGTGCGGTCGGCACCGAGTTGGCAGGGGAAATCGCCGCAGCTCAACCCGACAAGGACATCACATTGGTTTCTTCAGATAACACTTTGTTTCCAATGTACCCGGCAAAGTTGGGCGCGCAGTTGAAACGCAAGCTGGAACGCGCAGGCGTGAACATCGTTCTGGGCCAAAGAGCGGAAAACTTGCTACACCTGGACAGACCCTATGCCGGGTCGGTCAAGTTGACCGATGGCCGGGTGATTAGTGCTGATCTGGTGTTTCCTGTGATCGGATCCAGACCGAATACGGCTTTGGCGCAATCGCTTTCCGGGGTCGCCACGGCACCTTCTGGCCGGATTCGAACCGACAAATGGTTACGCCCTTCCGAGCACCCTAACGTCTTCATCGCAGGGGACATTGCCGATATCGGTGACGGCATGACCATTGTGGCAATATCCCGACAGAATCCGTGGCTGATCAAAACCTTGAAACAAGCACTGAAAGGCCAGGCGATCGAGGATCTAAAGCCATATGTGCCATGGAAAAAAGCCCCGATCTTACTGCCCCTTGGTCCCAAAATCGGGAACAGCTGGCTATTTGCGACTGTTGGCGATTGGGTCACGCGCCAGATGAAGGGAAAAGACCTTTTTATTTCGAAGTATCGCAAGGCGTTCTGGCGATAGGATCGGCTGAATGCCCCACAATTCACCTCCCGACAAGAGACCGCCAGGAAATAAACTAATGACACGTGTCGACCTTCCGAAATTTCCAACCAGCCACGGGTATATGAGTGAGCGCGTTCAGCAGGCATATATCACAGCTGCGATCGAAAATGGACTGCTGCCCGCTGAAGCCCACCGCATGGCAGAGGTTGTTTCGCTAACTGCACCGGGCGACACCTCAAAGCCGATTCAGTTCTGGCAGCTATTCTCTGTCTTGGGACAAGATGCAATTGTTGGCGTAGTCACCAGATTCTATGAACGCGTGTTTGCCGATGAGCCTTGGTTCACATCCGTCTTCGAAAGGGTTGGGGGATTGCACCATCATGTTGCGACCCAGGCCTCCATGTGGATCGATGTCATGGGGGGTGGCGCCTATTACCACGGCGCTGAGTTCCGGTTGAACTTTCATCACGCGCATAATGCTATGGCTCTGATGAATGACAAGGGGGCAGAAAGATGGACCACCCTGATGCGACAGACGTTAGATGCCTCTGCGGACCTGCTCACAGACGATCCACGCGTGCGGATCAGCCTCAACACGTTCCTGTCATACTTCATGACAAAATACGCCGAAGAATTCGCTTTCCACGATCGGCACATTTTTGGTGAAACGAACGGACAGCTAAAGCGCCGGATAAACTTCCTGAGAATGACGACCGCCGCAATCGAAAACTTGAGCACGCAAGAGCTAAGCGACGCGCTGGTTGAGCACGGCGTGGACGTGTCCCGATATCCGGACAAACAGGCGCTTGTTGAAAAAGCGTTGATGATGTGACACCTGCAATCCAATCCAGACACCATATCACCCAGCCGAAACAGCTGGCAGCATAACAATCACTTATGTTGAAGCTGCCAGACCGGTTCCGATGATTGTCCCTTGTGCCGTGCAGAAACCGCGCCGCTTGGCAAGAGCCGCTATTTAGCTTGGCTTGAAATTTGATCCGGAAGAAAACATGCGCTCCGAACCAAACAGGCTACAGGTCAGGTCATTTTCTTTAGTATCCACGCACAGGGTTCACGATATTGACCAATCTCTCGCCGCGTATCCAGCGATCCAGGTTCTGAATAAACAGCTCAAAAGAAGCCTGTTCCCATTCGGTATAAACCGATGAGCAATGCGGTGAGATGACCACGTTCTCAAGAGCCCAGAGCGGGCTTGTTTCGGGAAGAGGCTCGGTTTCGAACACGTCCAGTACCGCCGCCGCCACATGACCTGCACTCAGTGCTACGTGAAGGACAGCTTGATCCACTACACCGCCGCGTGAAACATCCGCGAGGATGACGCCTTGCTTCATCGCCGCAATCTCTCGCGCACCGACCAAGCCACGTGTCGCTGGAATTAGTGGGGTCGAGACTGCAATGAAATCCGCAAATGGCAGAAGGTCATGCAGTTCATCCGCTGCGTGCACCTCATCGACATTTTTCATCGGCTTGGGGCGCGCGCGGGTTCCCAAGACTTTCATTCCAAAGGCCTTGGCGCGCGCCGCCACCGCCTGACCGGTATGACCCAGCCCGATGATCAGGAGTGTTTTGCCCGCCAACGGCCTGACCGTACGCGCGTTCCAGTGCCGCGCAGCCTTGTCTTTCTGCAGACCAGGCACATCCAGGGTAAAATGCAAAAACCCGCCAAAGATATATTCCGCCATCATCCCAGCGGCCACACCCGCAGCATTGGTCACGATAGTCCTTTGAGGGTCCCACTGGCCGTAATGATCAGTACCCGCCCCACCATTGGCAATCCAACTTGGGCCTTGCGGGCCAAACAGCGCGTCGCGCGGATAGCCAGGCGTGCCCGCGAAACGAACCGAATAGACGACCTCGGGCTTATAGCTGTCGATCAGCGTAGGAAGACCCTCATAGCTGTTGCATTCACGATAATCTGCTTTTGGGAATGCGGCGCACAAGCTTTCGGCAAGCGGTTCCGTGTCGCTGTTGTGCAGAATGATACGCGGGGTGTCAGACATGGTTTTCCTCCACGAGAGCACGGACATGCTGTTCCATTTCACTAAAATTGGTCTCAGGCCGCATCAACCGCCCTAGCATCTTTCGCGGTGCCGCGAGTGGCAAAGGCACAATCCACAGTGACTCGCCCTGCCATCGCACCTGTTGCAGCGGCTACCATGCGAACCGTGTCGATCAGCAGCGCTACGCCCAAGTTGAGAGCACCTCGCAGCATGTCCTAGCATGCGAGCGAGAGCTCAGCGACCCGGTCAAAACTCATAGCCGCTCTCTTTCCAAAAGCTGACCGAAACCCGGCAAGGCTTCGCCGATTCCAGCAAGCTGCATCGCACGGAAAGCCATTGCTTGATTAGACGTGATTACTGGTTTGCCCACTGCTTGCTCTAAATGGGCGATGATCTCGACGCTGCGCATGTCAGTGCAAGACAGCACAATCGCATCGGCCTCGGGATGGTTGGCGGCAAGGCCCAAATCGAACACTGCCTGCGGGTCCAGTTCGCCCTGTCCGTAGTTGTCCAAATCACTGTCCACCTCTGAGCGGATCAAGGTTTCAACACCCATTTGTGCCAGAAATTCGACGGCCATGTCATTGATCGTGGGCACATAGGGCGAGGCAAAGCCGATACGCCCCACCCCCAGTGTGGTCAGCGCGTGTACCAAAGCGCCTGCCGCCGTCACAGTTTGGGCACCACTCGTGGCTTTGATCCGTTCAGAAAGCCCTCGGTCAAATACCGGGCCGTGCGTAAGCGTAGCCGAGGTACAACCATAAAGGATCACATCCGGACGTACACCCTGCAACAGATGCAGCGACTCGTCCAAATCCGCTGCGCCCAGCCCGTGCATCTGGTCTGCATCGGGGACCATGTCCTGATCATAGCCCCCCATACGGGCGAAATGCATCGACACGCCATCGGGGCGCAACAGTGTCATGTCGGGTTCGAGATTTGTATTGGTGAAAGGCACCAGAACACCAAATCGGGCACGCCCACGAGAATTCGTCATGATAATCCCTCCTTTACCAGGCGCTCCAGAAGGCTCGCAGCAACGTCGATTTGATCCGCGACACCGATGGTTACACGTAGGCAATCGGCAAGCCCAGCTCCGGCTTGCGGGCGCAAAAACACGCCCTCTGCCCGAAGGGCATGATCGGCGTGGTGCGCCGCTTCAGGGCTTTCCATATGGATCAGGACGAAATTGGTAAAACTTTCAGGCACATTTAGCCCGGCCTGAAGCAGCCGTTGGCGCAATCCGTCGCGCAATCTCGCCGTTTCCCGACAGGTTTCGCGCATATATCCTTGATCCAAGAGCGCAGCTGTTGCAGCAGCCTGGCCGGCAATCGTGATGTTGTTGGGGTTCATCACCTTGCGAAGCTCTCGGGCGATTTCAAGTGGAAACAAGCCCCAACCTACGCGCATCCCGGCCAAACCATACGCCTTAGAGAAGGTACGCAGAACCACCGTATCGCCGCGTTCGACCAGATCGAACACGGGCTCTCTTATATGATCTGTGAACTCGCCATATGCTTCGTCGACCACCAGTAGGGTATCGCGCGGCAAGCCTTCGCGCAGACGTACCAGTTCGGCGCGCGGGATGCGGGAGCCGGTAGGATTGCCGGGATTGGCAACGAAAACGATACGGGTGTCGTCCCGGATAGCTGCAAGCAACGCATCGACTGAAACGCGCTTGTCTTCTTCCGGAGCGTCGTCATAGCGCGCTCGTGCTATCTGCGCGGCAGTTCGGAAAAACGGGTAGGCATGCGCCGGGGCCAGTACCGAATTGTGCTCATCCGCAAACGCTTGTGTGATGCATGAAATCAGCTCCATCGAGCCACAGCCACACAGGATGCCATCGGCAGGGATACCATGAAGCCTCGCCAACGCGGCGCGAAGCTCCCCCCAGTCCGGGTCGGGGTAGAGATGTCCGGCTTCCAGCGCTTTTTCGGCCGCGTCAATCGCGAGGGGACTGGGAGGGCGTAGGCTTTCATTTTGAGAGAGCGAAATCAGGGGCTTCCCCTTCGGTGCATCAAGCTGAGCCAGCGCATAAGGTGACATCGCGGATATATGCCCAACCGAGCGGATCATGGTTTGTACCCATAGATATCGCGCGCAGCTTCTTGACTGATCAGTCCTTCGTCCAGATCGCGGCGAACGTCGTTCCGACTACGCTCATGCGGATCTCCAAAACCGCCACCACCCGGAGTTTCGAAAAGCAAGGTTTCTCCTGCCTTCACCCGAACCTCTCCTTTTCCAGGCAGATCTGGTCCGTCATGGCCGATGCGGATGCGCCCCGGTGCGCCAGGACCCCCTCCCTGACGCCCGCGCGCAGGGTTTAAGACACGCTCGACCGAAAGAAACACCATGAATTCTTCGTCCTGCGACGAGCGTACTTCGATATGTTGACCTAAGCCGCCGCGTGTTCGCCCGGGTCCGCCGCTGTCCGGAATGAGCTCGCGCCGTGTGATCAGGACAGGCGCGACCGCTTCGGTCGTTTCCACCTGACTTCCCCAGACACCCGACGGAAAGGCGGTAGCCGAGAGCCCATCCAGATCAGGCCGCGCCCCGGTTCCACCGCTGAATACAAGCTCCAGCGCAAACTGCTCATCCCCACGAGACACCGCCTCGGGCGCATGGCGTAGCGGCAGGTCATACATGCATGATGCCCCCTCGGCCGGGACAGAATCCGGCAGCGCCTGCGACAGGCAGCCATAGATCAAATCGGGTGTCATCTGCCCCAGTGTATGGCGCATGGCGACCGGTGCGGGTGCTTGGGCGTTCAGAATACAGTTCTTTGGCCCCGTAACGTGGAATGGCTCAAGCGAGCCCGCATTGTTGGGAATGTCCGGCCCGATAATACAGCGAAGGGCAAACACCGAATATGCGGTGGCGTAATTGAGCGGCACGTTGATACCCTTTTTTGACAGGCCGGAAGTGCCGCTGAAATCCAGATTAACGTAATCTTTGCCGATGGTCAGGGTCGCATGAAGATCAATCTCCTGCTCATACCCGTCTACCTTCAGCACAGTGTGCCACGTCCCCTCGGGAAGCTGGGCAATGGCCTCAACGGTGCCACGATATGAAGTATCGATGATGTAGTCGGCTAGTTCGTCCAGATGGTCGATACCGAACTCATCCATCATGCCGGCAAGTCGCGCGGCACCAGTCTCGCAACACGCGATCAGCGCATAGATATCGCCTTCATTGGCGACGGGTTCGCGAGAGTTGGCTTTGACTATCTCCATCAGAAGTGTGTTTAGATTGCCCGTATCCACTAGCTTACAAGGAGGAATGAGCAGCCCCTCGTCAAAGATGTCAGCGCCCTCTGGCCCCATGCCCAGCCCGCCTAGATCGACTAAATGCGAGGTGCAGGAGGTAAACCCGACCACCTGATCCCGAAAAAACACCGGCATCATCAGCAGGAAATCGTTCAGGTGCCCAGAAGCTATCCATGGATCATTCGTTAAGTAAATGTCGCCGGGTCTCATATCCTGAAGCTGAAAGCGGCTACGCAGTGTTTTGACTGCTTCAGCCATGGTGTTGATATGGCCAGGCGTGCCGGTCACGGCCTGGGCCAGCATTCGGCCCTGCAGATCGAATATGCCAGCGGAAATATCACCACATTCGCGCACGATGGGGCTGAAAGCTGCGCGTATCAGCGCCTGACCCTGTTCCTCTACCACGGCCAATAGCCGATTCCACATGACCTGCAGGCGAGTATTCGCGGTGCTCATCGGTTGCCCTCCCGTTTGCGTATGAGCCAAATGTTGCTGCCGCCATCCAAATGGGCTGAGAAATCCGCGCTGACGAATGTCGTGGTCTGCGGCTCAATGATCAGGGCAGGCCCGCTCACTTGGTCGCCGGGCCTGAGCGCTGCGCGCTCGTGGATATCGGCCTCGCGCCACTCACCGGTGACATCACACAGGATGCGCCGCTGTCCATCTGGCCGCGCAGGCTTTTTCTCAAGCGTCTCAGGATAATGTTCCAGCGCGGACGGCTCTGATGTTACTTCCAGCGCCCAATTCAGAACCTCGATAGTCATGCCCGGCACTGCGCGGCTGAATTGGCGGCTGTATTCCTCCTCGAACGTCTGGCGAAGCGCAGGAATATCCGCCTCTTTCAAAGCCCGGTCAGGTAGCGTGATTTCAATCTCATGCCCTTGCCCATGATAGCGCATGAAAGCCTGCCTTTGCCGGGTTAGTCGCCCTTCTGGTGCGCCAGCCCTCACAACGGCCTCAGCCTCACTGATCATTGCATCGAAGAAGGCATTAAGCCCCTCAAGGTCGAGCGCCTCAAGGGTGCTATAGCGCGAGCGGATGATTTCAAACGAGACCGGAGCAAATAGGAACCCCACCGCCGAACCTACCCCTGGATCACGCGGGACCAGAATGCGATCGACTTGTGCACGCCGCGCCACCCTTGTGGCGTGCAGGGGGCCATTGCCACCAAAAGCGATCATCAACCGAGCGCCCAGATCCTTGCCAGATTCCACCGCATGCATCCGCCCTGCGGCAGCCATGTTCTCATCCACGATCTCGCTGACCCCATGGGCGACCTGTGCGCTGTTTAGCTCCAGCGCCTGCCCGATCCCCGACGCAAGCGCAGTTTCAGCCGCGTCCGTATCGATCCCAAGCCGTCCCTCAGCAAAACGCCCGGGTTCAATCAGCCCCAGCACCACATCGGCATCTGTTACCGTCGGATTGGTTCCACCCTTGGCAAAGGCGGCGGGTCCGGGCTCGGATCCCGCACTTTCGGGCCCGACCTGCAAGCGGCCTAACCGATCCACATGCGCGATCGAACCGCCACCTGCTCCAATCTCGATCATTTCGATCACCGGAATACGTACAGGCATACCCGAACCCTTGATGAAACGCGCCGCACGCGCGATTTCGAATTTTCGGGCTGTCTGCGGGCGATATTGGTCGATCAGGCACAGCTTGGCAGTCGTACCGCCCATGTCGAAACTCAGCACTTCGCGCTCGCCGGTCTCGGCGGCGATGCGCGCAGCCAGAATGGCGCCCCCTGCAGGACCGGATTCTACAAGTCGGATCGGCAGGCGCGCGGCGGTTTGCATCGTGGTCATGCCCCCACCCGCAGTCATCATCAGGATCGGGCATCGCAACCCCTTATCGCTAAACCGCGCTTGGAAATCAGCCAGGTAGCTTTCCATCTGAGGCTGGATATATGCGTTGGCTATAGTAGTTGAGAGCCGGTCGAACTCGCGCGCCTCGGGGCTGACCTCATGCGATAGCGAAATCGTTAGATCGGGTAGCGCCGCCAGCAGAAGTTCTCGCAGCCGCAACTCATGTGTCGGGTTGGCATAGGCATGCATAAGGCAAATAGCCACGGCCTCGGCGCCGCAAGCAGAAAGCTCTTCAGCCAGTCGGGAAACAGCCTCTTCATCGAACGGCTGCAACTCTTGCCCGCGCGCGTCGATTCGGCCTTTAATCGTAAAAGCGTGCGCACGCGGCACGATCAGATCAGGTTTAACGAGATTGATCTCATATTGGTTGTAGCGGCGCTCATAGGCGATCTCGAGAATGTCACGAAACCCTTCGCTCGTCACAGTCGCCACAACTGCTCCACGGCGCTCGATCAACGCATTGGTGGCCAGTGTCGTGCCATGGATAAAGCCGCTGATCTGAGGCCAGTCCGCCCCGGTTTTGTCCAATACGTACTTAGCACCCGCAAGCGCCCCAAGTGTCGGGTTTTTCGGGGTGGTCGGTGTTTTGGCAGTGGCAAGGATATGACCCTGCTCATCGACCAAAACCGTATCGGTAAATGTACCGCCAATATCAACGGCAAGGCGCAACCCGTTCTTGTTGTGCATCTAGAAAAACCAGAAAATCAGGAGAGGCAAAAGAGATGAGGATGCCCGGTCCAGCAAAAAGCCAAATCGGTTCATTACCAGCGTCAGTTTAGACGACCAGATCACAGCCGGTTTCCCGACGTCCCAGTTTTGCAATCATGATTTGCGCCATGTTTGGCCGCGCTTGCTCTTTTCCATGCCCAAAACGCTGCCCGAGTACCGGACTGACGTCAACAAAAATGTGGACATGTCCCGCAAGCTTGCGGGTGCTGACAGACGAATTTGAACCAGTCTCAGCTAGGCCAGTAGAGCTGTCCTTTATTCGGCAAAAAGACCACGCCACTCGGCGAGAGCGGCGACGCGGGTCAGCTTGAAGGTGTCTCGGCTGGCTAGCAATCTTTCCTGGTTGAAGTGGTTGTAGACGGAGGAATGAACGGAGGCGAACTTCTGCCGATTTCGCATGCGCTTGAAACGTAGCATCGTGCGTTCACGCCGTCGGAAAGGAAGATGTGAATTCTCGACGCGGTTTTTGAGCCACCTGCCGGTCTGCTGTATTTCATTGGCGCCCAGCTCTCTGAGCGCGGCTGTGTAGGAGGTGAAGCGGTCCGTGACGACGTTTTCCGCTTTATCGTATTGCTTCATCAATTTCCTGAGGAGTTTAAGTGCTACAGCTTTGTTTCAGCGTTTGGTAACAACGGCTTCCAGCATCTCGCCTTCGTGATCAACGGCCTGCCAAAAATAATGCCGCTTGCCATTCACCTTCACAAGAACCTCATCCACGTGCCACTTCTATTTGGAGAAGGCGCGCAGTTGCTGAACACGCTTTCTTAGGATCTCGGAAGCAAACACCAGACCAAACCTGTTCCACCAATATCGGACAGTTTCGTGGCTCACGTCGACGCCTCGCTCGTGCAGCAGATCTTCAACAGTCCGAAGCGAGAGCGGGAAACGGATGTACAGCATCACGGCAAGGCGGATGATCTCGGGGCTGGTTTTGAAGTTCTTGAAGGAGGCAGGTTTGGTCATGGGCAAAAGTTACGCAACACCCCTACCCGCCTCAACTCAAGTTCTTCTGGCAAGACCCGGGCTAGTATGTGTCCTCAGCCTCCGCCTTCGGCAACATCAGGCTGACCTTTCCTTCGCTGAAGTTACTAAACGACAGATCCCAGCTCGTCCCTGGCCATACCAGTTGCAATTGCTTTGTTGCTGGTCGGTAGACAGCAGTATAGAGCGTCCCGAACCCCGAGCTGAATGCCGTGGAATAGAGAGGCGGACGCAGGAAAGCGTCGATAAACCGCTTTTCGCTTTCGGGGTGCTGGTTGAGACGGTTCAACAGGAACCGTTCCCGCTCGAGCGTAGCGGTAAAGCGTGCATGTTTCGACCATTCCACCTGGCCCTGGTGGTTGGTCGCCACCGGCACGTCAGAGATTTGCGGATGCCGGTCGGGGGCCAGAAACACCGTGCCATGATTGTACTTTGCGTCCAAAACGGTGACGTTATAGCTCATGTGGCAGGGAATACGACTTAGGCATTCAACCGCTTCAGCGGTTGTTTCGCAGGTTTGCAGAACATAGCGCAGGATCAGTGGAACGCCGAACCCCTCACCCACCTCGCGCCGTCCGCCAAATGTCAGCGACACCGTCAGACCGGCATCGTTTATCCCGTCGAGCAGGCCAAGTACGCCATCACTCATCCCGATCACGCCACGCTCACCCCAGCGGGTTCTAAGCAAGGCGGCATCGAAGGTCTTGGGGTGGTAATCATAGTTTCGCACCAGAATAGGTGTCTTGCCGCGCCAGACCGCCTGGCTGCACCCCGATAGGTATTTCGGCGGGCAGTAAAAACTGAGAAACCGCGCTTGGCTGTCGCTGCCGCCGACCAGTTCAACCACCTCTTCATACAGTGGCATGATCTCGGGCATATGCTGTTCCAGCGCGCGCAGACATTCGCGATAAGTGGGGCGGGCCGAATACCCCTCTTGCGCCCACCATTTGCGGTAAGCGGGCCAGTATTCGGCAAACAGCCCGGCCAGCTTAGGACCGGGCTGCGCCTCGTCGATGGAACGAAAAACAAGCGTCATAGGACTTTCTACATGATTTTGAACGCGGGGTCTTCCATCGGTTGCGCCGCGGGCAGAGGTTCAGCCGTATAAGCCGAAGTGATCCCATGGATCCACTTTTTCGACTTGTCTGTCAGTTTGAAACCTTTGGTCATCGACCGCCCGCGCGTCACCAGAATGCCCAGATCAGCCCCTTCATAGCGGTAATCGCCAACATTCGAGATGCGCAGGAAAAACGCCTCATTCTCGCCCACGGCGCGGCGGTGATAGTCGAACCGGTCAAACACCACACGCCCGTCTTCCAGCATCTTGTAGATCCCCGATTGCGGGGCCTGCGTGATGCGGTCGACACTGTCATCGGTATGTTTGATCACCATCTGTGACCAACTGTCGATCATGTCCGGGTCAGCCCAGCGGGCATTCAGTTCCTCGACATCCAGTTCGAACGGTTTCTTCGAAAACTCCAGCAGGTGGAACAGGAACAGTGGCGCATCGGCATGAGCAAAGGCTGCGTGGTTGGTCATCGAACTGGCGCCGGTGATGCGGGGATTTAATTCGCCTAACCAAAGCTCATCGTTTTTCTTGTCGATCAGGAAGTCAAGCTCGAAATACCCGCGATAACCGGATTTGCGCAATTCTTCTCCGAACTGGAAGGTCAACTGCCGCGCCTGTTCGCGGGCCTTGGGTGGGAAGGCGGTCGAGAAAATCTCATTCCCGCACCAGCCGCCGCGATAGGGGGTGAGTTCCTTGAAGCCCACAAGCTCGGTCATCAGCGGGCCGACGATGGTGCCTTCGGACGTCGCGCAGGCCTCGATCGCCGCACCACGACAATCGATCCGTTTCATGATCTTGATCTCGCCTTCCCCGACGATCTCGTGCTCATGCTTTTTGAAATCGGTCTCGGACTTGATGAAAAAAGTCGTGTGGCCACTGTCGCCAAAGGCCGATTGCAGCACCAGATCTTGGCCCAGGCCCGCCTTGTCGCAGATTTTCCGCAGGTGATCGTAGCTTTTGACCACACTCAGGGTGTTTGGCACCGAAGGTACACCCGCCTTATTACCGATGCGAACTGTTTCGATCTTGTTGTCGCATTTGGTGCGCAGCTTTGCCTTAGGAAACCATAGCTGGCCACCCAACTCCTTAACCAGCGCCTCGGTGGTTTCGTCAAACATCAAGAAGACAAACTTGGGCTTGCCGCCGCGCCGTTTGATCAGATCAATGACCTCTTTGTGCTGCAACAGATAGTTATTGATGTCTTCGATCGACTGGAATTCGTCATGCGGCATCTCGGAAGGTACGAACACGTTCGGATGTCGACCGTCAAAGCAATCCATGTAGCAGATATAGGTAAAGTTCATCACCCATTCATCCAGCCCCAACAAGTTAAAATTGGTCGCCGATACAAAATAGATCGGGTCCTTGTTGGTATGAAAATACCGGCGGATTTCCGAGATGTTTTTCAGCACCTTCTTTGGCATATGGTCCTCCCAGTCCCTTATGATTTCTTGATTGTTTTCAAAGCGTCTTCGGTAAATATGCGCAGGCCCAGATCGGCGCGGAATCCATGGATTTCCGAGACGTCCAGTTCCTGCATGAATTTTAGGATTTCGGGGCTGATCACTTGCCCCGGCACCAAAATCGGAAAGCCCGGCGGATAAGGGATCACGAAGGTGGCTGAGACCATTTCTTCCCCGGCCTCCAGCCGGTCCAGCATCTCTTTGTCCGGCTCCACATAATCGCAGTTGTCTTCGTCGTAAGACAGGAAAAAGGCAGTACGGATGTCCCCCGCCTCGGTACCTTTTTCGCAGCGGAAAGCATCATGGAACCGACTGAAATCCGGCAGCGGCGGGACGTGTTCGCTCAGGTTCCTGACGCGCTTCTCAAAGGCCCGTTTTTCCATCTTGGACGCATCGTCCATCAGATCGTCGAGTTCCTTGGCGATCTCGACCAGCACCTCGATCAGATAGGCGACCGAACTGCGCGTGGTACCAATATTGGTCATGAACAGCACGGTGTTGCGCGAGGTTTTGTTGATCTGGATGCCGTATTTGTCCATCAGGATCTTGGTCTTGAAGGTATCGCCATCCCAGCCGGTCGCGCCCACATGGAGCGTGATACGCGTGGCATCCAGAACGAACTCATCCTTTGCCCAGCAATCCCAGACATCGGCCCAGCCCTGATCCGGGTCGAAATAGCTGGTCATGCCGCTTTCGCGATATTGCTCGGGGATCATGTCGCCTGCGGTGACCAGCCGGAAGTATTTCTTGAGCAATGGATGCGTTGTAACCGCCCGGCGGATTGCCATGGCGCTTTCGACCTGCCGCTGGACGAACTCATACCCTTCGATCTCGACCTGCCTGCGGCCCACGTCCAGCGATGCAATGATCTGGTAGTTGGGCGAGGTCGAGGTGTGGGTCATATAAGCCTCATGAAAGGCTTCTTCGACAGCACCTTTGAACTGCTGGTCGTTGACGTGGATCATCGAGCCCTGCCGTAGCGCGGTCAGCGTTTTATGCGTTGATTGCGTGGCATAGACCCGCACCCGTGCGTCCGGTGGTGCGATCAGCCGCGTATCGAGCCACGCGTCATCTCCCTTGCCCTCCAGTTCCTTTTGCTGTGCCGCATAGGCCTCGGCGTGTTCGGTGGTGCGGAACTCTTCTCGCAGAATATTGGCCGAACGCATCGCGGTGCGTACGCGGGTATTGGGCGCAAAGCGGGCGTAACCAAACCACGCCTCATCCCACAGGAACACAAGGTCTTTCTTGATCGCCAGACATTCCTGCATCACCCGCTGGACGTTATAGACGATGCCGTCAAAGGTGCAGTTGGTCAGCAGCACCATGCGCACCCGGTCCAGTTTGCCTTCAGCGCGCAGGGCCAGCAGTTTATGTTTGATTTCACGGATCGGTACCGCACCGTACATCGAGTAATCGTGCAGCGGATAGCTGTCCATGTAGACCACGCTCGCCCCCGCCAGCACCATACCGTAATGGTGTGATTTATGGCAGTCACGGTCGACCAGCACGATGTCACCGGGCCGGACCAGCGCCTGCACCACGATCTTGTTGCAGGTCGATGTTCCGTTGGTGGCAAAGAAGGTCTGTTTAGAGCCAAACGCGCGAGCGGCGGCTTCTTGCGCCTCCTTTATCGGACCTTTGGGTTCCAGCAGCGAATCCAGCCCGCCCGAGGTGGCAGAAGTTTCAGCCATGAAGATGTTCGATCCGTAGAAAGCCCCCATGTCTTGAATCCAATGGCTGCGGCTGATGGATTTACCCCGGCTGATCGGCATTGCGTGAAACACGCCTGTGGGTTGTTTGGAGTATTCCTTGAGCGCTGTGAAGAAGGGCGTCTTGTACCTTCGTTGCACCCCCCGCAGGATGTTCAGGTGCAGTTCCAGAAAGTCTTCCTGATTGTAGAACACCCGCCGGCACAGGCCGAGATCAAGACCGGCGATATCTTCCGCCGAGCGGTCAGTGATCAAATAGGCATCCAACTCGGGACGAAGCATGCCGATCCGGCGGCAGGTTTCTGGTCCGTATTCCGAGGGCGACAGCGCATCTAGATCGGCGCCCTCGCCATAGAGGCTGATATAGCGGCCCAAAACATTGGTTTCGTTCTTGGATTTCAGGCTCAGGCCCGGGCGGACGATCACAGCCTGAACGTTCTGATTGAACAGAACCCCGATCAATGCGTCCTCGACACTAGGAACCACAACGGTTTCATATATGAACTGGTCTTCGCTGCGGCGCATCCGTTGCAAGCTGGTTTGCAGGAAGCGTTCCTGATGTTCGTTGACGTTGTCGACGATCATCACTTCGAAATAGGGCCGCCCCAGCGCGCGCGCCTCGTGGCTTTGGGCCGCTTCGTCCTCGAACTCATCGCCTTCGGTTTCATCCGCGATCAGGGGGATCGAGCGGCGACGATACGCCCCCGATGTAAGCGCACGCGACACCCGGCGCACGGCGGTTGAAAAATCGCCAAAGTTGCCATGATCCAACAACCGGCGCAGATAATCGAATGCAGAACCGCCCGGAAACGCAAAATACACTTCGATCGGGGCCAGCGCCTGCAACAATTGCCGTGCCCGGTCCCGATCTTTTTCGCTACCGCCCTGATCCAGAGATTCGGCCGTTTCCCGCAGCGCGCTCCATCGGTCTGCTCTCAGCTGTGAGGCGCTGTAGTAGTCCGAGATAGTGTGGAGCTTTTCGCTATCGGAAATGCCGTGCATGAAATTTTTCCTTTCTGCCGATACCGAAAAGTTGGGCTGATATCAGTCTGTGCCGGAGCGCCCTTTGTAGAGATACAGATTGTCGGGCTTGGTCGCGGCGTCTTCGTTATATCCCAGCGCCGTTCTGGGGTCGGATGCAGCGACACCTGCAACGTCGCCTTTTTGCGGAATACGCAGTGGGCCCAGCGTATGCAGATAAGCATCCGCCCCGCTGGTACGGTCATAAACCGGGAAGTCCGCCTCGCGGTCACGGAAACTCTTGAGAACCTGCCCCAGACCTTTCAGTCCAACTTCACGTTGGCGACGGACCTGATCCAAATCGATCTCGATGGGGAAGATGTCCTCTTGCCCTGCCGATTGGTGCAGCACAGTGGCCGATGGGTCGACGACCAGCGAGCGGCCAACGCCCCCAGCGGCCAGCCCGTTCACATCGAACACATAGCATTGGAACTGCGCGGCGGTCGCCTTGGCAATCGATAGCTCGGCCTCGCGGTCGGTTGTGCCGGTCAGGACCGGATGCAAAAGAACCTCAACCCCCTGAGAAGTCAGGTGCCGTGTTGTTTCGGGAAACCAGATGTCATAGCAGATCGACAGGCCAAACCGGCCCACTTCCGGCACGTCGAATATGCAGAACTCGATGCCTGAGGCGATGTTTTGTTCATAAGGCTTGAACGGGAACATCTTGGAGTATTTCGAAACGATCTCACCATCCGGGTTGATCACCAAGGAAGTATTATAAATCCGCCCATCCTCGCGTTTCTCGAACATCGAGCCAGGGATCAGCCAGATCCCGTAACGCCGCGCCGCGTCCTGAAAGCGCGACAGGTCGTCATTGGGAAAGGGTTGGGCAAACCGGTCGAGCGGACCATGAGGCGCCAGCTCGCTGAACAAGGCCATCTGGGTCCAGGGAAACCGAGCCATCATGATGTCGATCCGATGCAACATAGCGTCGACATTCGACTGCAGCGCGCCGACATGCATCTGGATTCCGGTTATCGCAAAGGGGGTCATATTTCGTTTCTTCTCATTTTCTCGCCGATTGCGACCGCCGCTATGATCCGGCGCTCTTCATCGGAACACAAAATCGTGTATTCACGCAAGCCTGCTGTCCTCAGGCCAATTGTTTTGGAAGATTCCGGCGTCATAGAGCCTCTTCCTCGGCTGCATCCTCTGTCAGTGTTTCCACAAAATCGATATCGTTGCGGACCCAGAAGAACCGAAAGCCACAACTGCGCAGCCATTTTTCAAGGCGGTCCAGGCTGGACCATTCCCGCCGAAGACCGCGGGTGGATTCGACCAACGCCCATTGGCTATCGACCAGAAAATACACCGTCCAGGTGTTGGGATGCGTCGAGTGGTTGGCAAAGCCGCCGCTGACCACCTCGCGCGCTGTGCGCACAGCGACAGGGTAATCTCCGATGCGGTTTTCAGCAGCAAGAATCGCCAGATCGTTTTGACGGATCGTGAAAGTCGGGAACGGGGCGACGCTCATGCAGCCTCGGTCTGTACGGCGTCGAGCAGCGCCTTGCGCCGTTCACTGATCTCCGCCGGTTTGAGGTTTTCGATACGGGTCGCAAGCGTCCAGACATGGCCGAAGGGATCGGCGATTGTAGAGCAGCGTTCACCCCAATAGGTATCGGTCGCCTCGGCAATCAGGCGGGCGCCATTTTCCAGCGCGGTCGCGAGGGTCGCGTCAGTGTCTTCGACATACATGTGATGTCCAACCGGTGTGACCGTGCCCGAAACGGCGGGACCATGCGCACCCCAACCCGCGGTGACAAACAGCATCGAATTCCCGATCTTGATGGTGGCAAATCTCGGAGCCTCTTCCACGTCGCGGGCCTGAACCTTCGCACTAAAGGCGCTTTCGTAGAACTGCAGCGCTGCGGGTACGTCACCAACGGCAAGCGACGCGGTGCAGGTACGATAGCCACGGGGCAGAGTGGCAGGCTTCTTCATAATTCCGGTCCTCTCCGAATTGGGCGACGGTCGCCCTAAGTGACATGCAGGAATTTCCCGCACTATGCATCATACTGTGGCTCATTCCGGCGGGGCCTGCAACACTATGATGCATAGTGCTTATTTTTCACTCCAAATGCTCAGAAAGTTGGCGGTGTGCAGGCGCTGATGATCCGGCAGACTACGGGGCCGACCTTCCGGAACCGTTGCGGCGTGCGACTGTTGAAGTAATAGGCATCGACCGGGCCCAGAACCTTGCGTTGATCGCCCACCGTCACCTCGACCCGGCCCGAAATCACGACGCCGCCCTCTTCCACCTCATGGCCATAAATCACCCGCCCTGTGTCGGCGCCAAAGTCATAGGTCTCCTGCAAGATCATCATCGCGCGCGCATGCAGGTTTGAGCCCAACTGCCACAGCGACAGCCCGCCCTTGCCGTTCTTGGTCAGTTCTTCAGCAGCGTAGAACACTGTCTGCTCACTTTCGATCTCGGACGAGAAAAAGTCCGACATGCTGATCGGGTGGCGCTGTCAGACGAGTTCGAACCAGTCTCAGTTTGCCTGAGAAACCGCGAACCTATCCGGAACAAAGTTGACGCCACTCGGCGAGAGCGGCGGCGCGGGTCAGCTTGAAGGTGTCTCGGCTGGCTAGCGATCTTTCCTGGTTGAAGTGGTTGTATACGGAGGAATGGACGGCGGCGAATTTCTGCAAACTTCGCATCCGCCTGACACGTTGCATGGCGCGTTCACGCCGTCGGAAAGGAAGATGTGAATTCTCGACGCGGTTGTTGAGCCACCTGCCCGTCTGTTGTTTTTCGAGTGCACCCAGCTCTCTGAGCGCGGCTCTGTATGAGGCGAAGCGATCCGAGACGACCTCTTCGGCGCAACCATGTCGCTTCATCAATTTCTTGAGGAATTTAAATGCTACAGCTTTGTTTCGGCGTTTGTTAACAACGGCTTCCAGCATCTCGCCTTCGTGATCAACGGCCCGCCAAAGATAATGCCGTTTGCCATTCACCTTCACAAAAACCTCATCCACATGCCACTTCCGTTTGGAGAATGCGCGCAGCTGCTGAACACGCTTTCTTTGGATCTCAGCGCCAAACATTGGGCCAAACCTATTCCACCGACACCGGACAGTTTCGTGGCTCACGTCGATGCCTCGCTCGTGTAACAAGTCTTCGACATTTCGAAGCGAGAGTGGGAAACGGATGTAAAGCATCACCGCAAGGCGGATGATCTCGGGGCTGGTTTTGAAGTACTTAAAAGAGGCAAAATTGGTTATGGGCAAAAGCTACGCAAGACCCCTGCCCGCCTCAAGCCAAGTTCTTCTGACAATACCTTGCCGTAAATTGATGTTCTGCAGGGACACAGCCTTTTTGACCTCTGGGCGAGAACTCAAGCCGGTTGAGATTCTTTTGGAATAATCGCCCCCGAATGCATCACGATCTGCGACGCGAGAGAATGCCCGTACTTCATGGCTACGCTAGTATCTCCGGTCTGCAGAAAACGGCCCAGAAAACCACCATTAAAACCATCTCCCGCCGCAGTTGTGTCGACCACTTTGTCCACCGCTTGGAACTGCTTATCTGGTTGCGGGCCTTTCAAGCATAGCGGACCTCGATGACCACGTTTCAGAGCCCCATTTTCGATACCATATGTCTGGAAGCGTTTGACAACTTGATGTTCTGAAATCTCGTCAAACAGGGTCAACTCATCATTCAACGAGGGCAAAGCAATGTCACATTGTCGCCAAGCAGCTTCGACCGCGGTCAAAGCAACGCTCTTTGATGGCCACAATGACGGGCGATAGTTGCTGTCGAAAACAAACTTTCCACCCATTGTGCGATAAGTTGGCAACCAATTTAGAAAGGCGTGACGGATATTCTCATCTAGAATCGCAAGCGTGATTGCCGAGGCGTAGACAACGTCATATTTTTCGAGGGACTGAAATGGATGACGTTCATTCTGCTGAAAGAGCAGACGCGCGGCGGATTGATGGCGCCAGTATTGGAAACTGCGCTCTCCGGATGGATCTGTTGCGATAGCATAGACACCGGGCAATCGACCTTCGATCCTTCCCAAATCGTTGATGCCAATTCCCTCCGCCTGAACAAATCGAGAGATTTCGTCAGAGAAGTGGTCGCTTCCCAGCAGACTGACAAGACTGACACTGTGTTTGGCAGGCAAGGTGCGGCGTAAATAGATCGCTGTGTTTAGCACGTCACCCGCAACTCCGATTCTGGCTGTACCGGGAATGGTAGTGGCAACCAGTTCCATCATGACTTCACCGATGCAGGCGACTTTCAAAGATTTCATTGGCCGTACTCCTTACCGGAACATTGCTTTGCATCAGTGATTGTGTCTGAGGGCGAACTTTCGTTCGATGTCCTGAAATTTAGGTGCCTGCCTCAGCACCATGCCTTCCGAAAAGGGTTGAACAGAGTCTCGGAACATTTGCTGCCATGGGGTTTGGCTTGCTGGGGCCTTGAAGCCTCCCGCGTTCTCCAGCGCCCTTCGTCGGTCAGCCAATTCTTCATCGGCGATCAATACATTGACCGTCCGATTGTTCAGATCTACCCGCACCCGATCTCCGGTCTGCAATATTGCGAGACCACCGCCATCGGCTGCCTCGGGCGAAGCGTTCAGGATTGAAGCGGAACCGGATGTTCCCGATTGCCGCCCATCTCCGATACAGGGAAGGGCGTGAACGCCTTGTTTGATGAGGTATGAAGGCGGCCGCATATTTACCACTTCGGCGCCGCCCGGGTACCCGATCGGCCCTGCGCCGCGCATCACTAAGATGCATTCTTTATCGATTTCAAGGACCGGATCATCAATGGTTTCGTGAAATACCTCTGGCCCGTCAAATACAATGGCGCGCCCTTCAAACGCGTTCGGATCGTTTGGATTGCAAAGATAGCGCCGGCGAAAGGCATCACCGATGACCGAGGTTTTCATAATGGCGCTGTCAAACAGATTGCCCTTCAGATTGAGAAAACCGGCATCCTGCAAAAGAGGATTTTCCACCGAGCGAATTACATCCGCGTTTGTAGCCTCAATCCCGGAGTTGTTTTGGGCGATCGTCTTACCGTTGGCGCAGATCACATCCGGATGCGGCAGCAATCCTGCGCGCATTAGCTCAGCGACAACAGCAGGCACACCACCAGCGCGGAAAAAGTCCTCACCCAAATACTGGCCTGAGGGCTGAACATTTGCCAACAGCGGAATGGCGTGACCCAGACTTTCCCAATCCTCATTGGTCAACTCGATACCCAGATGGCGGGCAATTGCGTTCAGGTGAATCGGCGCGTTGGTCGATCCCCCCAGCGCAGAGTTGATGACGATGGCATTCTCGAACGCTTCGCGGGTCATGATCTTGCTCGGACGCAAATCCTCTCGTACCATTTCAACAATGCGCAAACCGGTATAGTAGGCCATTTGCCCACGTTCCCGATACGGCGCGGGAATGGCGGCAGAACCCGGAAGTTGCATACCCAACACCTCGGCGAGAGAGTTCATGGTGGATGCAGTTCCCATTGTATTGCAATAGCCAACCGAAGGGGCGGATGAGGCGGCAAGCACAAGAAACTCTTCTGCGTCGATTTCACCTGCCGCCAGTTGTTGCCGCGCCTGCCAGATAACACTTCCCGACCCGGCCCGTTCACCCTTGTACCACCCATTCAGCATTGGCCCGACTGACAGCGCGATCGCAGGAACATTTACGGTCGCCGCAGCCATTAACAGCGCAGGCGTTGTCTTGTCGCATCCAATGGTTAGCACAACCCCATCAATAGGATAGCCAAACAGTGTTTCCACTAGTCCCAGATATGCCAAGTTCCGGTCCAGCATGGCGGTTGGGCGTTTTCCGGTCTCCTGAATCGGATGCACCGGAACTTCCAGCGCAATACCGCCAGCGGTTCGAATGGCCTCGCGCGTGCGCTGCGCGAGCTCAAGATGATGACGGTTGCAGGGTGAAAGGTCGCTGCCGGTCTGGGCGATCGCGATGATCGGTTTGTCGGACCTCAATTCTTCCAGTGTCAGCCCGTAATTCAGGTATCGCTCCAGATAAAGAGCCGTCATCTCGGGATCATCGGGATTGTTGAACCACTCACGCGAGCGAAGCTTGGTCATGTCACCGCCCCACCCATGCGCCGTCATTGGCGGACGAAGATTGGGCCGCCGCTATAAACCACATCCCGTCCAGACCGTCCTGCAAATTCGGGATCAGCGCATTATCGGTGCCCGAGGAAATCACATCGGCGATGTCATTGTAGAGTGTTGCAAAACCTTCCAAATACCCTTCAGGATGTCCTGGCGGGATGCGGGTCCAATCCGGGCCCGTTCCGGCCCCACCCCGGGTCAGGATCTGTTTCGGTTCGCCAAAGCGCGTGTAGCTCATGTGGTTGGGGTTCTCCTGTGCCCATTCGAGCCCACCTTTGTCGCCATAGATGCGCAGGCGCAGACCGTTTTCGCAGCCCACCGCCACCTGGCTGGCCCAAAGCATTCCCCGCGCGCCGCCTTTGTATCGCAGCAGGATATGTGCATTGTCGTCCACCTTTCGGCCAGCGCCAAAGCTTTGCAGATCCGCAGACAGCGCCTGAACCTTTTGTCCGGTAACAAAATTGGCCAGATTGAACGCATGGGTACCGATGTCACCAATTGCTCCAGCCCCGGATCGGGTCGGGTCGGTGCGCCAACCGGCCTGCTTGTGACCGTCCTGTTCCAGCGGTTCGGTCAACCAGTCTTGCGCATATTCCGCCTGTACCAACCTGATTTGCCCCAAATCACTGCGCGCAACCATGGCGCGGGCCTGCCGGATCAGCGGGTAACCAGTGTAGTTGTGGGTCAGAAAGAACCGGGCCTTGCTGGTTTCGGCCGCAGCCTTAATCGCATCAGCTTCCTCGTTGCTGGCAGCAAGAGGTTTGTCGCAAATCACGTGGATACCCGCATTCAGAAACGCAGCGCTGGGACCAGCATGCATGTGGTTGGGGGTCACGATGGCAACCGCATCAATCCCATCCGGGCGGGCAGCCTCGGCCGTTGCCATATCCTCGTAAGAGGCATAAGACCGGCTCGATGCGATCCCAAGTTCAGCGGCACTGGCCGCCGCCCGATCCGGGTCCGAGGACAGAGCCCCAGCAACAAGTTCAAACCGACCGTCAATACGGGACGCAATACGGTGCACCGCGCCGATAAAAGCCCCCTGCCCGCCGCCAACCATGCCCAGTTTCAAACGTGTCATAGCCCCAGCATCCCCTTGATCATTGCCTCATCCCGCTCGCCACCGGCGAAGTCGTCAAAGGCTTTCTGTGTGACCTCGATCAGGTGTTTCTTAATAAACGGCGCGCCCTCGGCCGCGCCCTGTTTGGGGGATTTAATGCAGCATTCCCATTCCAGAACCGCCCAGCCGTCATAGCCGTATTGGGTCAGTTTCGAGAAGATCCCGGCGAAATCCACCTGGCCGTCGCCAAGCGATCGGAACCGGCCGGCGCGGTTTACCCATCCCTGATAGCCAGAATACACACCTTGCCGCCCGTCCGGATTGAACTCGGCGTCTTTAACATGAAATGCGTTGATGCGGTCATGGTAGTGATCGATGAACGCAAGATAATCCAACTGCTGCAACAGGAAGTGGCTGGGATCGTAGTTGATCATCGCCGCCTCGTGCCCACCGCAGGCATCGACAAACATCTCAAACGTTGCACCGTCAAACACATCCTCGCCCGGATGGATTTCGAACCCGATATCCTGGCCGTGATCGGCATAGTGGTTCAGGATAGGTGTCCACCGGCGACCAAGTTCGGCAAAGGCTTCCTCGATCAGCCCGTCGGGCCGCTGTGGCCACGGGTAAAGAAACGGGAACGCCAGAGAGCCGGTGAAACTGACCGTGTGCTTCAGGCCCAGCCGTTCGCTGGCGATCGCGGCTTTCTTCATCTGATCCACTGCCCATGCCTGACGCTTGGCCGGGTTACCGCGGCAGTCTTCCGGCGCAAAGGCATCAAATGCTGCGTCATAGGCCGGGTTTACCGCGACCAATTGGCCTTGCAGGTGGGTCGACAGTTCGGTGATCTCGACCCCTGCATCCGTACAAATACCTTTGACTTCATCGCAATAGGTCTGACTGTCAGCGGCCTTATCCAAATCAAAAAGACGCGCGTCAAAGGTCGGTATCTGAACCCCTTTGTACCCAAGCCCGGCGGCCCAGGCTGCGATTTCAGAAAGTGAGTTGAACGGCGCGTCATCCGCCGCGAATTGCGCCAGAAACAGAGCTGGCCCTTTGATCTGAGTGCTCAATTCGGTCTCCTTGATGTTCGGACGTTAAAGGCTGTGAAGGGCGCTACGGTCGGGCACTTCCAGACATTGCATGGGTGAAATATCGGGGTTCTGGATCGCCTGAATTGTGGCCTTGGCGAGAAATGCTCCGGTCGTATCCACGTTCTCGTGCACCACAATGATCTCAGGGCGCACAAATTGCAGCATTGGAATGGCCTCTTTCGACACGATGTCGAAATCGCGCCCAACCCGGAAATCCAGGCTTTCCATTCCAGCCACAACCGCCATGGTTGCGTTGGTCGAGGCGCATATGAACCCGTCTATCTTGGGGTCTGCAGCCATCTTTCGTGTCGCCCACTCACGGGTTTCGAATGTGGTGGCATCGCTGTGCACTTGTTGTGCAACATGCAGATTCACACTCTGCTTTTCAGCCGCCGCCTTTGCCCCGTTCACCATCTCCAATGCATAGTTCTGATCAAGCGGAGGGGCGACCAACACAAGGTTTCGACGCCCCTTGCGCACAAGTTCATCGACCCCCAGCCGTGCATATGTGAAATTGTCGAAATCGTAATAGGCATGCTGTCCGGCCCATTTGGTACGACCATGGGTGGCAAAGGGAAACTTGCGGTCCATAAGGTATCTTGCGCGCGGGTCCTCGGTCCGGACCTGATTGAAGATAATGCCATCGGCCGTCTGATTTTCGACGATATAACGCACCGACTCCATTGGATCATCATCAGGCAGGATCGGAATCACGTTCAGATGATAAGGGGTCTCTCGAAGGGAAACCCCGATCGACGATAATAGGCGCGCAGTGACATTCATCATTTCGCGTTCAGTCGACATCACCAGTGAGATCACATTGGTGCGTCCGGTCCTCAGACCAACGCCAGCGCGGTTCGGGACATAACCGAGGTCTTTGGCGATCTGCCGGATCTTTCTCTTGGTTGATTCGCTGATATCTGGCGCATCCGCCAACGCGCGCGAAACGGTGGGAACCGCCATTCCACTCACTTCCGAAATGGTCTTGAGGGTCGGCTTTCGAGAGCTTGATCTGGGCGCATGGCTTTTATTTTTCATCGTTTTCACCTTCGCTTTGCTGAGGCCTATCAGAACTGCAGGGCGGTATCTGATGGCGTCAAATCTATCCAGAAAGAAAACGGTTGCAAGTGCAATCTAAAACGTTATAGAAAAATCTACAACGATTTAGTTGGGAGGAAAATGCAATGAAGATCAAAGCCGCACTGGCAACCACTGCAGCATTTGTTAGCGCTAGCGCGTTGAGTGCTGCCGATCTTGAGGTGACACATTGGTGGACATCCGGAGGTGAAGCGGTTGCTGTTTCGGAATTCGCCAAGGCCGTAAATGAAAAGACGGCGCATAACTGGGTAGACGGCGCGATCGCCGGATCCGGCGGCACGGCGCGTCCAATCATCATCAGTCGCATCCTGGGAGGTGATCCAATGGCAGCGACACAGCTGAACCATGGCCGTCAGGCGGAAGAACTGATCGAAGCAGGCCTGATGACGGACCTCACCGATCTGGCCGAGGCCGAAGGTTGGAAAGACTTCGTTTATCCTTCGTCCCTGCTAGAGGGCTGCACCTACGAGGGGCGCATTTACTGCGTTCCGGTGAACATTCACTCGACCCAATGGCTGTGGCTCAGCCACGACGCCTTTGAACAGGCCGGTATTGAGGTACCAAAGGACTGGTTCGAATTCGTCGCCGCCGCACCCAAGCTGGAAGAAGCCGGATTGGTGCCGATGGCACAGGGTCAGCAAGGCTGGCAGCAGGCGATCGCGTTCGGCGCATTGTCAATCAGTGTGGTCGGGATCGACACCTGGAGCAAAGTTGTCGTCGAAAAGGATGCCGACGTAGCCGGCGGACCGGAATATGCCAAGGTGTTCCAGGCTTCGGCTGATGCCCGCGAACTGGCGCGCAACAGCAACGTGCAGGACTGGAATCTTGCCACCAACATGGTGATCACCGGCAAAGCGGGTGGACAGATCATGGGTGACTGGGCTCAAGGCGAGTTTGCCGTAGCTGGTCAAGTGGCAGGCGAAGACTACACCTGCCTGCCAGGTCTGGGCCTGAACCAGGTCATCGACACCGGTGGTGACGCGTTCTATTTCCCCGTCGTCGACGACCCCGATGTAAAAGCTGCACAGCTTGAGATGGCCTCGATCCTGATCTCGAAAGAGGCACAGGTCGCCTTCAATCTGGCAAAAGGTTCGCTGCCCGTCCGGGGTGACATTGATCTGTCGACGGCAAATGACTGTATGCAGAAGGGTCTTGCGATCCTTGCAGCGGGTGGCGTGTTGCCCAATGCGGACCAAACTCTGTCCGCAGACACTCAAACTCAGATCAAGGATCTGATGGCCGAGTTCTGGGCTTCGGACATGACCGCCGAAGATGCACAGGCCCGGTACGCGTCGATTATCGCGTCTGCCGACTGAGCCTGACATGTCGGGGCGCGCTACTCCCCCCGCGCCCTGACCCTTAACAGGGTTACCCATGACACTTGCAGATACCGCACGCGTATCCGACAACCCGGTACGCCGTCCAAAACAACTGTTTCGCAACCTAAGCGCTAAATTCGCCTCGATCCCGATGATCCTCACGGCACTTGTGGTGTTTGTCGGCGGCACGGCGTGGACAGTCGCACATTCCTTCACCAAGTCTCGCCTGCTGCCAAAGTGGGACTTTGTTGGACTGGATCAATATGAACGGCTCTGGAACAGCAACCGCTGGATCATCTCGGTCGAAAACCTATTGATCTATGGTGTCTGCTCACTGGTTCTGACCATGGTCTTGGGTTTTACCCTCGCGGCCCTTCTGGATCGCAAGATTCGGTTCGAGGGCGCGTTTCGCACCATCTTTCTATATCCTTTCGCCCTGTCCTTCATCGTTACCGGTCTGGCCTGGCAATGGATCCTGAACCCCGATTTCGGCATTCAGGGCGTTGTGCGCAACATGGGTTGGGAGAGCTTTACTTTCGACCCGCTCAACAATCCGGACATCGTTATCTTCGGCATCCTGATCGCGGGCCTTTGGCAGGGCACCGGTTTTGTAATGGTCATTATGCTGGCCGGTCTGCGCGGAATAGATGAAGACATTTGGAAAGCCGCACGAGTCGATGGCATCGGCATCACCAAAACCTATGTCCGCGTGATCATCCCAATGATGCGCCCTGTTTTCGTGACCGCCTTGGTCATCATCGCCAGCGGCATCATCAAGCTTTACGATCTTGTGGTCGCGCAGACCAATGGCGGCCCGGGCATCGCATCCGAAGTCCCGGCCAAATACGTCATCAACTACATGTTCGAAGCGCAGAACCTTGCGCAAGGCTTTGCTGCCTCAACCATGATGTTGCTGTCGGTCATCATCGTGCTGGTCCCGTGGGCTTATCTGGAATTCGGAGGAAAGAAACGTGGTTGATGCGACATCCCAAACCGCTGGACGGATTCTGGAAGGCCCGCGCGGAAGCAAGCCGAAATCGCGTCTCTCGCGCCGCAACATATTCCTCTATGGCACGTTGCTGTTGGTTTCGATCTACTACCTGCTGCCGCTTTACGTGATGATCGTAACCTCGCTGAAGGGGATGCCGGAAATCCGGTTGGGCAATATCTTTGCGCCACCTGTCGAAATCACTTTTGAGCCGTGGGTAAAGGCCTGGGCAGAGGCCTGTACGGGCATCAACTGCGATGGCCTGAGCCGTGGGTTCGGAAACTCGGTGAAGATCCTGATCCCATCGCTTATCCTGTCTATTTCGATTGCAAGCGTGAACGGCTACGCGCTTGCCAACTGGCGGTTCAAAGGGTCCGAAGTGTTCTTTACCATCCTGATCATCGGGGCCTTCATCCCCTATCAGACCATGCTCTATCCCATCGTGATCATCCTGCGAGAGATCGGGTTGATGGGCTCGCTCTGGGGGCTGGTTCTTGTACACACCGTGTTTGGGATGCCGATCCTGACTCTGCTGTTCCGAAACTACTTCACCTCGCTGCCGGAAGAGCTGTTCAAGGCCGCCCGTGTCGACGGTGCTGGGTTCTGGGGCGTCTATTTCCGGGTGATGCTACCCATGTCGATCCCGATTTTCGTGGTCGCGATGATCCTGCAGGTCACCGGCATCTGGAACGACTTCCTGTTCGGCGTGATTTACACAAAGCCCGAAACTTACCCCATGACGGTGCAGCTGAACAACATCGTGAACTCGGTCCAGGGCATCAAGGAATACAACGTCAACATGGCCGCTACGCTACTGACCGGCCTCGTCCCTCTCGTCATCTACTTTGTCTCCGGCAAACTCTTTGTGCGCGGTATCGCCGCCGGCGCCGTGAAAGGTTGACCCTATGAACATTCATTCCCATTCCGTCGAAGTCCGCGATTTGGACCTACACTTTGGCGAAGTCAAAGTTCTGCAAGAGCTGAACATCGACATCCATGAAGGCGAGTTTCTTGTGCTGCTGGGGTCGTCCGGTTGTGGCAAATCCACCCTGTTGAACTGTATCGCCGGGCTGCTGGACGTGACCGACGGGCAGATTTTCATCAAAGGTCAAAACGTAACCTGGAAGGAACCATCAGACCGTGGCATCGGCATGGTGTTTCAGTCTTATGCGCTGTACCCGCAGATGACTGTTGAAGGAAACCTGTCCTTCGGCCTCAAGAACGCGCGCGTTGCCAGAGATGAGATCGCCAAGCGCGTGGCGCGGGCCGCCGAAATATTGCAGATCGAACCTTTGCTCAAGCGCAAGCCGGGCGCATTGTCCGGCGGTCAGCGCCAGCGCGTCGCCATCGGCCGGGCACTGGTACGTGATGTCGATGTGTTCCTGTTTGACGAGCCGCTCTCGAACCTTGACGCCAAGCTGCGCACCGATCTGCGGGTTGAACTCAAACGCCTGCATCAGCAGCTCAAGAATACCATGATCTATGTGACGCATGATCAGGTCGAAGCGATGACACTTGCGGACCGGATTGCCATCATGAAAGGGGGCAAAATCATGCAATTGGGCAGCCCGGACGAAATCTACAACCGGCCACAAAACATCTATGTCGCAGGTTTCATCGGCAGCCCGGCAATGAACATGATCGAAGGCCGCATCGACAATGGCCATTTCGCCGGACACGACCTGTCGCTGCCGCTGGACGGCTACGAATTCGAAAGAACAGACCACCACGCCGGACCCGTTGTCATCGGTATTCGCCCCGAACATGTTCTGACCGGCGACGCGGTTGAGACTGCTGCAGCACAGGCAGAGGTCGAAGTTCAGATCGTCGAGAAACTGGGTTCGGATACCCTGGTTCACTCCACCCTTGGGTCACACAATCTACGTTTCCGCATGGATGGGCTCAGCCGCGTGGCCGAAGGCGATCGCCTGCGAATTGGTTTCGATACTTCACGCGCTTCGCTGTTTGACGCCGCGACCGAGACGCGACTGTAACCAGCGTCAGATGAAAGGACATATCATGCCTGCTATTTCATATCAGCTTTACGGTTCGCGAAACTGGCCCCTGCCGGACACGCTCGCCATGCTTTACGCAACAGGATTTAACGAGGTCGAAGGATATGGTGCCCTGTTCGCCCAAGCACCTTCGCTCACGGAAGACCTCGCAACGGCGGGGCTGAGAATGCCCACATTGCACTACGGCCTCGCCGACCTTGAACGCGACCCGGGCGCTGCGATTGATCTCGCCCAGGCTGTTGGAGCCGAAGCGGTGTTCGCACCCTTTCTAGATGCCGAAGACCGCCCGACGGATCGCGCCGGTTGGGAAGTATTTGCCGAACGTCTGGTAGCAGCCGGCAAACCACTGCAAAAGGCCGGGCTGATCTTCGGCTGGCACAATCACGATTTCGAACTGGTCGATCTGGGTGGTGGCGTAACACCGCTGGACATCATTGCCGGGGCCTCGCCCGATCTGAAGCTCGAGCTTGATCTCGGCTGGGTCGTGCGCGCCGGGCTGGACCCGGTACACCTCATCCGAACCTACAGTGATCAGATACATTCGGCGCATATCAAGGACCTCGCGCCGCAAGGCGATTGCGTTGACGAAGACGGTTGGGCCGATGTGGGTTATGGGGTCATGGACTGGACCGCGATCCACGACGCGCTGCAGGACGCCGGTGTCTCTCGTTATGTCATTGAACACGACAACCCCAACGACCACCATCGTTTCGCGTCGCGTTCGCTGGCAACCGTACAAGCCCTTTGAGGATATTCCATGAGCACTCTTGGCGTCGGCATCATCGGATGCGGCAGCATCTCTACTACGTACCTAAAATTTGCGCCCCTTTTTAAAGGGCTGGAAGTCCGTGCGGTCGCGGACATCAATATGAGCGCGGCGCAGTCCCGCGCCAACGAGTATAATATCCGCGCCGAGTCAGTGGATGACCTGCTGGCCGCCAACGACATTGACGTTGTCGTCAATCTAACCATCCCCGAGGCCCACTTCGACCTGACCAAGCGTATTCTCGAGGCCGGAAAACACGCCTATTCAGAAAAACCTCTGGTCCTGACATTGGATCAAGGCAAAGCCCTGCGGGATCTGGCCGAAAGTAAAGGGCTACGCGTCGGCTCGGCACCGGACACGTTTCTGGGTGGTGCGCACCAGCAAGCACGCGCGGTCATCGATGACGGCCAGATCGGCCGCGTGATCGGCGGAACCTGCCACGTGATGTCCCGCGGCATGGAGCATTGGCACCCAAACCCGGACTTCTTCTTTCGACCGGGCGCAGGGCCGATCCTAGATCTCGGCCCATACTACATTACCAATCTGATCCAGCTGATCGGTCCGGTTAAGGCCGTCTGCGCCATGACTGCTGCAAGTTTTCCCACGCGTACAATCGGCAATGGCGCCCGCGAAGGCGAAGAGATCCCGGTCAATACGCCAACCAATATCCATGTGCTTCTTGAATTCGAAAATGGCGCCATCGTAACCTTGGGGGCCAGTTGGGACATCCACGCTCATACGCATCCAAATATGGAGCTATACGGCACCGAGGGCACGATGCAGGTGCCCGACCCAAACTTCTTCGGCGGAGACGTGATGGTTTCCAATCAAGCTGGCGACCTGCATCCTTTGCCTGGCTCAGAGCATCCATTTGGCGTTCCGAATGAAATCCACGGCGAGGATAGGCTTCTGGCCAACTATCGCACCGCTGGGTTGGCGGACATGGTACAAGCAATACTGGAAGGACGTTCCCACCGTTGCAATATCGATCTGGCCATTCACGCGGTTGATGTGATGACGTCCATTCTGGACGCAGGGGAACACCGACGCTGGGTTGAAACCTCGACGACATGCACCAGGCCCGATCCACTGACCGAGAATGACGCTCGTTTATTGCTTGTCCCATAGACGACGCTATCCAGTTCGTGGTCTTGTTCTATGTTCGGTATGATATCTCCGTGATCTGGAAGAGATCATGCATGTCAGGGGCACCGATGGCCTTTCCCGAGTCTGCGTGGTGCTCGATCAATTCAGCGACTAAATGGGGCATCTGTTATCCGTTTACACAAGCATCGGTTGCTTTCGCAGAGGAAGGCAGTTGCTAAGTTACGCGGACATACAGACGGCCCAGCTTGTCGATTGCAACGACCATAACATCCCCGCGATTGACCGGACCAACTCCAGAAGGTGTTCCTGAGAGGATGACGTCACCAGCGGCAAGCTCGAAGTAGTCGCTCAGGTAAGAGATCATCTCGGGAATTTTCCAAATCATCTGGTTCAAGTCGCCTTCTTGCCGTACTTCACAAGGTGCTGTCAGACTAATTCGAACCAGTCTCAGTTTGCCTGAGAAACCGCGAACCTATCCGGAACGGTGCTGTAAGACGAATTCGAACCAGTCTCAGCTAGGCCAGTAGAGCTGTCCTTTATTCGGCAAAAAGACCGCGCCACTCGGCGAGAGCGGCGGCGCGGGTCAGCTTGAAGGTGTCTCGGCTGGCTAGCGATCTTTCCTGGTTGAAGTGGTTGTATACGGAGGAATGGACGGCGGCGAATTTCTGCAAACTTCGCATCCGCCTGACACGTTGCATGGCGCGTTCACGCCGTCGGAAAGGAAGATGTGAATTCTCGACGCGGTTGTTGAGCCACCTGCCCGTCTGTTGTTTTTCGAGTGCACCCAGCTCTCTGAGCGCGGCTCTGTATGAGGCGAAGCGATCCGAGACGACCTCTTCGGCGCAACCATGTCGCTTCATCAATTTCTTGAGGAATTTAAATGCTACAGCTTTGTTTCGGCGTTTGTTAACAACGGCTTCCAGCATCTCGCCTTCGTGATCAACGGCCCGCCAAAGATAATGCCGTTTGCCATTCACCTTCACAAAAACCTCATCCACATGCCACTTCCGTTTGGAGAATGCGCGCAGCTGCTGAACACGCTTTCTTTGGATCTCAGCGCCAAACATTGGGCCAAACCTATTCCACCGACACCGGACAGTTTCGTGGCTCACGTCGATGCCTCGCTCGTGTAACAAGTCTTCGACATTTCGAAGCGAGAGTGGGAAACGGATGTAAAGCATCACCGCAAGGCGGATGATCTCGGGGCTGGTTCTGAAGTACTTAAAAGAGGTAAAATTGGTTATGGGCAAAAGCTACGCAAGACCCCTGCCCGCCTCAAGCCAAGTTCTTCTGACAATACCCGGTTCTGAAGTGAGGAACGACGGAACTCAGACCCGTTTTACGAAAATTCCCTGTAAATTGCCGCTTATCAGGGAAATCCCTCCCAAAGCGAACCCGACAAAATGCGGCACTGAGGCTGCCGCCGGAAGTGCGTTCTGAGTGTACGGTCTGCTCTGTCTCTGATTGAAGGCGCATGCGCCAACTCGCGGGAATTGCGGCACAATTCCGGGTCAGAAAGTACAACTGAAGTGAGACAGGTATGAGTGGCGGGGAGACAGGGATTCGAACCCTGGGAACGCTCTCACGTTCAACGGTTTTCAAGACCGCCGCATTCGACCACTCTGCCACCTCCCCGCGTGCCGCAGGGTCTAAGCTGTGTTTCAGGCAGAGGCAAGCCATAAAGCGGGAAATCTTGCCTAAGCTTCAGCAGCAGTCTTTCCTTAGCCCCGTGCCCGCGTTATCATTCGCGGACAAGACCGCTAGAGACTGGCAAGAAGAACCAGCAATCACGCGGTGGGGCGCGGCCAATATGGCTTTGTCAGGCAAGGGATTGAGACAATGGAGCGAGCTACGGGCACACGCTTAGGGCCACAACGGCTGGCAATTCTGGTCGTGGGTTTGGCCGCTTTGGCTGGGTGCGAAGAAGGGTTCAGCCTGCAAGAGGCCCCTGAAGAAGAAGTTGCGACCGAAGAGGCAGACAATACCAACAGGTTCGAGTTGTTCCCGGATGCGGCACCTGCGAACCAGCGTGATGTTGAGGCACCCGATGTATTTCAGGTGACCGAAGCCGGACTTTGGGATGGACGCCCCTCTCTGGGTGGAATTTGGGTGGCACACCCTGATGTTACTCAACCCGAGCGGGTGCGGATCAAGAACACAGCCAACAACAAGACAGTTACGGGCGCATTGTTCCGTCGCGAGCGGGCTTTACCCGGACCTGCGCTACAGGTCTCTTCCTCGGCCGCAGAACAGCTCGGTATGCTGGCGGGGGCCCCAACCAAGGTTCAAGTCGTGGCACTGCGCCGTGAGGCGATTGAAGTGCCCCCTGCCCCTGAAGAGACAGAGGCGACCGAGGATGGAGAAGTTGCAGAAGGAATCGAAGCGGCGACGGAAACAGCTGAAGGCGAAGCAGTCGAACAGCCCGTTAAACGTAAGTGGTGGCAGAAAAAACCAACCAATAACACGAATGCTGGTGCTGCAGTTGTTGCTGGGGCAGCCGCTGGCGCCGTCGTCGCATCTTCGGACGATGAGTCGACCCCCGCCGAAGTGCAAAGCACCGAGGTTGCCGATGCAGATCCACAAGCGACTGAGCAACCAGTCAAACGCAAATGGTGGCAGAAAAAACCAACGGATGAAGCCAACGCTGCGGCAGCAGGAGCAGCTGCTGCCGCCGTCACAGAGGCTGATGCCGCCCCGACCGAGGTGCAGTCGGCGGCATTGTCAGACCCAGAGATAACACCGCCAACTGAGAAGCCCGCTAAGCGCAAGTGGTGGCAAAAGAAAAACCCTAACGAGATCACCGAAACGCCATTGGACCCGATCGCAGGTGCTGCGGCAGCAATTGAAGCATCCGAACCGACCGCTGCAGCGGCACCGGTGGCAGCAAGCACTGCAACGGCAGGAGGCTTATCCAAGCCGTATGTTCAGGCTGGAACTTTTGGCGTTGAATCCAATGCCAAGAGCGCAGCGGAAAAGATACGTCGGAATGGGATGAATGCTGACGTGTTTGAACTGAAAGGTGAAGACAAATCAGTATGGCGCGTTCTGGTTGGACCTGTTGCAACACGCAGCGAACGCCGGGCATTGTTGAATGACGTCAAAGACCTTGGGTTTACTGATGCCTTCACGGCCAAGAACTGACTGAACTAGGAGGCGAATGATGCTTTCCGCTTTACGATCAACCTCTCTTGCCATCGGGCTGGCACTAATGGCGCTGCCGGCCTATGCGTTCGACACCACCGCGCGCGCTGCTTATGTGATCGATCAGAAAACCGGCACTGTGCTGTTGTCGAAAGACGCTGATCAGCCTCTGCCCCCGGCTTCTATGTCGAAACTCATGACGCTTTATGTCGCGTTTGAAGCGCTGCGCGATGGTCGCCTTACGCTGGACGAAACTCTGCCGGTATCTGAACACGCCATGAGCTATGGTGGCTCGACCATGTTCCTGAACACGCAGGACCGTGTGCGGGTCGAAGACCTTCTGCGCGGGATCATTGTGCTATCTGGAAACGACGCCTGCGTCGTGATTGCCGAGGCATTGAGCCCCGACGGGACCGAAGCCGGGTTTGCCCGCTTTATGACCCAGCGCGGGCAACAGATGGGTATGAACAACTCGAACTTTGCCAATTCTAATGGCTGGCCTGCTGCGGGGCACATGATGTCTGTGCATGATCTGGCAGTTCTGGCCGATCGATTGATCACTGATTTCCCTGAATACTATCCCCTCTTTGCGGAAGAGGTTTTCGAATTCGACGGTCGTGCCCCGTCGAACGCACGCAACCGCAATCCTCTACTGAAACTGGATATCGGGGCCGACGGTCTCAAGACCGGTCACACGCAAGAAGCAGGATATGGTCTGGTTGGTTCTGCCAAACAAGGGGATCGCCGGGTTGTCTTTGTGCTCTCCGGGCTCGACAGCGTCGGCAAGCGGGCAGAGGAGGCTGAGGCCGTGGTTAACTGGTCGTTTCGAAATTTTGTCGAGAGGACAGTTGCCAAATCGGAAGAACCGGTAGCGCAGGCCAAGCTTTGGATGGGTGCGGAAAAAACTGTGGGTTTGGTGCCCGAAGGTGATCTGACCCTGCTATTTCCAGTCCTGGGCAACAAGGACATTGAGGCCGAAGTCGTTTATGAGGGCCCGATCAATGCGCCGGTCAGCAAAGGCCAACAGCTGGCTGAGTTGGTGATCAAACCCGAAGGCCTGCCGGAAATCCGCCGCCCGTTGGTGGCAGACAGGGATGTCCCCCTCGGCGGGTTTGTCGTCCGCATGATGACAGTGGGCGGCATCGTTCTAAAAGACGTGATCAACAATCCGCTGGAGCAAATGTGACGGCGCGCGGCACGTTTCTTACCTTCGAAGGCATTGACGGATCCGGCAAGTCTACACAAGCTCGACTGCTGGCCGATCACCTGCGACGTGAAGGCCGCGATGTCATTCTGACTCGGGAACCGGGTGGGTCTGCCGGTGCCGAAGAAATTCGCAATCTGGTTTTACAGGGCGACCCGGATCGTTGGTCGGCCGAAACGGAAATTCTGCTATTCACTGCAGCCCGGCGTGACCATCTGGAACGCACAATCGAACCCGCACTGGCCGCTGGAAAAGTGGTCATCTGCGACCGATTTGCCGACAGCACTCGCATGTATCAGGGGATGTCGCGTGGCGATCTTCGCAGCCTCGTGGATCAGCTGCACAATTTGATGATCGGGCGCGAGCCTGACCTGACACTACTGATCGATATGGATCCGGAAACCGGTCTTTCACGCGCTAAGGGTCGGCAAGGTGCTGAAGAACGGTTCGAAGATTTCGGTGTCGATCTTCAACTGCAAATGCGTGCAGGTTTTCTCGCTCTGGCGGACGAATTCCAGGATCGTTTTCGAGTCGTGAACGGCAATAGGGACATGGACAGCGTCGCGCAGGATGTGACAGATATTGTAATGACTTCTCTGCGATAGACCAGACATGAGCGACGACACCCTAACTCCGGATCAGGCCCCTGGCGCGCCACATCCGCGAGAAACCACCCGTCTTATCGGGCAGGACGCAGCACAACAGGCCTTTCTGACCGCGTACAATTCGGATCGATTGCACCATGGTTGGTTGCTGACCGGTCCTCGTGGAGTGGGCAAAGCAACACTAGCATGGCGGATCGCGCAGTTCTTGCTGGCCACGCCGCCACGCGAGGATGGCGGACTGTTCGGCGCTCCACCTCCGCCTGACACTTTGGATATTGCCCCGGAACACCCGGTCGCCCATCGCATTCTTGCCGGGGCCGAACCCGGCCTTGCCGCAATTACCCGCTCTGTTAACGATCAGGGACGGCTGCGCAATGAAATCGTTGTTGATGACGTCCGCAAACTTGGGCGGTTCTTCGGCTTGTCCTCAGCTGATGGGGGTCGACGGGTTGTCATTGTGGACTCGGCGGATGAAATGAACGTCAGCGCCGCAAACGCGCTGCTGAAAATGCTCGAAGAACCGCCAGCGCGCACGACGCTGCTGCTGATTTCACACCAACCTTCGCGCCTGCTGCCGACCATCCGGTCGCGTTGTCGCACACTGCGGCTTTCGCCCCTTGGCACCGATGACATGCAGGCTGCGCTGACACAGACCGGCACGGAAATCTCTGGTCAGGCCGAGCATTTGGCAGCCCTTGCCGCCGGGTCCGTGGGCGATGCCGTTCGCTTGATCAATCTCGGCGGACTGGAACTTTATGCCGAGTTGATTGCCATTCTGGGCACCCTGCCCCGGCTTGACCGCCAGCGCGCCCTGAAACTGGCTGAAACGGCTGCTCAGCGAGGGGCCACCGAACGGTTTGATCTGCTGCTTTCGCTAATCGACGTGGTGCTCTCGCGCCTGGCTCTGACTGGTGCGACCGGCACCGCACTGATGCCCGAGGCCGCCCCAAATGAGGCCGAAACTTTATCGCGTCTCTCCAGCTCACCGCAAAAGGCCCGCCAATGGGCCGAAATCGCCGCCCCCATCACGGCGCGTGCGCGGCATGGGCAGGCGGTGAACCTTGACCCTGCCTCGCTTGTCCTAGATACGCTGTTCAAGATACAGGAAACCGCCGGTCACAACAGATGAGCCCCACTCCCGAAATTACCGACAGCCATTGCCATCTGGATTTCCCGGATTTTGACGGTCAGTTGGAAGAAATCGTTTCACGCGCTGCCGACGCTGGCGTGACACGCATGGTGACCATCTGCACACGGTTGCGTAACGAGCCCACGGTACGTGCCATCGCCGAGGCTCATGCCCCTGTCTTTTATGCCGCGGGCACCCACCCGATGAGCGCCGCTGACGAGCCGATGGCAACAGTCGATGAACTGCTCGCATTCGCCAAGCATCCGAAATTCGTGGGCATTGGGGAAAGCGGGCTTGATTATCACTACACGGCTGAGTCGGCGGACGTTCAAAAGCGTTCGCTGCGTATCCATATCGAAGCGGCGCAGCGGACCGGATTACCCCTGATTATCCATGCACGTGCCGCGGATGAGGACATGGCACGTATCTTGGCGGATGAGCATAGAAACGCTCCGTATTCCTGTGTCATGCATTGCTTTTCTTCCTCAGCCGAGCTGGCCCGAGCCGCCCTTGATCTTGGCTTCTATCTATCCATGTCCGGCATTGCAGCATTCCCCAAAAGTCAGGAGCTGCGTGATATCTTCGCCGCCGCGCCCATCGATCGTATCCTGGTTGAAACCGACGCGCCCTATCTGGCGCCACCGCCCTATCGCGGCAAACGAAACGAACCGGCCTACACCGCGCATACAGCGCGCAAAGGGGCCGAAGTATTCGGTTTGGAGTACGCCGATTTCGCCGTCCAAACACAGGCCAATTTTGACCGGCTGTTCACCAAAGCCGCTTGCTACAAGGCCGCTGCATGAGCGAGCTGCGCTTTACAATACTTGGCTGCGGTTCGTCCGGCGGTGTACCGCGACTTGGGGGGCATTGGGGCGAATGCGATCCGGAGAACCCCAAAAACATCCGGCGTCGCTGCTCACTGTTGGCCGAACGCGATGGGCCAGAGGGTACGACCTCGGTATTGATCGATACGTCTCCTGATATGCGCAGCCAATTGCTAGGCACCGGAACGGGGCGTTTGGATGGCGTGATTTACACCCATTCCCATGCCGATCACACGAATGGCATCGACGATCTGCGGATGATTGTTTTCAACATGAAAACCCGCGTGCCTGTATGGGCGGACGGCGATACCCAGAACGATCTACTCGGTCGCTTTGGATATGCGTTTGTTCAACCCGAAGGCTCACCCTATCCGCCCATCCTGGACCTAAAGACAATCAATGGCCCGTTTGAGGTTTCCGGCCCCGGCGGCCAGATCCCCTTTCGACCATTCCGTGTGAACCACGGATCGATTGATGCCCTTGGCTTCAAGATAGGAAATCTCGTTTATCTGCCTGATGTTGCAGAGCTTTATGATGAGAGCATGGCTGAGCTTTCAGACCTCGACTGCCTGATCATTGATGCCCTACGCCGATCCCCGCATCCAACCCATGCCCATCTGGAGAAGACGCTGGGCTGGATTGAGCAATTGAAACCAAAACGTGCCGTTCTGACCAACATGCATATCGATCTGGATTATGCCACGGTTAATGCGGAAACACCGGATCATATTACGCCTGCTTTTGACGGCATGGTGATCCGGCAACCTCTGTAGGGCAAGACGCTGTTCGCGCGCGCGATACCGTCGATGGCAGCGACATGTTCCAAAGCCTGATCGATGTCATCCTGCCGGTGTTTTTGGTCATCGGCGCCGGGTATACGGCAACCCGGTTCGGATATTTCCGCGAAGACCATATCGACGGGTTGATGAAATTCACGCAGGGCTTCGCCATTCCCTGTTTGTTGTTTCTGGCCATCGCCAATCTCGATCTCAGCGCAAGCTTCGACCCCAGACTATTAACCAGCTTCTATTCGGCAGCTGGCCTCTGTTTTGTCGCCGGAATGGTAGGCGCTCGCCTCATATTCGGACGCGAGTGGGAGGACTCGATCGCGATTGGCTTTTGCTGCTTGTTCTCAAATTCAGTGCTTTTAGGGTTGCCCATCACGGAACGTGCCTACGGACCGGACAACTTGACGGGAAATTTTGCGATCATCGCCTTCCATTCACCGTTTTGCTATTGCGTTGGTATCACCGTGATGGAGATCTTTCGAAACCGTGGCCATGGTGGGACGCGGATGGTGAAATCCGTATTGTCCGCAATGTTCAAGAATGCGTTGATACTGGGCATCTCATTGGGCTTTGTTGTCAATCTTACCGGATTTGTAATACCGGGCGTGGTTGATGACGCGTTGAACCTGATTACGCGCGCGGCCCTACCCGGCGCACTGTTCGCATTGGGGGGCGTGTTGGTGAAGTACCGACCCGAAGGCGATTTGCGCGCCATTATCTTCGTCTGTTGCATCTCGCTGTTGCTACATCCAAGCCTCGTATGGCTATTCGGAACTTCACTGGCGCTACCGCAAGATCTGTTTCGCTCAGGTGTTCTTACCGCTGCGATGGCTCCGGGCTTCAACGCCTATATCTTTGCAAATATGTATGGGCGCGCCAAACGGGTTGCTGCATCTTCAGTTTTGATCGGCACCGCGTCATCCATACTGACTGTCTGGCTTTGGTTGACCCTACTTGGATAGCCAGATCAAAAATCCTGCATTGACTCTGCAAACAAGCAGGACATCTTTCGCAGCACCATCTCGGAGCACCGCATGCCACACGCCGTTATCGTCGCACATGGACAACCGTCAAATCCGGCACCCGCCGAGGCGGCGCTGGCGCGCTTTGCCAGGCAAATAGATTCACTGTGTCATCGGGTCTCGGTTCATTCCGCCACTTTGGCTGCACCTGACGCGCTTGAGACGTGCCTTGACGAATTGCACGGCGACCTAGCGATCTATCCGTTGTTCATGGCGAAGGGTTGGTTTGTGACCAAGGCTTTACCTAAGCGACTTGGTTCTCGGTCGGTCAGAATTCTGGATCCTCTAGGTATCGACCCACAGTTGCCATTTTTGGTTAAAAGCGCCCTGCATCAAAAACTTGAAAATCTAGGATGGTCAGCACCTGACACTGATCTGGTAATTGCAGCCCATGGTTCAGGGCGCAGCAATAACCCGGCAACGGTGGCCCATGGGTTTGCAGATACGCTGGGCCAATTGGTCACATTCAAAAGCACCCGAACCGGCTTTGTTGAGCAATCTCCAAGCATTGCCGAGGCAGCATCAGGATGTGGTGAAAAGGCACTTTGCCTGCCCTTCTTTGCCTGCACCGGAGGCCATGTGCTCGAAGATGTGCCGCAAGAATTGGCCCGCGCAAACTTCGCCGGCCAAGTTATGCCAGTCATTTCTGAGCTACCCCAAGTCGAACAACATATCGCTGCGATATTGGACGCCATTTAGGCAAGCGCATTCTATCCGGATTGTTGTGCATTCGAAAACTCACAGTAGAACCGGTGGCAAGATCGTCCGTTTCGTTTTGCGGCGTATAGCGCTAGGTCAGCGGCATGCAGTACATCCTGCGCTTTTGGCATTTCGAACTGGGTCGACAAAGCAGTACCAACGCTCGCTGATACACTGCAGGCCGCTCCCTCGAATTTCATCGGCTGGCAAAGTTGCGCGATCAGGCGCCGGGCAATGCTGTCGAGTTTTTTCCGGTCGGTCACCCCTTTGATAATCAAGACAAACTCGTCCCCGCCGACACGAGCGACCGTATCATCACTCCGCGTTTCATCAAGCATGATCATTGCGGCTTGCTGCAGCACAAAATCCCCTGCGGCATGGCCCAGACGATCGTTGACCGATTTGAAAAAATCCAAATCCAGATGCATTAATGCAAATGACGATTTCGTTGATATCAAATGCCCGAGTATATGGTCCATTGCACGCCGGTTTTTTAGCCCGGTCAGCGTGTCTGTATAGGCCTGCTCCTCAGCCGCCAGCTTTGCACCTTGCAGACGCAGGTTCAATGATCTGGAAGCCTCCATCGCGGCAGATTTAGCTTCGACCAAATACAGCAATTCGATCGCCAAGTCGGTGCCTGAGAAATCTGCGCTTGTCAGTGCATAGTCTCGCACCGCATCCAATATTGAAATTCCGAATGACAGGTTAACAACCGATGCACCCTTTCCAGAAAGTGGCGCGATCAGGCCCTTAAAGGCTGTTTGCGGTTGATCTTGGAAACGAAGACGTAACCGCGCGCCTGGCGTCGAAAGCAACGTTGGAAACTCAGTGACAGAACGCGGGCGCTGCAACTCAAAGACGTCAAGAAAACGCCGCCCTGCCATGGGTTGCTCCGGGCGCAGTTTCTGCACTGTGGGGCCCACTTGAACAATTCGCCCCTCATCATTGATAAGAACATACATGGGGCACAAAGTATCGAGAAGGGAACCCAGATCTTCGGTTTCGATCATGATTTCCGCGCCCCAAGCTCAAAATGACGCCCTTCGGCAAAGGCGCTTTCGATCAGTGTAATCGAAATGAGCTCTGACCCATTTCGACGCTCTTCGTTCGAAAGAACAACAAGTGCGCCGTAGTCATCCGCCATAGCCCGCAAAACACCAGTCATAACACTGGAAAATCCCGGCAGCCCGGGAGAGCAATATAGTTGGTATTCCGCTGATGAATGTTCCTGCAATTCAAGGTCCGGCAGCGTGAGATCCGAAACAGCAAGGCGCACTCGATCAGACAAATCATCTAGCGAGTGCAAAAACTCGACATACGTTACGCCCCCGAAACGCAGCAATCGCCTTAGGTCCTCCATATTCGCATGTGATACGAGGTAGGTTCCCAAGTCCTCAAGAAACTCGGATTTTCGACGGTTCAATTCGGTACAAAGCACGTCCAGCACACGATCTGAAACCTCTGCCTCATAGATCAGCATCGCCTCGAATTCGACGAAATCCAATCCTGCGGCTTGGGTCGCCTGCAGCCAGCATTGGCGCCCATAAGTGGCGCAAACGAATGATTGGATCGCCCTGTTAATCAGCCCATGCATGAAACAACTCGAATTGGATATCTGCTTCAGGTGACCCCAGAAAACTTAACAAACACCCAATATCCTGGCTGAGATCATGAGAATGTTAGACATTCATGACTAATCTGCGTGGTTCGGCTAGGTCAGAAATCTGTCGGCGCGCCCCCTTCAGCCTTGCGGCGGGCAACAAAGTCTTCAAGCTCTTCGCGGATCGCCTCGTCCAATGCCGGCGCTTCAAAATTGTTAACGATTTCTTTGAACATTCGATGGGCCCGTTCCGCAGTCCAGATACCGCCAGCGACTTCCCAGGCCTCAAAGTTTTTCCAATCGCTCAGAAACGGCTGATAAAACGCCGTGGTATAGCGATCCTGTGTGTGTTGAATGCCAAAGAAATGCCCGTCATTTCCCACTGAACGGATTGCTTCAAGGGCGATCTCGTCCGGTCCTGTCGCTGTCAATTCCGGCTTCATATATCGCTGAATCTGTTGCAGGATTTCGCAATCCATGATGAATTTCTCAGGACTCGCGATCAGACCGCCTTCAAGCCAACCAGCCGCGTGATAGACCATATTTGTTCCAGATTGAACAGCGGCCCACAGTGAATTTGATGTTTCCCAAATGGCCTGACCATCTGGCACATTCGCAGCGCACACACCCGAAGAGCGCATCGGCAATCCATAGAACCGCGCCATTTGTCCGGTCATCTGCGTCGAGCGCATGTATTCCGGCGTCCCGAACGCAGGTGCTCCGGACTTCATATCAACATTCGAGGTGAACGTCCCAATCACGCACGGAATGCCGGGCCTGACATATTGGAACAGCGCAATCGCACACAATGCCTCAGCCAGCGATTGGGCGACCGCACCCGCCATCGTCACTGGGGCCATTGCACCTGCCAGCGTAAACGGAGTTACTACGATCGCTTGCCCGCGCCGCGCCAACCTCAGACAACCATCGATCATCGGATGGTCGTGCTTGAGCGGTGAGGTCGAGTTGATGTTGGTATACATCCGAGGCGATGCCTCAAACTCTTCGTGACTCAAACCGCCCGCGATACGGACCATTTCCATCACATCTTCGACACGTTCCTTACCCAGTGAGTAGGCGTGCATCGCCTTGTCAGTCAGTGTCAGCTTGTCATAAAGCACATCAAGATGTCGGACGCTGGCATGGATATCGACGGGTTCTACCGGATAGCCTCCGGCGAAATGGATGCAGTTGAAATACTGTGTCAGTTTCAGCAAATCCTGACACATCCGTCGTGTGCCGGGTACTTTTTTGCCAATTTCCATATCCCAATAGTTCGGCGGTGACGAAACATTGCCGAACAACATGGTTTTGCCTCCAACCTCGATTTGGCGGTCCAGATTGCGTGGCGTAATGGTGAATGAGTTGGGGGCTTTGCGCACCATTTCCATGACAAAGTCCCGCCCCATACGGACATTATCACCAGAGATCGTACAGCCGGCTTCGCGCAAAATGCCAAGAGCTTCTTGATTATAGAACTCGATACCGATCTCTTCGAGGATGCGCATAGCTCCTTCGTGGATCGCCTCAATCCCCTCTGACCCCAACGGTTCTGTTGGCCGGTCTAAGTTCACAGGCGGATTCCACGGCATCTGATCGATGACTTCGCTACCGCGACGGGTGGCTGCACCAGCGCGGCCACCGCTGCGGCGTCTGCGTGTCCTGCTGTCTTCCATAGCTGTCCTCCTGGCGCTCTCTTTCTCAAGAAAGCCCCGAAGAATTAGCTCTGGCCGCTCTATCTGCGACAAGTGGTGTCGGTTTTGTCGTTCAAACTGGCGTTTCAGAACACCGAACAATCAGATTTCTGACAACCAGCCGGGAATATGGCCGATGTCGGGTAAAACTACATCTGCCAAAGGTTCGAGCGTTTCTGTTGTGGCAAGCCCCGTAAGAACACCAATCGTCACCATGCCTGCGGCGCGACCCGCTTCAAGATCATGAAGACTGTCACCAACCATGGCGACGCGCGACGGATCAACATCGACATGTTTGGCAAATGCCAAAAGCTGTCCTGGACCGGGTTTGAAGCCGTGGCCACTGTCATACCCTGCAACAAAATCGAAGTGACCCCGAATTCCGACCGATTCGAGATGACGCAGCGCCGGTATCTCGGCGTCATTGGTCGCTACACCCAGTTTAAGCCCGGTCTTTCGCATATTTTCAAGAAAAGGTGCGAGAGGAACGGCAGGCATTTGCTCTGCCGCTGCGGATGCGTCATTGAGAGTTTCGACGATTTGATGCTGAGCGATGCCAGTCAAGTGCGGCGTCAGGGCACGCGCAATTTCATCGACGGTTCCTGCAATAACGATACTGTCAGGGCTATACCTCTCCTCGGCATAATCAAAACCGATGACCTGGCCAAGTTCAGCCGCGCGCTTTGTATCACCGTCGGATAGGCGTTCAAGCGCGATACGTCCGAACGCACCCCATGTAGACGCAAAGTCAAAAAGCGTGCCGTCCTTGTCGAAGACGAGGGCGTCAATGTTCATGAATTTAGGCTCCTATTGGTCAGGTCCAGTGCATATCAGAAGTGCCGGATAACACAGCGCGGGCGCGGCCGGGTTCTTCGTAGGGCACGGAATGGGCGTCACAAAAGGCGATCACCCAGGAATCGTCAAGCACCAGAAAGTCCAGTACCGATCCCAGAAACTCGCCTTCTCCTGCCCGAGCACGCAAATCCTCTATGGAAGCGCCGGTTGCACCCAAAAAAACTGGGAGCAACTCATCATTTCCCACCAACCAATTCAGCACCCTCAGGGCCAATGTTTCAGCAGAATGGACAGAGATTGGCATTATCTGGCCTCGACGACGCTCTTGGAAAGGGTTTGTTAACCAGACTCATAAACACTTTGGTAGCGCATGCAATCTAACGGTGAACGGCAATGTCTGTACAGGGTACCATACTGGTCCTCGACGGGGTCTCGACCAATCGCATTATGCTTAAGGTCCAGCTCACCGCGGCTTGGTATCATGTTGTACAAGGGGAAAAGCTGGCCGGATTGGGCGCTTTACTAAGGCGCACGCGTCCTGACTTGGTTTTGACCGCCCAAACCTTGCCCGACGGGACCGCCTCGGATGTTAAGAAGTTAATGGCAGTTGATCCCGCTTTGGCCGATGTACCGATTGTTGCCATCACGCCGCAAAATGATAGGGCGGCGCGATTAAAGGCCTTATCGGATGGTTTAGACGACGTGCTGGGTTACCCATTTAAGGATACTTTGCTTCTCGCGCGCGTTCGCAGCATGTTGCGCTCACATGCCGATCGGCAGGAACTGAGCCTTGGAGACGCCAACCAATCCATTGGTTTTGGTGAGGCGGCACAGATACCGCTTGCGCCACCGGCGATCGCGCAGATTGCACTGTTGACCCAGACCCCACGCGCTGGAGCGCTATGGGGCAGTGCGTTGGCACAGCAAACACGACACCGCCTGTCCAACTACACTTTACCCGATCTGCACGGCGTTTTCTCTGAACCCGCTCCTGATGCCATTGTCGTTGAGCTTGCGCCCGGCGGATCAGGAGGGCACATCCTGGCCGATCTAAAATCCCGCAGCGCCACCCGAAACACCGTTTTAATCGGCGTTCTGTCAAACGAGGATGCGACCCTCGCCGCCGAGGCTTTGGACAAAGGGGCGGATGCAATTTGTATGGGAGGGTTCCACCCGGACGAAATCTCGCTCCGGCTCGATACCCAGATCGCTCGCAAAACCCGCGACGACAAATTGCGTGCGTCGATACGTAAAGATCTATCCGAATCGCTAACCGATCCTTTGACAAGGTTACACAATCGTCGATTCGCCATGAGGGCACTTGATCAGATCGCCCACCAGGCCTTGGAAACAGGGCGTGGGTTTGCATTGATGCTGGCGGATTTAGATCACTTCAAGGCGATTAATGATCGTTTTGGTCATGCTGGCGGTGACATCGTTCTGACAGAAACAGCGCGCAGGCTTCAGGCAGCAACAGAAAAGGCCGGCTTTGTCGCACGCATCGGCGGAGAGGAATTCATGATTGGGCTGCCTCATTGCTCGGCAGAGCAGGCGTTAAAACTCGCGGACAAGATCTGCGAAAGCATTTGCAACAAACCGTTTTGCCTGCCCGACGAATCCGTATTGACCTCGGTCACGATCAGCGTAGGCGTAAAATGGTGTTCCTCACCTGATCTGAATATTGCAGATCGCAGAAATGCCGTCGGTCAGTTGATTCGTTCAGCCGACCAAGCTCTGTATGCGGCGAAAAATGCGGGTCGCAACCAGGTGCATATCCGTAGTTCAGCAGCCTGACGGGTCAGTTTCGTTTCTTGTGTTTTCCTGGGCCGCGTCTGACGACCTCCTCCAGCCGATTTGCATATTCGACCCGCTCTTCCGCACTCATTTGCGTGACCTGCGCAAGCCATTGCTGGTGCAGCGCTGTTTGCAGCTCTGCCGTTGCCTGCGCTTGCTTCTCAAGCAAATCTTCAACCGCAGACGGATCAAATGGCACGGCTCGCAAGGCCTGGCTAAGCGCACCAAAATCCTGTTTGCGTCGATGCGATCCTTTGCCACGCAGATCTGACAATTCATCCTTGAGAGCTTTGCGATCAGATTTGGGCAGGGCATAGTACAATGCTGGGCCAAATCCTGGCGGTATAGCGGCACGATCACTGCCTTTGAAACGCAAGGCTGTACCCAGGACGACTCCTGCAATCAGCAGGTTCAGAGCAAGCGAAGCGATCAGCAGAATGGGCATCCATTTGCGTTTGGGTGCAGGATTATCGCTCATTCCGCGTCCTCCAGATAGTTTTCATCTAAGTTGAGATCAGCCACCAGATAGGTTGCATCCTGCGAGACAAAATAGTCTGCAGGGTCAGGTAGAAAAGCAGGCGCAGAAAACCCGATCCAGATGCCAGCTGCACTTGCGGCCACAAGGCCACTTACCCCATGCCATCCGCCGATGACATTCATCCGGTCCCGCCATGTTCGACGCCGTTTGTGTGCGGATCGAGCCAACCGAACCGCCTCTGCATCGGTTTCAATTCGGACGGCAAGATTGTCCGGGAACACATCCCGAGCGTCGCGCGCTTGCGCAAACAGGTGTTCGAGTTTTTTGTCGTGATCAGCCATGTTCGTACCCCAGTTCATCCCGACGCCCCGCAAGTAGTGCGGCCAGTGATCGTTTTCCACGCGCAGTCAGGCTTTCAACCGCCTCAACCGAGATATCCATAATCCCTGCGATTTCAGGGTTGGACAACTCTTCGATATGCCGCAGAACCACAGCTTGCCGTTGCCGATCCGGCAACTGATCCAATGCCGCCTGCAACGCATCCTTACGCTCGGTATCTTGCATCCGATCAACCACGCTGGCGGATTCGTCTTCTGGCTCGGCAACATTTTCGAGCGCATCAGGCCGATTTCTTCGGCGCATATCCAGGCACAGGTTCAATGTCACACGATAAAGCCAGGTCGAAATCTGCGCCTGTCCCGGCACCCAGTCAGGCGCCATCTTCCAAAGACGCATCATCGCCTCTTGTGTCACATCTTCGGCTTCCGCCTGATTTCCCAACATTCGCAAGGCCACGGAATAGCTGCGCGGTCCAAGCCGCCCGGTCAGCAGACGGGCCGCAGCCGCATTGCCATCAGCAAACCGGCCCAGCAACTCCTCGTCGCTGAGCTCGGGCACGGCAGAAAAACTGCCGTGCGCCTCGTTTGGGTAAGAGGTCAGATCCTCCATCCCGTATCAGTTGTTGTCTGTGTCCGACTTCTGGTGCCGTTTGTGTTTCCGACCCATCCTGTCTTTCGCATCCGCATATTCCTGTTCTGATATCGATCCGTTCCCATCGGCGTCGATACGCTCGAACATCTTGGTGGCACGGCGCGGTTTCGGCAATTCATCTTCGCTGAGGAAACCATCGGAGTTAGCATCGTGCTTCTCAAACATCTTAGAGACACGCTCGCCGGCTTTCGCCTGTGCTGCTGCCTGCATTTCCTCAACGCTCAGCTGCCCGTCTCCGTCCGTGTCCGCGGTCGTGAACTTCTGGTTGCGATGCGCCGCGATCTCGGCCTGCGTTACCTGCCCGTCTCCATCGGCATCCAGTTCCTGAAACGTCGGACGCGGCCCTTTGGCCAGTGCTGAGCTGCCGGATACTGCAACTGCCGCAAGAACGATGGCCGAGATGAAAGTTTTGGTTTTCATTACAAAGTTCCCTGAATTTAGCGGCACCTTGCCGCTGTTGATACTTCTTAAAACGCAGCCCGGGCAGCTTTCCGTCGCATCGCGCACAACTTTTTTCGCCATGTTTGAAATTCGATCAGTTGCTGATACGCTGTGAGCAATCGCCACAAAGCGACGCACCCCCCTTTTCCGACGGGTTCGAAACGGCCTATATCGCCCGAATAGAAACGCGCGAGATTTAAATGACTGATCAGACTATCGACACTGCGATCGAAGAAGACCGCCCGACCAAACCCGCACTGATCCGTGGGTTTCGTTGCAAATGCCCGAATTGCGGCGAGGGCAAGCTGTTGCACAGCTATCTCAAGGTTAATGATAGTTGCTCGGAATGCGGTCAGGAATTGTTTCACCACCGTGCCGATGATGGCCCGGCCTATCTTACCATTTTGATCGTCGGGCACCTTCTGGCACCTGCGCTGCACGTCTCATACGTACACTGGCGGCCTGACCCTTGGGTCATGGCCATTGGCTTCTCGATCGCCTGCGTTGCCCTCTCGCTGTACCTTCTGCCCCGCTTGAAAGGGGCTGTGGTCGCATATCAATGGGCGCGTCGGATGCACGGGTTCGGCAAATCTGCATGAGCGCGGACAAAACCGCCATTCGCAATGCCGCGACCGTCATCGTTCTGCGCGACAGGCTCAGCGACCCCTCGATCCTGATGGGGCAGCGTGGTGCGAAAGCCGCGTTTATGCCAAACAAATTTGTCTTTCCCGGCGGTGCAGTCGACCCTGAAGACGCGCACGTTCCACTGAGTACTCAGTTACCCGATCTCTGCTCCGAACGTCTGTTACAGCGATCAGAACCAGGGTTGCAGAATGCGCTGGCGGCTGCCGCGATCCGTGAATTGTGGGAAGAAACCGGATTGATCCTTGGGCAACCGGGTGATTGGCAAGGTACGGCCCCGAACGACTGGCAGAGCTTTGCCGCTATGGGCTACCAGCCTTCCGCAGAAGCGCTACAATTCGTGTTCCGGGCGGTCACGCCACCCGGTCGCTCACGCCGGTTTGATGCCCGGTTCTTTTTGGTCGATGCAAAAGCGATTCAAGGCGATCTGGATGACTTCACTCATGCCTCGGACGAGTTATCGCATTTGCAGTGGGTCAAAATCAGCCAGGCGCGCGAATTCGATCTGCCTTTCATCACCGAAGTCGTTCTGGCCGAAATCGCTGCGCGCGCTGCTGACCCAAGCCCGCCGGACACAGTGCCTTTTTTCCTCAACAACGAAGAAGCCAGCCTGTTCCTGCAATTGCGCGGCTTTCCAATGCCCTACACGAGCTAACGCATCCGGCTGACGACTACCGTCACCTCGGGTTTTTTGCCGATCTCAGCTTGGGCGGTCTGGCGCGCAATCCGGCGCAACCCCTCTTCCAGCTTGTCGTCATCGCGCAGCGTTTTTGCGCCAGCGCGCATCAGGAACTGGTTCAAATCTTCTTCCAACACCTCGACCAGACCGGCACGGGACGATCCAATCTCGGGCAGTCCCATCGTGTCGCACCATGGCTCGCCCAACGGTTCGTCTTCTTCGTCCAGAATGACTGTGATTGTGATATGGCCATTCAATGCCATGCGGATACGGTCACGCACAACACCATCCAATGCGCCAATCTTGACCGTACCATCCAGATAGGTCCGGCCCGTCTCGATGTAGTCTACCACTTTCGGAGCATTTCCGGTCAGGTCCAATATGGTGCCATTCACGGCCAGAATTCCGGTCCTGCCACCCGCCTCGGCCAGTTTGGCATGTTCACGCAAATGGCGGTGCTCGCCGTGCATCGGAATGACCATTTGCGGATCAACCAGAGCATGAACCTTTTCCAGATCAGGCCGGTTCGCGTGACCCGAGACGTGATACAGCCCCGAACTGTCATCGACCACATCCACGCCCTTTTCACTGAGCTGGTTCATAATGCGGATCACACCGCGTTCGTTTCCTGGGATAGTCTTGGACGAGAACAGAAACAGATCCCCCTCTTTCACCTCAAGCCCGCGATACTTACCGCGCGCCAGTTGGGCGCTGGCCGCACGGCGTTCTCCCTGACTGCCAGTCACGATCAGCATCAGGTTTGCGCGCGGGACATCCAGCGCCTCTTCCGCGCTTAAGACTTTCGGGAAATCGCTGAGAATACCCGTTTCAGTGGCCGCCTCGATCATCCGGCGCATCGCACGGCCCAGCAATACGACCGAACGTCCAGCCTTCTGGCCAGCCTCGGCAAGCGTTTTCACACGCGCCACGTTCGATGCAAATGTGGTTGCGATAACCATGCCACTGGCATCCTGCACCAGCTGCGTGATTTCAGGCCCGACCTCGGATTCCGAGCGGCCGGGGTGGGATGAAAAGACGTTTGTACTGTCACACACCAACGCTTTGACACCCGACTTCGCCACCTCGGACCACAAGTCAGGATCAAACGGTTCACCCACAATTGGATTGGCGTCCAGCTTGAAATCACCAGTGTGCACAACGCGCCCAGCCGGAGTGTCGATGACCAGCCCTGCACTTTCCGGGATCGAATGCGATACCGGCAAGAAACCAACTGTGAATGGTCCGGCATTGATCTGCTCGGGCCACGGAGATGCGGTTCGCACCGTCTCGGTCGGATGGCCATGCTCCTCCATCTTGCGGCGCGCAATATTCGCCGTGAAGGCACGCGCATAAACGGGTGCACCCAGTGACTCATAGCAATGCGCGACCGCTCCGACGTGGTCCTCATGCGCATGAGTGATAAAGACCGCTTCAAGCTGATCGGCACGCTCCTTTAGCCATGTGATATCGGCAAAGATAAGATCAACGCCGGGCGAGGTATCCATGTCCGGGAAAGCAACCCCGAGGTCCACAAGAATCAATCGCTCATGCCCAGGTTTGCCGTAGCCATAGACGTAGGCATTCATGCCGATTTCGCCTGCACCGCCCAGCGGCAGATAGATCAGTCGTTCACTGCTCATGTTGAGCCATTTTCCTTGTTATAGCGATGGATCACGGTCAGGCCGTGCATCGTCAGATCATCTTCAAACTCGTCGAACAGGTCAGCGGCTTGCTGAAACAGGGGCGCAAGCCCCCCGGTCGAGATTACTTTCATAGGCACCCCGGCCTCGGCTTTTATACGCTCGCAGATCTCGCGTACCAAACCGACATAGCCCCAGAAGACACCGGATTGAATGCACTCTACCGTGTGGGTCCCGATCACCTTTTGTGGCTTCGATATGTCTACATGTGGCAGCGCGGCTGCTGCGAGGTGCAGTGCCTCAAGGCTAAGATTGACGCCAGGCGCGATAACTCCGCCGACATATGCACCGTCATGAGCGACGACATCAAATGTCGTTGCCGTACCGAAATCCACCACAACCAGATCACCGCCAAATCGGTCAAAGGCCCCTGCTGTATTAACCAGACGGTCCGGTCCGACTTGCGTGCCTTCGTCGACACGAGGGTTGGCGGGCAGCAGACAGTCGGGTTTACCAACGACCAGAGGGCGGCATCCGAAGAAACGGTCTGCAAATACCCGCAGGTTGAAAACAACACGTGGCACAGTCGAAGAGATGATGACATCTGTAATGTCCACCTCAATTCCGTAGTGCTTTACCAATGTCGAATACCACGTGAAATACGCATCCGCGGTGCGCGCGTGGTGGGTTGAGGTGCGCAGGGTACACAGAAATTTCTCGCCATCCCAGATCGAGAAAACGGTGTTGGTATTGCCGCAATCAATCGCCAGAAGCATTTGTGCCCCCTTTAGAAATAGACATCCGCGGCAGGAATGCTGACACGGCCCTTAGCGGTGTTTAGGACAAGGCTGCCACCCGCGTCTACCGTTTCGAAGGTTCCTACCGTCTCGGACGCTGCGGTACGGGCGGTAATAACCTCACCCAGCCGTGCTGCGCGAGAGAGCCACGCGGTGCGGATCGGATCGAAACCATACGTCATGAACTGGGTTTCATAGTGGGCATAGGCCGAAGCCAGTTCTGCCAGAAAATCCTCAGGCGTGACATGGGAACCGGTTTCCGACAGTAACGACACCGGCCGCACGGCGCTGGGTTCGACGCTGTCAGCGCTGGGAGCCTCGGACAAATTGACGCCAATGCCGATTGCCAGATGCGAAACACCTCGTCCCTGCCCAGTGCTTTCCAGCAAGATACCAGCCAGCTTGCCACCGTTGAGCAACACATCGTTAGGCCACTTCAGTGACAAACCCGCCGCTCGACCGGTCACCGCGACGCAGGCATCGTAAAGTGCGAGGGCCGCGACAAAACTGCGAAGCGCGGCCTGTTCCGGATCTCCGGGCGGTCGCATCAGCAAGGTCGCGGCCAGATTACCCTTGGGGTTGGTCCAGACACGACCACGCCGACCGCGCGCTGCGGTCTGGCGATGCGCCAAAATCCAGACGGGTCCCGAGGCGGTCGGCGCGAGTCGCGCGGCTTCGTTTAGGGTGCTGTCCACTTCCTGCAGTACATGCAGCCCGTATCCTTGCGGCCAATCACTCATGTCAAAAAGGCCCGGTACAGTGACCGAGCCCCTTTCTGTTTACGGAACCAAGATCAGTTGACAAGCGTTGTCGCCGCTGCAGCTGCAGCGCCTTCGATTCCGAACTGATAAAACACACCGATCAGCATCAGCGCGGCAGACCCCATCAGAGCACCCCACAGAACTGGTGACGAACGCGTTTCGATTGGGTCCTCGTTCTCAGCCCCGAAATACATGTAGAACACGATCCGCAAGTAATAGAACGCACCGATGACCGAAGCGATGGCCGAGGCAATGACCAGACCGGTCAACCCTGCCTCTACACCAGCTTGCCAGACGCCAAACTTGGCGAAAAAGCCCAGCATCGGTGGCACGCCCGCAAGGCTGAACATCAGGATCAGAACAGCCAGAGCTTTCCCGGGATCACGTTTTGAATACTGACGCAGTGCATCGATATCCGTCACTGGCTTGCCATCCCGCTCCATCATCAAGATGAAGGCGAACGTGCCGATGTTCATTGTCACATAGATCGCCAGATACATCAGCATGGCCTTGACGCCCATCTCGGTACCAGCGGCCAGACCAATCAGGGCATAGCCCATATGTGCAATCGACGAGAACGCCATCAGGCGTTTGATGTCACGCTGCCCAATCGCCGCGACTGCACCCAGCAGCATGGACAGAACCGACAACAGAACGATCACCTGTTGCCAGTCTTTGACAACTCCGCCAAAGGCATCGTGCAAAACACGCGCGAACAGGGCCATCGCGGCCACTTTCGGGGCAGTGGCGAAGAACGCGGTAATGGGTGTCGGTGAACCTTCATACACATCCGGTGTCCACATGTGGAACGGCACAGCAGAAACTTTGAAGGCAAGGCCAGAGATCAGCAAAACAAGGCCAAATAGGAGGCCGAGTGATACGTCGTCGTGATGCACGGTCTGGATGATGCCCGAGAACAAAGTCGTTCCGGTAAAGCCATAGACCAGCGACGCGCCGTAAAGCAGCAGGCCAGAACTGAGCGCGCCTAGAACAAAATACTTCAGTCCCGCCTCGGTCGATTTGGCACTGTCCCGACGCAGCGCGGCCACGACGTAGAGCGACAGTGATTGCAACTCGAGGCCCATATAAAGCGACATCAGATCGCCCGCGCTGACCATCATCATCATGCCAACAGCGGCCAGAGCCACCAGAAGCGGATATTCGAAACGCAACAGACCACGGCGTGCCATGTAATCCTGACTCATCAGCAGGACACCGGCTGCAGAAAGAAGAATTGCAACTTTGGCAAACCGGGCAAAGCCGTCATCTACAAACATGCCGTTGAAAGCAACATTCGTGCCATCGCCATTGGTCGCGATCCAAATCGCCAGCAACGCCATAAGCCCTGCCGTTGACCAGACCAACACCGGTGCCAGCCCATCTTTTGTTGTGTAGACAGCCCCGATCAGCGCCGCCATCGCATAGATCGCCAGAACGACTTCCGGCAGGATAATTGTCAGATCAGCCTGGATCATGTCTCCAAAGCCTCCTTAATGCGATGCGGCTGACTGGGTCGCGGTCTCAGCCGCGGCCAGAGCCGTGTCATAGTTCGAAATCAACGCAGCCGTCGAGTTGCCGATCACATCGGTCACCAGCGAAGGATAAACACCCAGCAGAATGGTCATCATGATCAGAGGCGCAAAGATCAGCCGCTCGCGCGAGCTCATATCGGTAATGGCTTTCAGGCTTTCCTTGATCAGGTCGCCAAATACCACACGGCGGTACAGCCAAAGCGCATAGCCGGCCGAGAAGATCACACCGGTCGCGGCCACAGCCGTTACCCATGTGTTGACCTGGAAGGCACCCATCAGGGTTAGGAATTCTCCGATGAACCCGGACGTACCCGGCAAGCCAACATTTGCCATGGTGAACAACATGAAGACCAGCGCATAGGCGGGCATCCGGATTACCAAACCGCCATACGCCTCGATATCGCGGGTGTGCATCCGGTCATAGATCACACCGACGCAAAGGAAGAGCGCGGCCGAGATGAACCCGTGGCTGAGCATCTGGAAGATCGCGCCGTCAATGCCCTGCTGGTTCGCTGCAAAGATACCCATGGTCACAAAGCCCATATGTGCGACCGAGGAATAGGCGATCAGCTTCTTCATATCCTCCTGCACCAACGCCACAAGCGAGGTGTAGACAACCGCAATCGCCGACATCCACAGCACGACGTCCGTCATCACCGCCGAACCCACCGGGAACATCGGCAGACTGAATCGCAGGAAGCCATAGCCGCCCATCTTCAACAGTATCGCAGCCAGAACAACCGATCCCGCCGTTGGCGCCTGAACGTGCGCATCCGGCAGCCAGGTGTGGACAGGCCACATCGGCATCTTCACCGCAAACGACGCGAAGAAGGCCAGGAACATAAGCGTCTGCATACCGCCGACGATATACACGCCCAGCACGCTGAACCCTTCCGACGAGAACTGATGGCTCATCAGCGCCTCGATATCCGTGGTGCCCGCATCCGCATACATGGCAACCATCGCCACCAGCATCAGCACCGAGCCAAGGAAGGTGTAGAGGAAGAACTTGAAGCTGGCATAAATTCGGTCTTTGCCACCCCAGATACCAATGATCAGGAACATCGGAATCAGGCCCGCCTCGAAGAACAGGTAGAACAGCACCAGATCCAGCGCCATGAACACGCCCAGCATCAGCGTTTCCAGCAGCAAGAAGGCGATCATGTATTCTTTGACACGATCCGTGACGTTCCAACTGGCCAAAATGGTCAGCGGCATGATGAAGGTGGTCAGCAGCACGAACAGAACGCTGATGCCGTCGACACCCATCTTGTATTTCAGACCCAGCAGCCACTCGCCCTCTTCCACCATCTGAAAGCCGGTGTTGGACGGATCAAAGCCGGTATAGATGCCGATCGAGACCAGGAAGGTCACGGTTGTTGCAACCAACGCGACCCATTTCGCGTTGCGTTGCGCGGCTACGTCCTCACCATGCAGGAACAGGGCCAGAATGCCTGCAGCGATGGCGGGGATGAAGGTGACAATAGATAGGATATTGTCCATTAGTGAGCGCCTCCGCCGATAGACATCCAGGTGACAAGGGCGGCGATGCCCAAGACCATCCAGAAGGCGTAAGTAAAGATGTAACCGGTTTGAGCTTTCCCGGCGAGGCGCGTGAAGAAGGGCACAACGCCCATCGCAACCCCATTCAGGAAGCCGTCAATCGTGTTGCCGTCGCCGCGCTTCCACAGGAACCGGCCAAGCGCCACAGTGGGTTTGACGAAAATCGCGTCGTAGATCTCGTCAAAGTACCACTTGTTCAGCAGGAACAGGTAGAGCGGACGCTGGTTCGCGGCCAAACGTGCAGGCAGCGAGGTGTTCACGATGTAGAACCAGTAAGCCACGATGAACCCAAGCAACATCGCTACAAAGGGTGAGACCTTAACCCATTTCGGGGCTGCGTGCGCATCGTCCAGCACATGGTTGTCGGGTGCCATATAAAGCGCACCTTCACCCGGTTCTCCGGCAAAGACATAGTGGTGATCGCCGCCATGCGAGTCCTTCTCACCATGTCCGTCATCCGCATGGGCGGTATCGGCATGGCTATCGTCTGCGTGGCTGTCGTTCGCGTGGCTATCTTCGCCATGCGAATCCGCTTTGCTGTGATCGCCCGCCTCTGCATGCTCTGATGCCTCGGCCACTGGAACCCCGTAGAACTTGCCCACCTTATCCGCATGGCCAAAGAAATTGCCGTACCAGATCATCCCGGCAAACACTGCACCCAGCGACAGCACGCCCAGCGGTACCAACATGGTCATTGGGCTTTCATGCGCATGTTCATGGGTATGCTTGTCGCCACGCTCCTCACCATAGAAGGTCAGGAAGATCAGGCGCCAGCTGTAGAACGATGTGAACATCGCAGCGATGACCAGCATCCAGAAGGCATATCCAGTGCCACCGGCATACGCGCTTTCGATAATTGCGTCTTTCGACAGGAAACCGGCGAAGCCGAAAGTGGTCAGCGGAATACCCACGCCAGTAATCGCCAGAGTGCCGATCATCATCGCCCAGAACGTATAAGGTATCTTCTTCCGCAGGCCACCATATTCGGTCATTTCCTGCTCGTGATGCATTGCATGGATGACCGAGCCTGCACCAAGGAATAGCAGCGCCTTGAAGAATGCGTGTGTCAGCAGGTGGAACATCGCCGCTGAATACATGCCGACGCCAGCGGCCACGAACATGTATCCCAGCTGAGAACAGGTCGAATAGGCGATGACGCGTTTGATGTCGGTCTGAACCAGACCCACAGTCGCGGCGAAGAACGCGGTCGATGCGCCAAGGAAAGTGATGAACCCGGTCGCTCCCGGAGCGAACTCCATCAGCGGCGACATGCGGCAGACCAGGAACACACCCGCGGTCACCATCGTCGCCGCGTGGATCAGTGCCGATACAGGCGTTGGGCCTTCCATCGCGTCGGGCAACCAGGTGTGAAGGATCAACTGCGCTGATTTACCCATCGCGCCGATGAACAGCAGGACGCAGATCACTTCAATCGCGGTCCACTCCCCCCACAGGAAGTGCAGCTTTTCTTCTGCCAGCGCGGGCGCTGACGCGAAGATGTCGGAAAAGTTGATGCTGTCCGTCAGGAAGAACAGCGCGAAAATCCCCAGTGCAAAGCCAAAGTCGCCCACGCGGTTGACGATGAACGCTTTCATCGCCGCGGCATTGGCCGACGGCTTACGATAGTAGAAGCCGATCAACAGGTATGAGGCGACGCCCACGCCTTCCCAGCCAAAGAACATCTGAACCAGATTATCTGCGGTCACCAACATCAGCATGGCGAAGGTGAAGAAGGACAGATAGGCAAAGAAACGCGGCTTATAGCTCTCGCCCTCGCGCCATTGCGGATCGTGGTCCATGTAGCCGAAGGAATAGAGGTGCACGAGCGCCGAGACGGTCGTCACCACGATCAGCATGATCGCCGTCAGACGGTCCAGACGAATAGCCCAGCTTGTCGACAAAGATCCGCTCTCGATCCAGCGCATGATCTCGATCTGTTGCGTAACCCCGTCGAACGCGAAGAACACGATCCACGACAGCAGACAGGCCAGAAACAGCAGGCCTGTTGCGGTCCACATGGCGGCTTTCTCGCCGATAAAGCGCCAGCCAAACCCGCAGAGCAGCGCGCCCACCAGCGGGGCAAAGAGGATGGTGGTTTCCATGTTCTCTTACCCCTTCATCATATTGACGTCTTCAACCGCGATGGTGCCGCGGTTGCGGAAGAAGCAGACCAGAATGGCCAGCCCGATCGCCGCCTCGGCCGCCGCCACTGTCAGAACGAACAGCGTAAACACCTGCCCGACCAGATCGCCGAGGAAACTGGAAAATGCCACAAGGTTGATATTCACCGCCAGCAGCATCAGTTCGATGCTCATCAGTAGGATGATGACGTTCTTGCGGTTCAGGAAGAGACCGAAGATGCCGATGACGAACAGTGTCGCCGCGACCGTAAGATAGTGTTCAAGTCCGATCATCGTCTTAAAGTCCCTGCCCCGGTTTCACGTCCTTCAACTCCATCGCCTTTGCCGGGTCGCGCATCATCTGGCCGATGATGTCCTGACGCTTGATGTCCTGACGGTGGCGCAGTGTCAGCACAATCGCGCCGATCATGGCCACCAGCAGGATCAGGCCCGCCAGCTGGAAAAGAAGGAAATATTGATCATAAAGGATGACACCCAACGCCTCGGTATTATGACGGTCGACCGGAACCGGTTGCGCCAGATTGGCCGCCGCGCCCTCGGCGCTATCCCAGGCACCGATTGCCATAACGAACTGCATCAAGATGACCAACCCGATCAGCAAGGCCAGCGGCATATAGCGCGCCATCTCGGCCTTCAGTTCGGCAAAGTCCACATCCAGCATCATCACCACGAAGAGGAACAGAACCGCGACCGCACCGACATAGACAATGATTAGCAGCATCGCCACGAACTCGGCCCCCAGCAGCACGAATAGCCCAGCTGAGGACAGGAAGGACAGGATCAGCCACAGCACCGAGTGCACCGGTTGGCGACTGATCACCGTGAACAGCCCGCCGGTGATGGTGCTGATGGCAAACAGGTAGAAGGCAAAGACGGTCATTGATCCTCATCCTCGTTGTCGCCCATGACCTCTTGCGCCAGATCCAGCGCGCGGGTCATGGCCGGGATGCCGGCAAAGACCGACATCTGACCGATCGTTTCCACGATCTCTTGTTTCTTTGCGCCCGCTTCCAGCGCATGCCGGACGGTCTGACGCACTGCCGAGTCCGCCTGAGCGCCTTGACAGGTCAGCCCGGCCAGCGTCAGTAGCAGGCGGGTCTTGGCATCCAGCCCGTCCTTGTTGACGGTGTTGCCGAACATCATCTCCATGACTTCTTTCGGCATGGTCGGCCACAGCGCCTCGAACCCTTTGGGCGAGAAATTCTCCATCGCCGGGTTCATCGCCTTGGCCATGTCCTGAGCTTGCTTCATCATCAGCTCGAACGGATTTGTAGGATTATCAGTCATTGGGGGCGCAACCAGTAAGCCGTCGATGCGACAAAAATGAGAATATACAGCAAGACGTCTAATCCCCGTTTCTTGTACTTCGACAAAACTAGATCAGCCCCAAAGAACAACGCGCACAATCCGAGCCCAAAAAGAATTGCTTCAACGGCTCCGTCGAAACCCAAATGCCACCGGATTAAGGCAAGTATCGAAAAACCCGTAAGTAAGACGAGATAAAACCTCCACTGCGATAAGAACACCTTCATCATCGGTACGGCGCGTCCATTTCCAGATTGCGAGCGATCTCAGCTTCCCAGCGTTCGCCATTGTCGAGCAGTTTTTCCTTGTCGTAGAACAGCTCTTCCCGCGTTTCGGTGGCAAATTCGAAGTTCGGACCTTCGACGATGGCATCGACTGGACACGCCTCTTGGCAGAAACCGCAATAGATGCATTTGGTCATGTCGATGTCATAGCGCGTGGTGCGGCGGCTGCCGTCTTCGCGCGGTTCGGCGTCGATGGTGATGGCTTGAGCCGGGCAGATCGCCTCGCAGAGTTTGCAGGCGATGCAGCGTTCCTCGCCATTCGGATAGCGACGCAGGGCGTGTTCACCCCGGAAACGCGGCGACAGAGGTCCTTTTTCGTGCGGATAGTTCACGGTGGCTTTGGGGGCGAAGAAATACTTTAGCCCCAGTTTCATACCGACCCAGAAGTCCTGCAAAAGGAAGTATTTGGCAGCGCGGGTGTAGTCGATTTGTGTCATATCAGCCTCCTACGCTCCAACGGGCGAACGCACCCCAGAACCAGTCGAATTTCGCTGCGAAGGCCACAAAGACAACCCAGACGAGGCTGAACGGCAGGAACACTTTCCAACCCAGACGCATCAGTTGGTCATAGCGGTAGCGGGGCGTGATCGCCTTGACCATCGCGAAGATGAAGAAGAAGAACGCCATCTTAGCGACCATCCACAACACGCCATCGGGCAAGCCCGGGATCGGCGACAGCCAGCCGCCGAAGAACAGCAGCGTGGTCAGGGCGCACATCAGGAAGATAGCGATGTACTCACCGGCCATGAACAGCAAGAAAGGTGTGGCTGAGTATTCGACCTGGTAACCGGCAACCAACTCCGATTCCGCTTCGGGAAGGTCGAAGGGTGGCCGGTTGGTCTCGGCCAGCGCCGAGATGAAGAACAGGAATACCATCGGGAAATGCGGCAACCAGTACCAGCTGAAGAAGCCAAACGAGCCATCCTGCGCGCGAACGATATCACCGAAGTTCATCGAACCGGTCGAAATGATGATGCCAATGATGATCAGGCCGATGGACACTTCGTATGAAATCATCTGCGCGGCTGAGCGCAGCGATCCCAGGAATGGGTACTTTGAGTTCGACGCCCAACCGCCCATGATCACGCCATAAACTTCCAACGAAGACACGGCAAAGACATAGAGGATGGCGACGTTGATATCCGACAGAACCCAGCCATCGTTGAACGGGATCACTGCCCAAGCGATCATCGCCAGAACAAAACTGGTCAATGGTGCGAGGATAAACACCGTGCGGTCAGCGCCCGCGGGAATGACGACCTCTTTCACCACATATTTTAGTGCGTCCGCCACCGATTGCAGCAGGCCGTAGACGCCGACCACATTGGGGCCGCGGCGCATCTGGACCGCTGCCCAAATCTTGCGGTCGCCGTAAACGAGGAACAACAGCGAGATCATCACGAACGCAACAACAGCAAGCACTTGCGCCAGAATGATGATGGCTATTCCGCCTGGGGTGTTAAAGAATTCAGCCATTGGTCCTCACACCGTGGGTATTCCGTTTTCCGCGTGCGATGCAAAGGCCAGTTGCCTGCGCAATCTGCGGCTGGGTCGGCGCGTTGGTGTAAACAGCATCTGCCGTCTTTACGCCACCCTTAATCTTCAATTTCACACGCAATTCCGGCGCGGCTGACTGCCACCCGGGCACCGCGTTTGTCTGCGATATGAAACGTGTCTGGTTCATTCCGCCGCAATCTTCTCAGTCTTGCGGGCCTGCGCTTGTGCCGATAGCTCGGCCATCAGTTGCGAGGCGCGTGCTATCGGGTTAGTTAGATAGAAATCTTTGACGGCATTGCGGAATGTCGCCTTGCCCAACGGGCCTGCGTCCAGAGCCCGAACGTCATTCTCGATCACTTCATCGATACGCGCCAGATGCGGAACCGCTTCGATCAGAGCAGTGCGCAGTTGCGCCAGAGAGTCGTAGGGCAGTGTTGCACCAAGCTCGGCAGAAAGGGCACGCAGGATGGCCCAGTTCTCCTTGGCCTCACCCGGGGCGAACCCTGCACGCATCGCGAGTTGAGGTCGACCTTCCGTGTTGACGAACAGGCCGTTTTCTTCTGTGTAAGCCGCACCCGGCAGTATCACATCGGCGCGGTGCGCTCCACGATCGCCGTGACTGCCCTGAAAGATTACAAATGCGCCCTCGCCAATCTCGACCTCATCGGCACCGAGATTATAGATCACATCGGCCGCGCTTACCGCATCCATGCCGCCTTCGCTGGTCGCATCCACATCCATGGCACCCACGCGCGATGCTGCGGTGTGCAGAACGATAAGCCCACTTTCGGTATTGCTTGCAATGGTTTGTGCAGCGGCCAGAACGGCAGAGCCATCAGCCTCTTGCAGCGCGCCTTGCCCGACGATGACCAGAGAGCGCTTGCCCTTGATCTCATCATCGCCACCCATATCAACGACGGTTTGCAGCGCAGCACGGTCGTCGCCTACATGGTGATACTCGTAGGTCAGATCGATGGCGGGCCCGACCAAAGCTACCTTGGCACCGTGTGCCCATGCCTTGCGGATGCGGGCGTTCAGAACCGGCGCTTCATCACGTGGATTGGTGCCAACCAGAAGGATACGCTCGGCGCTGTCGATATCTTCAATCGCGGCTGTACCGGCATATGCCCCACGGTTACCCGCCGGCAGCTTGGCACCATCGGTGCGGCATTCAACTACGCCACCCTGCCCTTCGATCATCTGTTTCAGCGCAAAGATAGCTTCGACCGGAGCCAGATCACCAACGATCCCGGCAGGCTTCTCAGCCCCTTTCAATGCGTCAGCTGCTTTGTTCAACGCTTCGGGCCAGGTGGCCGGGCGCAACTTGCCGTTCTCTCGCACGTAAGGACGGTCCAACCGCTGACGCCGGAGACCATCCCAGACAAAACGGGTTTTGTCGCTGATCCACTCTTCGTTCACACCATCATGATTGCGCGGCAAGAAGCGCATCACTTCGCGACCTTTGGTATCCACGCGGATGTTCGAGCCCATGGCATCCATGACATCGATGCTTTCGGTCTTGGTCAGTTCCCAAGGGCGGGCGGTGAATGCATACGGCTTCGAAGTCAGCGCCCCGACAGGGCACAGATCGATGATGTTGCCCTGCAGGTTCGAATCCAGCGTCTGGTTCAGGTACGAGGTGATCTCGGCATCCTCGCCCCGCCCGGTCTGCCCCATCTGGGTGATCCCAGCGACCTCTGTGGTGAAGCGCACGCAACGGGTACAACTGATGCAGCGAGTCATCGCGGTGCCAACCAGCGGACCAAGGTCCAGATCATCCACGGCACGCTTGGCTTCTTTGAAGCGCGTGCCTGACAGGCCATAGGCCATGGCCTGATCCTGCAGGTCACACTCACCGCCTTGATCGCAGATCGGGCAATCCAGCGGGTGGTTGATCAGCAGAAACTCCATCACCCCTTCGCGGGCCTTCTTGACCATGGGCGAGTTCGTCTTGACCACCGGTGCCTGCCCTTCCGGACCCGGACGCAGATCGCGCACCTGCATAGCGCAGGAGGCCGCCGGTTTCGGCGGGCCGCCCACGACCTCGACCAGACACATCCGGCAGTTCCCGGCAATCGACAGACGCTCGTGATAGCAAAAGCGCGGCACCTCGACCCCGGCCTGCTCACAGGCTTGGATCAGTGTCATCGCGCCATCGACTTCGATTTCCTGTCCGTCGATATTGACTTTGCGGAGGTCAGACATGGTCTAGTTCGCCCTCAAATACACGCCGATGGCGCTGTTTCTTTCAATTTCCTTCTTGCCCAACGCGCAGAAGGTTTTGGGATTTTCGTAAGAAACGCCGTTCTGCGCCAGATAGCTCTCGCCCTTGGCGCGCATACGATCTTTTTCAGAATCCGAATCCACATAAGCCCGGATTTCCTTGTCCGAATATCCAAGTTTGTTCGCTTTCGAGCGCAAATCCCACATGACACCAATCGCCTTGAGCCGACGCCCGCTTATTGACGGGCAATACTCCGAAATCTCGTTTGCGATCGCGATGTAATAGAGTTCGTTGTCGATCTCTTTGACTTCGCGCAAGGGTGGCTTCGCCTCAGCCAGAACCGGGATAGATATTACGCAAATCGCGGCGACCAGTCGTATCAAAGACATAACATTTCCTTTCGTCTTGGGAATCCCAAGACGATGGTCGGCACGCTTGCTATGCAATAACAAGCCACCGGTCCTGCCGTGATATGCGATACGGTTGCTCATGGTCGTTGGCAGCGTCCGGCAAAGGTCAGTTTATCGTTTTCAATACGCAGGTTTTGCGGTTCCGTATCCGGTCCAACTTTCCAGGCAATCCTGGAAGAGCCAAAATTCTGAACGCAGAACTTGGTGGCTTCGTAGCGGCCAGCTTCACGCGCACCGTCGAACGATTGCGAAACGCCGTTTACTGTCACGGTAAACTCGGAAGGTGTGGTTCTCTTGTCCACGTGTTTCGCGCTGGCCCTGAAATAAATGCCGTCAAACGCAACCCGCGTCGCCTGTGATGGCGCCTCTCCGCAGGCGGAGACCAGTGCCCCCACCAAAACCGACATCACCAAAATTCCTCGTTTCGCCATCATGACCACTCCTGCATCGTGGCTGGCGCATGCGGTATCTGCCGGTGCGTCTGGGATATCGTGTCCATCACCATCCCCTTACTCTGCCGCGACCTGAACGCAACGGTGGTCGCGCCACTTGCTGGCCTGTTTCAATTCTGCCCATCCAAAGGCACTTTCGCTCGCACCTTTTGTGCGCAACGTCTCTAGTCGTTCCAGCGCGTCTTCCAAACTAGGCTGGTGACCTTTGGCCACCCACCACATGACAAAATGTTGCTCGCCGAGTATTTCGAACCATTCTTGCCGACGTTCGTAGAACTGCTTGTGGATGGTACCCCAAACAAATTTCTCAAGGCTGGCGACATCTTCCCAGACCGTCAGATTTGCGACGAACTGCGGATCGCTTCCGATGCTGTTTTCGGTATTTCCGGTTCCTGGTTCACCTGAACCTTCCATCATCCAGACAAAGCCCGGCATCCGCTTGCCGAGTCCGTTAACGCGGTCAAGGTTGGCCATGAATTCGGCCACGCGTGGATCGTCGGTAGGCGCCAACAAACGACCAACATTCAATTCGGCCAAGTGATATCCGTCGGGCTGGATCAAAATGCAGCCACCAATGCCATAAGGCCGAGAACGGCCATGCAGGCCCACCCAACTACATAAGACACAGAGCGAACCCCGCTATGCGGTTTGCCGATCCCGCGCAGATGGATCACCAGCATGACCACCCGCGCTAACAGCGCGACCGAGGCCAGCAGGTTCACCCAGAACGGGCTGACACCCAGCAGAATTGCCGCAACTGTAACGGTCAAAAACGCAGGCAGCGTTTCAGTACCGTTCAGATACGCGCGGTTCAAACGATAAGCCTTGTCAGAATAGTCCTGATCCGGGGTCGCCCCTGGTGCCAGCCCCTTGCCGGCTTTTGCGAGCGCTGAAAACGGCGACATGAACAATACGATCAGGGTGAAAATCACCAATGACGCAATTGCGTGGGAATATTCGGCGTAGGCTTCCATCAGGTTTACTCCGCTGCCATCGCACCCATACGGCCCGATTTCTGAGCCTTGATGCGGTCTTCGATCTCTTCCCGGAAATTACGGATAAGGCCTTGGATTGGCCAAGCGGCGGCATCGCCAAGCGCGCAGATTGTGTGGCCCTCGACCTGTTTGGTGACGTCGAAGAGCATATCGATCTCCTCCAGCTCGGCTTCGCCACGTACAAGACGATCCATCACACGCATCATCCAGCCAGTGCCTTCACGGCAAGGCGTGCACTGACCACAGCTTTCGTGCTTGTAGAACTTCGACAACCGCCAGATCGCTTTGATGATATCCGTGGACTTGTCCATCACAATCACAGCGGCTGTACCTAGACCCGAACCCAACTCTCCGCGCAGATAATCGAAATCCATGATCGCATCGCGCATGTTTTCGCCGCGCACGCACGGCACCGACGAGCCACCGGGGATCACCGCCAGCAGATTGTCCCAGCCGCCGCGAATACCGCCGCAATGGGTTTCAATCAGTTCTTCGAAGGAAATCGACATCGCTTCTTCGACGACACAGGGGTGGTTCACATGGCCCGAGATCGCAAACAGCTTTGTGCCCGCGTTGTTCTGACGGCCAAAGCCTGCGAACCAGTCGGCGCCCCGGCGCAGGATGGTCGGCACAACGGCAATCGATTCCACATTGTTCACCGTGGTCGGGCAGCCATAAAGGCCCGCGCCTGCCGGGAACGGAGGCTTCATCCGCGGCATGCCCTTCTTGCCCTCAAGGCTTTCAATCAGAGCTGTTTCCTCGCCGCAGATATACGCACCCGCCCCGTGATGTAGGAACAAGTCGAAATCCCAGCCGGAACCAGCGGCATTCTTCCCAAGCAGACCCGCGTCATAGGCTTCGTCAATCGCGGCCTGCAGAGCCTCACGCTCGCGGATGTATTCGCCGCGCAGGTAGATGTAGCAAGTATGCGCGTTCATTGCGAAAGACGCGATCAGGCACCCCTCGATCAGCGTGTGCGGATCATGACGCATAATCTCGCGGTCTTTGCAGGTGCCCGGCTCGGATTCATCTGCGTTCACAACCAGATAGGCCGGACGTCCGTCGCTTTCTTTGGGCATGAACGACCATTTCAAGCCGGTAGGGAAGCCCGCCCCGCCGCGACCGCGCAGCCCCGAATCCTTCATTGTCTGGATGATCCAGTCACGGCCATTTTTGATCAGGCCAGCTGTGCCGTCCCAATGCCCGCGGGCTTGCGCGCCTTTCAGCGTGCGCTCATGCATCCCGTAGATGTTGGTAAAGATCCGGTCCTGATCCTTCAGCATCATGTCTTACCTTCAGCTATCCTGACGCATGCGCCAGAGTTGAAATATGTTCACACCTGCATAGATGAATCCCGCAAGAGCAGCGAAATCAAACAGCAGCGCATAGCGCCCCGGCAAACCCATTGCGGGGCCTATGAACAAGGTCATGCCAAGCCAAAGCACCATCGTCACGGCGATGACGATGCCTATGTGACGACCCTTGCGGGCTATGGCGTGTTCCCTGTCTTTATCCATCTCGTCCTGGTGCCCCGCACGGGCGCCTGCTTAGTCCTCGTAAGTGCCATCTTCCTTGGCACGTTTAGCGAATTCGGTTTCTTCACCAGCTGCCAGTTTTGCAGCCTGTTCGATCCATCCGTCCCGTTCGATCCGGCCTTTGAATTTCAGGCGCGTGTCGACCCAGGCCACATGCTCTGATGTCCATGCAGCAATCTGGTCGAAGTGGAAAAAGCCCAGCTCGTTCAGAGTCTCTTCCAGCTTTGGACCTACGCCCTTTAGCATTTTCAGATCATCAGGCTTGCCATCCCGTGCAACAGACAGCGTTTCGGGCTGTTCCTCTTTCGCCGCTTTCGCCTCAGCTGCCTGTTTCACTGCAGGTTTCGCAGGGGCTGGCGCTTTTGGCGGTTTCGGAGAAGCTTTAGTTGCAGCAGCTTTGCCATCCTTACCCAGCCACGGGGTCAGGATTGGAACCTCGGTTCCGTCAATACGCTTGACGGTATCGCCCAGTTCGCTCGCAAGCTGAACACTGGCGTTGTATTGCGTCCGGCCACTGTCATACTCAGTCAGGCTGGTCAGCCCTTTCAGAGGTTCCGCCGCATACCGACCATTCTGCGGACCCGGAGTTGGCACTTTGCCCGCCACCAGATCATCAAGAATCTTGCCAAAGCTCTCGGTCGTCAGGTCTTCGTAGTAATCCTTGCCGATCTGAGCCATCGGCGCGTTGGTGCAGGAACCGAGGCATTCCACCTCTTCCCAACTCAGCTTACCATCAGCGGACAGTTCATGCGGCTTGGTCGCGATCTTTTCCTTGCAGACCGCAATCAGATCCTCGGCCCCGCATATCATGCAGGAGGTCGTGCCGCACACCTGAATATGCGCCACCGATCCAACCGGCTGCAGCTGGAACATGAAGTAGAAAGACGCAACCTCAAGCACGCGGATATAGGCCATACCCAGCATGTCGGCGACGGATTCAATCGCCGGACGGCTCAGCCACCCCTCTTGTTCTTGCGCGCGCCACAGCAGCGGGATCACCGCACTGGCCTGACGGCCTTCGGGGTATTTAGTCATCTGCGCTTCGGCCCATTGCTGATTGGCAGCGGTGAAGGCAAAGCTTTCGGGTTGTTCGGGGTGAAGACGGCGGAGCATTAGCGGTCAATCTCTCCAAATACGACGTCCATGGTGCCGATGATGGCGGCGACGTCGGCCAGTTGGTGGCCCTTGGCGACGTGGTCCATGGCTTGCAGGTGCAGGAACCCCGGGGCGCGCAGTTTGGCGCGGTAAGGTTTATTGGTGCCGTCGGCGACCAAATAGACGCCGAACTCGCCCTTGGGGGCCTCGACGGCGGCGTAGACTTCGCCTGCGGGGACATGGAAACCCTCGGTGTATAGCTTGAAGTGATGGATCAGGCTTTCCATCGAAGTCTTCATGTCCGAGCGTTTCGGCGGAGTAATTTTGCCACGCGCCAGCACGTCACCAGGGCAATCACGGATTTTGGCGATCGCCTGACGGATGATCAGTAGCGACTGGCGCATCTCCTCCATGCGCACCAGATAGCGGTCATAGCAGTCGCCGTTTTTGCCGACGGGGATCTGGAATTCGAATTCGTCATAGCATTCATAGGGCTGCGCGCGACGCAGGTCCCAAGCCAGACCTGATCCGCGCACCATAACGCCCGAGAAGCCGTATTTCTGAATGTCATCCTCGGTCACGACACCGATGTCGGCATTACGCTGTTTGAAGATGCGGTTTTCGGTCAGCAGGCCGTCGATGTCGTCCAGAACGGCGGGGAACTCGTGGCTCCAAGCCTCGATATCGTCCAGCAGTTCGGGCGGCAGGTCTTGGTGCACGCCACCCGGACGGAAATACGCGGCGTGCAATCGGGCCCCGCAGGCACGCTCATAGAACACCATCAGCTTTTCGCGCTCTTCAAATCCCCACAGAGGCGGGGTCAGCGCGCCAACATCCATCGCCTGCGTGGTTACGTTCAGCAGGTGGTTCAGGATGCGCCCGATCTCGGAATACAGAACCCGGATCAGAGAACCTCGGCGCGGCACTTCCACACCGGTCAGCTTTTCGATGGCCAGACACCAAGCATGTTCCTGGTTCATCGGCGCCACGTAATCCAGCCGGTCGAAATACGGCAGATTCTGCAGATACGTCCGGCTTTCCATCAGCTTTTCGGTGCCACGGTGCAGCAGGCCGATATGCGGGTCGCAACGCTCGACGATCTCGCCGTCCAGCTCAAGCACAAGACGCAATACCCCGTGCGCCGCGGGGTGTTGCGGGCCGAAGTTAATGTTGAAGTTGCGGATCTTCTGTTCTCCGCTCAGCGCGTCCGTGCTGCCGTCATCGTATCTTGAGCCGTCCATCAACGCCCTCGTTTCTTCTTCGCTTCGGCCCGAACCCGGACCTTTTCCGCATCAGCCGCTTTGGCAGCAGCCCCGGCCAGCAGAACCCCCAGCGCCCCCAACGCGATCAGTTCCCCCAGACCCATCAGCGGCGCTCCAGCTCTTGCAGTTTAAGCCCGACCCACCACAGCAACGCGATCGTGCCGAAGGGAACCAGACAGAGCAGACACCAGTATTTGTTGATCCCGAAAAACGGCAATATCTTCACCATCGGAATGATGGTCAGTGCAGACAGGATCAGCCACCAGATGCCACCCATTATTCAGTCTCCTGTTTTTCATCCCCCGGAAGAATGTAGTTCGCACCTTCCCACGGGGACATGAAATCAAACTGACGGTATTCCTGCACCAGCGACACAGGTTCATAGACCACGCGCTTTTGCGCTTCGTCGTAGCGAACCTCGGTATAGCCGGTGGTCGGGAAATCCTTGCGCAACGGATAGCCGCGGAAGCCATAGTCCGTGAGAATGCGCCGCAGGTCCGGGTGGCCCGAGAACAGGATGCCGAACATGTCGAACACCTCACGCTCGAACCAGTTGGCCGAGGGGTGAACGTCGACGATCGAGGGCACCATGTCATCCTCGCGGATCGAGACCCGCAGGCGAATGCGCTGGTTCTGGTACATCGACAGGAAGTGATAGACCACGTCGAACCGCTTGGCGCGTTCGGGGTAATCGACGCCGGTGATATCCACGAGGGTCGAGAACTGGCAGCTACGGTCGGCTTTCAGGAATTCGATGAATTCCACAAGGTTCGACGGAGCCACATCAACGTTCAGCTCATCATGGGTCACATCCCAGGCCAGAACGCAATCGGCCCGTTTCAGTTCCAACTGCGCGCCGAGTTCTTTGAGTGCTTCGCTCATCTGCCCTCTCCCTCAGCGTACGATGGTGCCGGTGCGGCGGATTTTGCGTTGCAGCTGCATCAGACCGTAGAGCAGTGCTTCAGCCGTCGGGGGGCAACCGGGCACGTAGATGTCCACGGGCACAACCCTGTCACAGCCGCGCACAACAGAATAGGAATAGTGGTAATACCCACCGCCATTCGCGCAGGAGCCCATTGAGATCACATAGCGTGGCTCGGGCATTTGGTCATAAACCTTGCGCAGTGCTGGGGCCATCTTATTGGTCAGCGTTCCAGCCACGATCATCACATCAGACTGACGGGGGGACGCGCGGGGCGCGATACCAAACCGTTCAGCATCGTAGCGGGGCATCGACGTGTGCATCATCTCAACCGCGCAGCAGGCCAGACCAAAGGTCATCCAGTGCAAGCTACCGGTACGGGCCCAGTTGATGATGTCTTCGGTCGAAGTCAGCAGGAAACCTTTGTCCTGCAGCTCGGCATTCAGGGCCTGGGTGGCGACTTCTTTGTCGACGCCCGCGGTGTTTGCGCCCGTCATCACTCCCATTCCAGGGCCCCTTTCTTCCATTCATAGGCAAAGCCGATGGTCAGCACCGCCAGGAACACCATCATGGACCAAAACCCAACATCGCTAATGTCTTTGAAGCCAACGGCCCAGGGAAACAGGAAGGCGATTTCCAGATCGAAGATGATGAAGAGAATCGCGACCAGATAGAATCGGACGTCGAATTTCATCCGCGCATCGTCGAATGCGTTAAAGCCACATTCATATGCACTGACTTTTTCAGGGTCTGGATTGCGGACGGCAAGCACTACAGCAGCGAGAATCAAGACGATTCCAAGGCCTACAGCGACGGCCAGAAACACCAGGATCGGGAGGTACTCCCGCAACAGGTCTTCCACGTATAGCTCCTTTCCTGCGCATGTCCCGAAGGGGCGCGCCGTCAATTGGCGTGTTGACTGGACATTCTCTATCTCTGTGGGGTCAGAGGGTCAACCGAACAGAAACGCGCAGATGGGCATTATTACAATCGCCCAGCAGGCTATGGCTTAGAATACCTTGCAACGGCCCGACGCGGCTAAACCTACCTATTCCATGCAGGTTTTCGTTTGTCAAAGAAGGCCCTGATTCCCTCTTGCGCCTCGTCGGTTTCCCATCGCGTTACCAGCTGTCGAATGGTGTGGTCGATCACAGCATCGTCAATGCGTGGTCCCAGCGATTGGATCAATTGCTTTGCCGAAGAAACAGCGCCTGGCGCGCAGGACAGATAGGGACGCACTTCGGCCTCGACCGCCTCTGCCAAGGCATCAGCGGGCACCGCGCGCGTCAACAAGCCCAGCTCGACAGCCTCCGCTGCATCAAAGAGACGTGCGGACATGAAGACCCGCCGCGACCTTGCCTCACCCATACGAGCAATAACATAGGGGCCAATCGTGGCCGGGATCAGGCCAAGTCGCGTTTCGGTCAGGCCCATCTTCAGGCTATCCACCCCGATCGCCACATCACAGACCGAGGCCATTCCCACTCCACCACCAAACGCATTGCCCTGCAATGCGCCAATCAGAGGCTTGGGCAGCGTATTCAGGGCATTCAGCATCTCGGCCAGCTTGCGCGCCTCGGTGAAGCGCGTATCGGGATCGGCGGCCATTTGCGCCTGCATCCAACCCAGATCACCCCCGGCGCAAAAGCTTTTGCCTGACGCGGCCAGAACCACCACCCGGACAGCTTCATCACTGGCCAGTTGCCCGGCGGCTTGTGTCAGTTCAGCAATCATCTGCGCCGACAGCGCATTGTGCTTCTCTGGTCGATCCAGCGTTAACGTGGCTACGCCGCGACCATCTGTCTTTAAAGTTATCGTTTCGTACATTTCTATTCCGCTCGCATAGCCCGCGCCATGTCTGCAGCTTCTTCCAGCACAGACGTGTCCAACCCGGTTTCATATCCCAACCGTTCCAGATGCGCGGCCACCGCTTCGGTTGCCACATTACCCGCTGCACCTGGCGCATAGGGGCAACCCCCAAGCCCGCCGACGGCGGCATCAAACACCCGTACACCCAGCGCCAAAGAAGCATCGATATTGTCGATCGCCCGCCCGTTGGTGTCATGGAAATGCCCAGCAAGCCGAGTGACCGGGACCCGTTCGCGCACGGCCAACAGCATATGCGCGATCTTGTCCGGGGTCCCTTGCCCAATCGTATCGCCCAGCGAAATCTCGTAGCAGCCATGCGCGAACAATGCGTCCGCCACCTCGGCCACCTTTTCGGGCGGGGTCGGGCCGTCATAGGGGCAATCAGTCACGCAGGACACATAACCACGCACGGGCAAATCGATATGCCGCGCGGCCTCAAGGATCGGCACGAACCGTTCGATGGATTCGGCGATGGTCGCGTTAATATTTGCCTTCGAAAATCCTTCGGAGGCCGAGGCAAACACTGCAATCTCGTCCGCCTTGGCCGCCAACGCGTCCTCATACCCACGCATGTTCGGCGTCAGAGCCGCATAACGAACGCCTTCTGCCCGCTTGATCCCGGCCAGAACCTCACCGCTGCCTGCCATTTGCGGCACCCATTTGGGTGAGACAAAGCTTGCAACCTCAATCCGGTTGAACCCGCAACGGCTGAGGCAATCGACCAAGGCGATTTTTTTTGCCACCGGGATCTCGCGCTGCTCGTTCTGCAGGCCGTCGCGTGGCCCGACCTCGAAAATCTCGACCCGTTCTTTCATCAGCGCATCCCTTCCCGGTTTCTTATCGTTTCAATTACGGATGGCCCGACTGTGCCACGCAATCCTCGGGCCGAACAGATCAATCCTCGGCCAACCGAACCAGCGCTGCCCCAGCCTCGACCTGTGCGCCCGCTTCGGCCAGCACTTCTGCGACCACGCCATCGCGGGCGGCCAGCAGAGAATGCTCCATCTTCATCGCTTCCAGAATGGCCAGCCGGTCGCCTTCCTTCACCTCCAGCCCCACTGAGGCAAAGACGGCCTTGACCAGACCTGGCATCGGCGCCTCGATCACATTGGTGTCGCCCCCCGCGCTTGCGTCGCGGTCCAGAGGATCAACAACCTCAAACACCTGCCCATAGTCGTCGAATACAGTGACCTGGGACCCGGCCATGACAACATTGGGCATAGGTGTCCCATCGATGGTCCAGCCAGCGCCATGGCGCTGCGCGATTAGCTGCGCGTCTTCGATCTCCCAAATCTGCCGATCCGGGCCCTCGACCTGTACATCCAGATCAACCACTTCTCCATCCCGCAGCAATTGCACAGCGCGATGTAACGGCGCCCATAGCGTAAAGCCCGTTTCTGAGGCCGTCTCGGCAAGACCCAACGCCGTCATCGCTGCAGCCACGGCTGATGCGTTGCCTGCACCAGCTTCCTGCACCAGATCGTCAAGATCCCGTCCGATCAGCCCGGTATCCACGTCGCCCGACGCAAACCCGCTGTGCCGCGTCAGAGCACCAAGGAAGGCGAGGTTTGTGACAGTCCCGGCGACCTCGGTCTGGCGCAGGACGCGGTGCAGGCTTTCCAAAGCAACCGCACGCGTAGGGCCATGCACCACGACCTTGGCGATCATGGGATCGTACCAAGGGCTGATCGTATCTCCGGCCCGGACGCCACTATCGGCACGACACTCTTGCGGAAACTGCAGATGGGTCAGCGTACCCGTCGCAGGCAAAAAACCCTTGGGCACATCTTCGGCGTAAAGCCGCGCCTCAAAGGAATGCCCGCTGATCGACAAATCACCCTGCTGTTTCGGTAGGCTTTCGCCCGCAGCTACCCGCAGTTGCCATTCGACCAGATCGACACCTGTTATTGCCTCGGTCACCGGATGTTCGACCTGCAGGCGCGTGTTCATCTCCATGAACCAGAACCGATCCGGCCGCAGCCCGTCCGAGGCATCAACGATGAATTCAACCGTCCCTGCGCCATTGTATCCAATCGCCTCAGCCGCACGCACGCCCGCCTGACCCATTGCATCGCGCATTTCAACGGTCATGCCGGGGGCCGGAGCCTCTTCGATCACCTTCTGGTGCCGCCGCTGTAACGAGCAATCGCGTTCGAACAGATGCACCGCATGGGTGCCATCGCCGAACACCTGCACCTCGATATGACGCGGCTTGGCAACAAATTTCTCGACCAGCACAGCATCATTGCCAAAGGCCGTCTTCGCTTCACCGCGCGCACTATCCAAAGCGGCCGAGAATTCCTCGGGCTTCTCAACCAGCCGCATCCCCTTGCCGCCGCCGCCTGCAACGGCCTTGATCAGAACGGGATAACCAATGGTATCCGCCGCGCCTGCCAAGTGTTCGGGGTCTTGATTGTCGCCATGATAACCGGGCACAACCGGAACGCCTGCATTCTCCATCAACACCTTGGCCGCGTCCTTAAGGCCCATCTTTCGGATCGCGTCCGCCGATGGGCCGATGAAGGTCAGGCCTGCTGCCTCAACCGCGTCCACGAAGTCTGGATTCTCGGACAGAAAGCCATAGCCAGGATGGATCGCTTGCGCGCCGGTGTCGATCGCTGCCTGAATGATCACATCACCTTTCAGATAGCTCTCAGCTGGGGCTGCACCGCCGATATGAACAGCCTCATCGGCCATCTGCACATGCTTGGCTAAGGCATCGGCATCCGAATAAACAGCCACGCAGGATACACCCATCTTCTGAGCCGTTTCCATCACACGGCAAGCAATCTCGCCACGGTTGGCAATCAGGATTTTGTTAAACATAGCTTACCCCTCAGCCGCCAGATCTTCGACAAGGCGGAACCGTTCGCACAGCAATTCCATCTCGGGATCAAATCCGCCATTTCGTTCGAAATACCGGCGATGATCCTCGCGCCAGCCCTCAAGCGTTTCATTCTCGCCCTCGGCCAACGCGAAGTCTTCGGTCACATCGCAATATCGGCAGATCGAGACCTTGACCGTTTCGATCACCAAGGCCGGGCGATCATCCCATTCCAGCGCAATATCCTGCCGCCCAACGACCGGGGTGTCAGCACTGCCATTGGGATAATCACGCAACGCACCACAGGTTGCCGTTTTTCGACCTGATCGCACCAACGCCAGCAGCTCAGCACTCAGCGATGCGTTATCACCAAACTTGAAAGTCTGGGCACCCGGATAGCGGGCCATGACGTCATTCAATGAAACGCTCATCTTACATCCTGAACACGCCGAAACGTGTCTCCTCAATCGGGGCGTTCAGTGCAGCACTCAGCGACAAGGCCAACACGTCGCGGCTTTTGCGTGGGTCGATGATGCCGTCATCCCAGAGCCGGGCCGAAGCATAAAGCGGGTGGGATTGTTCCTCGAACATGTCCAGCGTCGGACGTTTGAACTCGGCTTCCTCTTCAGCCGACCACGTGCCGCCCTGCCGTTCGATCCCGTCGCGCTTGACGGTGGCAAGAACGCCCGCAGCCTGCTCGCCCCCCATCACCGAGATGCGCGAATTCGGCCAGGTCCACAGGAAACGAGGCTGATAGGCGCGACCTGCCATGCCGTAGTTTCCAGCTCCGAAAGAACCGCCGACCAGCATGGTGATCTTGGGAACGCTCGTCGTCGCCACCGCCGTAACCATCTTGGCCCCATGCCGCGCGATGCCTTCGTTTTCGTATTTGCGGCCAACCATGAAGCCGGTGATGTTCTGCAGGAATACCAGCGGTGTTTTGCGCTGAGAACACAGCTCGACAAAATGCGCACCCTTCTGCGCGGCCTCGGAAAACAGCACGCCATTGTTGGCGATGATCCCAACCGGGCAGCCTTTGACATGGGCGAAACCGGTCACCAGCGTCTCACCAAAACGCGGCTTGAACTCATCAAACCGGGAGCCATCGACCAGACGCGCAATCACCTCCCGAATGTCATAGGGGGTTCTCAGATCAGCAGGGACAACGCCAAGAATCTCTTCAGGGTCGTAAGCTGGCTCTTCGGGTGCCTCAAACTGTAGGCCGGGCTTCAGCCCGGCACCGCCCAACGATCCAACCGCACGCCGAGCCAGAGCTAACGCATGCGCATCATCCTCGGCCAGATAATCCGCCACACCCGACAGGCGCGTGTGTACATCACCGCCGCCCAGATCCTCGGCGCTGACGACCTCTCCTGTCGCTGCCTTGACCAGAGGCGGCCCGGCCAGAAAGATTGTCCCCTGCTCTTTCACGATGATCGTCACATCAGACATCGCAGGCACATACGCCCCGCCCGCCGTGCACGACCCCATGACAACCGCGATTTGAGGGATGCCCTTCGCGCTCATCCGCGCCTGGTTATAGAAAATGCGACCAAAATGATCGCGGTCGGGAAAGACCTCATCCTGATTGGGCAGGTTCGCACCGCCGCTATCGACCAGATAGATGCAGGGCAGATGGTTTTCCTCGGCGATCTCCTGCGCCCGAAGATGTTTCTTGACGGTCATTGGATAATATGTGCCGCCCTTCACGGTGGCATCGTTGCACACCACCATGACCTCGCGTCCCTGCACCCGGCCAATCCCGGCGATGACCCCGGCACAAGGTGCGGCGCCCCCGTACATCCCATGCGCCGCCGTCGCGCCGATTTCAAGAAACGGAGAGCCCGGATCAAGAAGGTTTGCCACCCGGCGACGCGGCAGCATCTTGCCCCGAGATTCATGCCGCGCGCGGGATCTCTCACCTCCGCCCATGCGGGCGGCTTCGGCGGCCTCAGAGATACGTGCCAGCGCATCCAGATGTGCAGCTCGGTTCGCCTTGAACCCCTCGGAGGTTGGTATGGCTTTGGATTTTAGTTTCATTCCATCTTCCCCAAGTCGCGCAATTCCACAGCGCGTTCAGCGGTTTCGGTCAGCAAGCAATTTGCGGCTACAATCGAGCGTATCGTTCCTCCAGACCATATGCCGTAGGCCAGAGCACATTCAGCATCCCGAAACCCGATCCATGCGCGTTGAGCATCTCGCAACTGGTCCGAAAGTTCGGGACTTTGCTCAGCCAGTTCCGCCCTACGCAGTTTATACTGTTCGTTCAGAAATGAATCCCAAACTTGGGTTTCAGCTTGAATACATTCGGTAATGCCAATGGTTGTTTCATTTCCCGGTATCGTTTGGCAGGTATTGGCAGCTGCGCCGAGACATGATGACAAGCTATCGCCCTGCTGCGACTGGGAAAAACACTGTTGAATGTACGACTGGTCTACCCAAGCGCCCTGAGCGTAGACAAGCGATGGAACCAGTATCGCAGCAACTGCAATTCGCATCATGTAATTGCCTCCCCCGCAGCCCGCGCCTTCAACTCCTTGCGGATCACCTTCCCCGTCACCGTCATCGGCAACTCGTCCAGAAACGCCACCTCGCGCGGATAGGAGTACTGAGCCAGACGGTCCTTGACCCAATCCTGCAACTCCTGCTCCGCAGCCTCAGCGCCCGGTTTCAACACCACATAGGCCTTCACGATCTCGGTCCGCAGCGGATCAGGCTTGCCGACCACACCCACAGTTGCCACTGCCGGATGGGTCAGCAGGCAATCCTCGATCTCAGCGGGTCCGATGCGGTATCCGGCCGACGTGATCACGTCATCATCGCGACCGACAAAGCGCAGATAGTCGCCCTCCCACACGCCACGGTCTCCGGTGATCAGCCAGCCACCCCGGAATTTCTCAGCGGTCGCATCGGGCCGGTTCCAGTATTCCAGCATCATCGAGGCCGAGCCACGCCGGATAGCGACGTCGCCCTCTTCATTGGTTGGCCGGCCGTCGCCATCAATCACCGCAACTTCATGCCCGGGCACCGGCTTTCCGATACAGCCGGGGTGCACTGGGAAATCCTCGGCACTGGAGGACACGACCATATTGCATTCGGTCTGGCCGTAAAATTCGTTGATCGTCAGGCCAAACGCCTTTTTACCCCAAGCCAACATCTCGGCCCCCAGAGGCTCCCCTCCGGACGCGACCGAGCGCAACCCGGGGATCGTCTGGTCCGCAGCTTTCAACATACGAAGGGCAGTCGGCGGAAAGAACACATTCCGTACCCCGCCACGCATGACGAGATCCGCGCAGGCCTCGGGAGTGAACTTATCCAACCTCGCCGCAACGACCGGTACACCCAGCGCTAGACCGGGCATCAGCACATCGAACAGACCGCCGATCCAAGCCCAGTCTGCCGGTGTCCACAGGCAATCCCCCTGACGCAGATGATTGTGGCTGATCGATACGCCCGGCAGGTGACCCGTCAGTACCCGGTGCCCGTGCAGTGCCCCCTTTGGGCTACCGGTGGTGCCTGAGGTATAGATCAATACCGCAGGGTCCTCGGGGCTGGTGTCGGCAAACGGGACAGGTGGTCCCTCTTGCCCGATCTGATCGGCAAGAACTGGTTTGGCCAGATCACCGACAAGCGCGGCCCCTTCGGAATCTGTCAGAACAATTTCTAAGCCCGCGTCACCGACACGCGATGATAGCGCATCGTTTTTGAACAACTTGAACAGGGGTACCGAAATCGCGCCGATTTTCCAGATTGCCAAATGTGCCGCCGCACACCAGGGCGACTGGCTCAGCAACACGCCCACTCGATCGCCGGGTCGGACGTCGTTGATCAGAGCACGCGCAATACCATCTACCATTTCACCCAGATCGCCGAACGTAACTTTACGCGGATCAGAAGCCGTCAGGTCCAGTATTGCAACCTGTTCTGAAGGCTGAGAAAGGCACTGTCGCGCCATATTCAATCGATCCGGTATGGCCCAGCTTTGATCACTGCGCAGACCCGGTATGACCCTAGCAGGAGACACTCAGATTCTCCCTTATTTTACTGACAGTTGATCCATGCTTCATCGGTGCAATTTCGATGCGAAATTGATGCAGATCAGAGTTTGGCGGCATCGCGCCATCCACAAGGTCCACATTGACGCAACCAAAGGCATGAATATGACAAAGAAACTCGCCGCTTTGACCCTTTCCACCGCGCTTGTCGCGCTGGCTGCCCCCGCATTCGCCCAATCGCAAGGTGATTGGACGGTCGGTGTTGGTGTCGGTTATCTGGATCCCAAATCCGATAACGGCTCGCTCGCTGGGTTTGACGCCGACGTTGACTCGGACACGCGCCCCATCTTCACCGTCGAGTACTTCGTTCAGGACAACCTCGGGATCGAATTGCTGGCCTCGACCCCCTACAAACATGACGTCACTCTTGGTGGCAGCGTTGATGCCGGAAGCGTCAAACACCTGCCGCCCACCCTTTCGCTGAACTATCATTTCCCGACCAATAGCGCATGGAAACCCTATGTCGGCGCGGGTCTGAACTACACCATCTTCTTCGAAGAGGACTCGCCACTGGGCGATTTGGATCTGGACAATTCCTTCGGCGTCTCGCTGCAGGCCGGTCTGGACTACATGGTCACCGACAAAGGCGCTGTGCGTCTGAACGTGCGTTGGTTCGACATCGACTCGGACGTCACTTTGGACGGCAACGACATCGGCAAAGCCGAAATCGACCCGTTCCTGATTGGCCTGTCCTACGTCCATACGTTCTGATCCAATCACCAAAGCCCCGGAGTTCGTGAAACTGCGGGGCCTTCCCTCACAGCATTTCGATCATCATCTCACGGCCGATCAGCATCCGACGGATTTCGCTGGTGCCCGCGCCGATCTCCATCAGCTTTGCATCGCGGAATATCCGACTGACCGGTGCATCGGAAAGGAACCCGGCCCCGCCCAGCGCTTGCACCGCTTGATGCGCCTGCACCATCGCCTGTTCCGAGGCATATAGGCAGCACGCTGCCGCATCCTGTCGGGTCACATCTCCCCGATCACAGGCCTTAGCGACTTCATAGACATAAGCCCGCGCCGAATTCATCGCGGTGTACATATCTGCGATCTTACCCTGCATCAGTTGGAACGAGCCAATCGGCTTGCCGAACTGTTTGCGCTCGGCCAGATAGGGCATGACCTCGTCCAGACAGGCCGCCATGATACCTGTCCCGATCCCAGCCAGCACAACGCGTTCGTAATCCAGACCGGACATCAGGACGGCAACGCCCCTGCCCTCTTCGCCCAGAACATTCTCAAACGGCACCTCGACGTCTTCAAAGATCAGCTCAGCCGTATTCGACCCACGCATTCCCAGCTTGTCGAAATGAGGCGAGGTCGAGAATCCTTTCATCTCTTTCTCGATAAGGAAGGCTGTGATCCCTTTCGATCCGGCCTCGGGGTCTGTCTTGGCATAAACGACCAGAGTATCGGCGTCCGGCCCATTGGTGATCCAATATTTGTTGCCATTCAGGCGGTAGTGATCATTCCGCTTTTCCGCGCGCAACTTCATCGAGACCACATCCGATCCGGCCGAGGGTTCGGACATTGCAAGCGCGCCCACATGATCGCCCGAAATCAGGCGCGGCAGGTACTTCTGTTTCTGCTCATCCGTACCATTCAGCTTGATCTGGTTCACGCACAGGTTCGAATGCGCCCCATAGGACAACGAGACTGAGGCCGAGGCGCGCGCCACCTCTTCCACTGCAATGGTATGCGCCAGATACGACATTCCCGCCCCGCCATACTCTTCTGGCACTGTGACGCCCAGCAGGCCAAGGTCACCCATCTCTTTCCACAGCTCATTCGGAAAGGCGTTCGAGGCATCAATCTCGGCCGCTATCGGCTTGACCCGTTCCTGCGCCCAACGGTGGACCATCTCACGCAGGGCATTCACGTCCTCGCCCAGATCGAATTGCATTGTGGCCATAAACATGCAGGGCTCCTCCGATTGCATTAATGAACAAGTGTTCAATAATCAAATAGCAGCGATTCCCCCTACGGTCAACGACGACGCGCAGGCCAACGCAAAACGCCGCCCGGTGAGGGCGGCGTTTTCCAAAAAACCGAGCGTGCGCTGAAAGCGCACTCCGCTGGATTACGATTGATAAACCGCGCTAACCTCAGCCCGAATAATGCGCGCGATTTGGCTACAATCCTCTAGCGAGAAGGTCAGCGGAACGCGCATATCCATGATCCCGGCCAATATCCGATCACTGACCGGCATAGGGGAACTGTCGGCATAGCGCCAACTGTCATAGCGTGAGGTAAAGCCCGACGGCTCGGCCCCTCCGAACCACTTCAGTTCAACCCCGCGCGCGGCGCAGCGCTGGATGACCTCGGCAATACGCTCGGGCGTCCAGTCCAGCAACAGGAATTGGATCGACGAACCGACATAGGTCTCAGCATCGGGCCGCTCTACGATTTTCAAACCGGGTGTTCCCCGCAGACCATGCTCGATTTCATCATATCGTTCATTCCAACGCTGCACCTGCCGGTCCAGATCGCGCAACTGCGGACGTAAGATCGCCGCACGCAAATTGTCCATCCGGCCCGAGACATTGGGGGTGGTGTATTTGATCTGCTCGAAAACCTCCGGCCCGGGCGCTGCCAGATGGCGTTCATAAAGCATGTAAGACCCGGACAACATCGTAGCCTTGGCGGCCAGTTCCGGATCTTCCGTGATCAGCAACCCGCCCTCGCCCGAATTGACATGTTTATAGGTCTGGCACGAGTAACATCCGATGGCCCCCTGCCGCCCAGACAGCTGCTCGCGCCAGGCAGCACCCATGGTATGGGCGCAATCTTCGATCACGATCACACCCGCCGCATCACACATCTGCATCAGGCGATCCATATCGCATAGATGCCCTCGCATGTGGCTCAGCATCAACACCTTCGCCTGATCCAGCTTGGCCTCAAGATCATCCAGATCGATGGTCAGGGCTTCGGTCACACCAACAAAGACCGGCTTTGCGCTTACCGACGCAATCGCCCCCGGCACCGGCGCCAGAGTGAACGCGTTGGTCAGAACCGGATCGCCCGGCTTTACGCCAACTGCCCGCAACGCTGTAGCCAGAGCGTAGCCTCCCGATGAGACCGCCAGACAGTATTTCGCCCCCATCTGGGCGGCGAATTCCTGTTCCAACAGCGCAGTTTCGCTCAACTCGCCATGTGCAACGTTGTAACGATGCAACCGACCATGGCGCAGGACGGCCACGGCAGCCTCAATGGCGACTTCGGGGATGGGCTCTTGCTGGGTGAAATTACCCGTGAATGTCTCGGTCATAGGCCTGTTTTGGTGCGGAGTCTCCAGCGGGTCAAGGGATCACGCGGCCGCACCGATCAAATCGGAGACCAGTTTCGGTAAATCATCAAAATGATGCAGCAACGCCTCGGGTTCCAGCGCAGCCATTTCGTCGCCTGACGGGCCGAAAGTCACCAGAACCGAAGGTACGCCTGCAGCCCGCGCCGTGTTCCTGTCAGTGTCCGAGTCGCCAATCAGCACGCAATGATCGGGATGCCCCCCGGCGCGGCGCGCTGCTTCACGCAAAGGCTCAGGATCAGGCTTGCGCACCGGCAACGTATCGGCCCCTACCAGCGAAGCGAAACGATCGCGCGCGCCCATCCGGGACAGCAGCAGATCAGCAAGACCTTCGGGCTTGTTGGTGCAGATACCCACGCCATAACCCGCACCTTTCAGTGCTTCGACGGCTTCGAGCGCACCGGGATAGAAATAGGTATGCGTATCGATCGCTTGCCCATAGACCTCCAGAAAGACCGGATAATAGGCTTCGACAACATCCGCATCATAGGCGCCGACCCGCTTCAATCCATGGGACAACATCAAGCGTGCACCGCGCACCGAAACCGCCGCATCAAGCTCGGGCATCAGTACATCTCCATGGCCCATCTCACGAAAACAGTGGTTTGCAGCAGCCAACAAATCACCGGACGTATCTGCCAAAGTTCCATCCAAATCGAAGATTACCGTACGCATTCTTACCTCCTGAACCGGCGGGATTCCGCCATGTCGTGTTGCAAACGGCAATCTTCTTTGATGGCCGAACCGCTTGCGCCTTTGACCACAGCGGATAAAACGGGCCACAACAAAACAAAAGAGAAAATGATTTCATGAGCACTGCCCTTGTCATTCTTGCCGCCGGAAAAGGCACAAGGATGAACTCTGATATTCCCAAAGTCCTTCACCCGATTGCCCAGGTGCCGATGCTGGTTCATGCCATGCGTGCCGGTGCTGTCCTGTCTCCCGAGCACACCGTGATTGTTACCGGCCACGGCGCGGAAGCCGTTGCACGCGTCGCTGAAGCCGAAGATGAAAACGCCAGCATTGCGGTGCAGGAAGAGCAACTTGGCACCGCCCATGCGGTTGCGCAGGCGCGTGCAGCGCTGGATGGTTTTCAGGGGGATGTGGTCGTCCTCTATGGCGATACCCCGTTTCTGCAGCCCGACACTCTCCAGCAAATGATTGAAGCGCGCACAAAAAACGATCTGGTCATTCTTGGGTTCGAAGCTGCAGATCCCGCCCGTTATGGTCGCTTGGTCATGGATGGTGACTCGCTCGAGCGGATTGTTGAATTCAAGGATGCCACTGACGAACAACGCGCCATAACCTTCTGTAACTCAGGCCTTTTGGCGTGTGACGCTGAAACCCTTTTCTCACTGATCGATGCGGTTGGAAACGACAATGCCTCGGGTGAATATTATTTGACCGACGTCGTTGAGATAGCCCGCACCAAGAGTCTGAACGTGACTGCCGTGGCCTGCGATGAAGCGCAGACATTGGGTGTGAACTCCCGCGCGGATCTGGCGGCAGCGGATGCAGTGTTCCAAGAACAGGCGCGCTCCGAACTGCTTGATCTGGGGGTCACTTTGATGGAACCTGATACTGTGTATCTGGCAGCAGATACCGTGATTGGTCGCGACACTGTCATTGAACCAAATGTGGTTTTTGGCCCCGGTGTAACCGTGGAAAGCAGCGCAACGATCCGGGCGTTTTCACATCTCGAAGGCTGCCATGTCAGCCGAGGCTCCGTGGTCGGACCCTATGCACGCCTACGCCCGGGTGCAGAGCTGGCTGAAAACGCGAAAATCGGCAACTTTGTCGAGATCAAGAACGCCGAGATCGCAGAAGGCGCAAAGGTGAATCACCTCAGCTATATCGGCGACGCTTCGGTTGGGGCGGCTACAAATATCGGTGCTGGAACCATCACCTGCAACTATGACGGCGTGATGAAGCACAAAACGACCATCGGGGAAAACGTGTTCATCGGATCGAACACGATGCTGGTGGCCCCGGTCACTCTGGGTGACGGCGCGATGACTGCCACGGGGACCGTAGTGACCAAAGATGTTGAGCCGGACGCATTGGCCGTGGCACGTGCCAAGCAAGAGAATAAGCCCGGCTACGCGCGCAAATTGTTTGAAATGTTGAAGGCGAAGAAGGCTCGCCGCGACAAAGGAGCCTGAATTATGTGTGGAATTGTTGGTGTTCTGGGCAGCCACGAAGCCGCCCCTATTCTGGTCGAAGCACTGAAGCGACTTGAGTATCGCGGCTATGACAGTGCGGGTATCGCTACAGTTAATGATGGCGCGCTTGGGCGTCGTCGGGCTGTTGGCAAGTTGGTGAACCTGAGCGACCTTTTGGTGCATGAGCCATTGGCCGGGAAATCCGGCATCGGTCATACCCGCTGGGCGACCCATGGGGCGCCATCAGTGAACAACGCGCATCCGCATAGGGCGGGACCTGTCGCTGTTGTGCACAATGGTATCGTCGAAAACTATCGCGAACTGCGGGCTGAGTTGGCTGAACATGGTGTTGACTTCGTCACGGACACTGACACCGAGACCGTTGCCTTGATGACAGAACGGTACATGTCCGAAGGACAATCGCCGATTGACGCCGCGTTCAATACCATCGACCGGCTCAAAGGCGCATTCGCACTCGCCTTCCTATTCGACGGGCAAGAAGATCTGATCGTCGCAGCGCGTAAGGGCTCGCCTCTGGCGATAGGTCATGGCGATGGTGAGATGTTTGTCGGTTCGGACGCTATCGCATTGGCCCCGCTGACCGATCGCATCACCTATCTTGAAGAAGGCGATCGGGCGGTACTGACCCGCACTTCACTGGAGATTCGAACCGAAACCGGTGAGCTTGCCAACCGCGAAGTCCGGCAAATTCAAATCGATCAGACCCGAGCCGACAAAGGCGGTCACAAGCACTATATGGCCAAGGAAATTGCCGAGCAGCCTGTTGTGGTGGCCGAAGCCATCCGCTCGTATCTTCCGACCGGAGGCGATCAGGTGGTGTTGCCCGGTGACGATCTGGATTTCACCAAGCTGGAACGTCTGACCATGGTGGCCTGCGGCACTGCATTCTATGCCTGCCTGACGGCGAAATACTGGTTCGAACAGCTGGCCAAGATGCCAGTAGAAGTCGATATCGCCAGCGAGTTCCGCTATCGCGAGCCTCCGATCTCGGACCGGACGCTTGCGCTGTTTGTCAGCCAGTCAGGAGAAACCGCCGACACGCTTGCTGCCCTGCGCTATTGCGAAGGCAAGGCATACAAGATCGTCTCGGTCGTCAATGTCGCCGAAAGCTCGATTGCGCGCGAAAGCGATGTGGCGTTACCAATCCATGCGGGTGTTGAGATCGGTGTTGCCTCGACCAAGGCGTTCACCTGTCAGCTTAGCGTGTTGCTGATGCTTGCCCTCAAAGCCGCTGCAGATCGAGGCACGCTGAACGACGAAGAGATCGCCGATCACGCGGCAGCGCTGCGCGGATTGCCGACGGTGCTGAATGCTGCGCTGGATCAGAATGACGCCATTCGTCAATCCGCCCAGCGCTTGTCCGAAGCACGCGATGTGCTGTTCCTGGGCCGTGGCCTCATGTACCCTCTGGCCATGGAAGGTGCGCTGAAGCTCAAGGAAATTAGCTACATCCACGCCGAAGGTTACGCTTCGGGCGAGTTGAAACACGGCCCCATCGCCCTGATCGACAAGCATATGCCGGTTGTTGTCATGGCGCCGCGTGATGCAGTTTTTGACAAGACGGTCTCGAACATGCAGGAGGTGATGGCGCGCAAGGGCAAGGTCATCCTTGTCTCAGATGATGACGGTATCGCTGAGGCTGAAGATGGGGTTTGGAGCACGATCAGTATGCCGCATGTCCACACCAGCCTTGCCCCGATCCTGTATTCGGTGCCCGCGCAGCTGCTGGCCTATCATACGGCTGTGGCCAAAGGCACAGATGTGGATCAGCCGCGCAATCTGGCAAAATCCGTCACGGTCGAGTGACGGCAGATGCAGGCTTATCTGGATCAGATCAAAGCACATGCCGATCCTGAACGCGCAGAACAGGTGGCGGCCTATCACAAGGTTGATCGTCCGTATCTGGGTGTTGCGAATCCGGTGCTCAATGATCTGACCAAGGAGTGGCGGCGTGAACTCGAAATCACTGACCGCGTCGTCGTCGCCGACAGTTTGTGGCAAACCAACATCCATGAAGCACGGGTCACTGCGGCAAAGCTGTTGACCCAAGCCCGAATCCGCCCCGATGACGCGGTATGGGATCTGTTGCAAAGCTGGCTGCCAGAATTCGACGCCTGGGCAGTGGCCGACCATGCCAGCATGGCAATGCAAAAGCGCCTGAAAGCCGATCCGACGCGGCTGGATCAGGTCGAACAGTGGACCAAATCAAACCACATGTGGACAAAACGTGCCGCGCTGGTCGCCACCTTGCCTTGGACCAAACAGAACCACCCCAAACCGGAAGAGCTGGAGTGCCGCGACCGTATTCTTGGTTGGGCTGCAAGCTATGTCCCTGACCCGGAATGGTTCATCCAGAAAGCCATCGCATGGTGGCTGCGCGAATTATCAAAGCACGATCCACAGCGCGTCGTCGCATTTCTTGAAACGCACGGCGCAAACATGAAACCTTTTGCCCTTAAAGAAGCGGGCAAATACCTGCGCGCTCAGTCGGAATAGATTTCCAGTTCTACCAGCTCATCAAACGGCACAAGCAATGCGCGCATTGCCTCTAGTGACAAACGGCTTCCACCGCCTTCAGGCCCCGGCGCGGGGATAAGCGCAACATAGGCCTGCGCGCCTGTACGCGGTACAACGATACGACCATTGATTTCGGTCTTAACCAGGGGCGTTTGCAGCCAACGTCCCGGCGTATTCGGATCGCCAAGTCCTGCGACCGTCGTTTTTGCACCCGCCCAACCGACCGTAGCGACGACAGGTTCGGGCACCTCCTCAGCAGTCTCTGGTGCGGCAGGCGCGGTCACAGGCGCGGTGGATGACCCACTAAACACTCGGTCCGTGGCGGACCGAACGGCATCGCAGCCAGCGACAAAAACACAAACCAAAACCAAAGCATATTTCATACTGAAAACCCTATTCTTCTAAGCTTGACTGTTCCAGCCCAAAACGCAGTTCGCCCTTGCCGCGGCCGGGCCTCCGCTTTACCTATGAGCCATGACAGCTCCGCTAATCGACCCATTTGCCCGCGCCATCACCTATCTCCGCGTCTCCGTCACGGACCGCTGTGATTTTCGCTGCGTCTATTGCATGTCCGAGGATATGAAGTTCCTCCCCAAAAAGGACCTTCTGACGCTGGAAGAACTGGACCGCATGTGCACCACGTTCGTGAACCTGGGCGTCGAAAAGCTGCGCATCACCGGAGGAGAGCCTCTGGTGCGCCGGAACATCATGTCTTTCTTCAACAGCATGACACGGCATCTGGATAGCGGCGCCCTGAAAGAGCTGACACTGACAACCAATGGTTCACAGCTGCATCGTTTCGCCGAAGAACTTTATGCGGCGGGTGTGCGACGTGTGAATGTATCGCTGGATACTCTGGACGAGGACAAATTCGCTAAGGTCACCCGCTGGGGCCGCCTCAAACAGGTACTGAACGGCATCGACGCGGCGCAAAAGGCCGGGCTGCGTGTCAAGATCAACGCTGTTGCGCTTAAAGGTTTCAACGAACCGGAACTGCCCAAGATCACTGATTGGTGTGCCGAACGCGACATGGACCTGACCTGGATCGAGGTCATGCCCATGGGCGATATCGGCAACGAGGACCGCCTAGATCAATATTGGTCGCTCAAAGACGTCCGCAAGGAATACGAAAACCACTATGCCGTCACCGATCTGGCTGAACGCACCGGCGGTCCGGCGCGCTATGTGAGACTAGAGGAAACGGGTCAGAAAATAGGGTTCATCACACCCCTTTCGCATAATTTCTGCGAAAGCTGCAATCGCGTGCGCCTGACCTGCACGGGCGAGCTGTATATGTGCCTGGGTCAAGAAGACATGGCGGATCTGCGCGGTCCTCTGCGCGACCATCCCGATACGGAGCAACCGCTTGAAAAGGCGATCCGGGCTGCTATCAACCTCAAGCCCAAGGGCCATGACTTCGATTACTCGAGGCAGTCTATCGACGGCCAAATGAGCCGTCATATGAGCCATACAGGCGGCTGAAATGCCCGAAAGCCCACAGCCTACTCTGCTGTACAAATTGTACTGCGGCCTGATGACGACCGCCGAACCGCTGGTCTGGCGTAAAGTCCGTGGAAAACTGCAGGCTGCAGGCGTCTCCAATACTCGCCAGCAGGAACGGCTAGGCCATGCCAGTCTGCCTCGCCCGCAAGGACAACTGATCTGGTTCCACGCCGCCAGTGTAGGTGAAAGCCTTTCGGTTCTAAGCCTGATCAATCGATTGGGAAATCGCCTACCGGAAGCCGAATTTCTAATCACCTCAGGTACCCCGACTTCAGCGGAACTGATCGGGAAACGCATTCCTACGCGTACCCGCCATCAATACCCACCGCTGGACAGCGCGGCTCCGGTGCGCCGGTTTCTGGACCATTGGCAGCCCAGTGCAGGCATCTTCGTTGAAAGCGAAATCTGGCCACGATTGATTGTTGAAGCCACCAACAATGGCGCGCCACTGGCACTGCTCAATGCCCGTCTGTCAGACAAATCAGCCACAGGATGGAAAAAACGCCCCAAAACCGCGCGCTTCATTCTAGATCAGTTCAAGCTGTTTCTAACTCAAAACACCAAAACAGCCGACAACCTGATCGACATGGGCGCTGATGCTAAACGTGTCCAACCCGGCACGAACCTCAAAGCCATGTCTGATCCGCTGCCCGTCCACCAGGAAACACTAGACACGATCAAATCACAGATCGCTGGACGCCCAATGTGGATCGCCAGTTCGACGCATTCAGGTGAGGAAGAAATCGTTCTGGCGGCTCATCGGTTATTGTTGCAGCGTTGGCCTGATCTTCTGCTGCTACTGATCCCGCGCCACCCTGAACGCAGGGATGAGGTTATTAAACTCGCAGGCGATGCCGGCCTGTCGACGGCTCAACGCAGTACGGATCAGCCCATCAGGTCAGACACTCAGGTTTATGTCGCAGATACATTAGGCGAAACCGGAACCTGGTACGCACTTTGCCCGATCGTTTTCCTAGGTGGCTCGCTCAAGGAGATCGGAGGCCACAACCCTTTTGAACCTGCGCAAGCCGGGGCCGCAGTAATCACTGGTCCGGGCTTCTTCAATTTTGCCGAAACATTTGCACCCTTGATCGAAACCGGCGGCGCGGTCGTGGTCAATTCTGCCAGCGACCTTTCAGATTCGGTCTCCCTATGGCTGTCGGAAAAGGACGTTCTTGCCGCAGCGCAAACCGCAGCCCAAGCCTGCGTCAACACGCAAAAATCCGCGTTGGACGAGGTGATCGACACGCTGTGCAACCGCCTTTCACTTCACTGACCTTGGGCACCGATCCCGCTTCTTCTGGTTAAAAATATCCCGGAGAGCGCGAGGGGCTGGCCCCTCGCCTCTCACCTTCAAGCAGCAGGCATCCTCTGCTCGACAATCTCAGCCCACCAGCTGCACCCGGCAGGAATAGCCTCATCGTTGAAGTTATACTCCGGGTGATGAACCATCGCCGTGTCGCCATTGCCCACCAGGATATAAGCGCCCGGACGTTCTTCGAGCATAAAGGCGAAATCCTCACCACCCATAACCAGAGGGGCCTCATCACAGCTTCCCGAGACCGATTTAGCCACCTCAGCGGCAAAATCCGTCTGTTCGTCGCTGTTCACCATCACCGGATATCCGCGAATATAGGTCACATCTGCCGTTCCACCGAACGTTGCCGCGACACCATTGCAAATCTCATTGATCCGCTTTTCCGCCAAATCACGCATCTCTTTGCTCATGGTACGCACGGTACCTTTGATCTGCACCGTTTGTGGAATGACATTGAACGCCTTCGAAGACGTCTCGAACGACGTCACTGACACCACAACCTGATCAATCGGGTCCGCATTGCGCGAAGCAATCGTCTGTAACGCCAGAACTGCCTGAGCGGTCATGACGGTCGTGTCGATGGTCTCCTGTGGCTTCGCGGCATGGCCACCGCGGCCCTCAAAGGTAATGTCAAACTGATCAGTCGCAGCAAAGAACGAACCCGGACGGATGGCGAAACTGCCCACCGGACGGCCCGGCCAGTTGTGCATGCCGTAGACCTCTTGGATATTCCAACGCTCCATCATGCCGTCTTCGCACATCTCACGACCGCCGCCGCCACCTTCTTCGGCAGGTTGGAAAATCACAACGACTGTGCCGTCGAAATTGCGCGTCTCCGACAGATATTTCGCTGCACCAAGCAGCATTGCTGTATGACCATCATGACCACAGGCATGCATCGCGCCATCGGTTTTTGAGGCATAATCCAGCCCCGTCGCCTCAAGAATCGGCAGCGCATCCATGTCGGCACGCAAGCCGATGACCTTTCCGTTGGAATCAGATTTGCCCTTGATTACACCGACAACACCGGTGCGCCCGATCCCGGTTACAACCTCATCACAGCCAAACTCTTTCAGCTTTTCCGTGACCAGAGCGCTGGTGCGGTGAGTTTCAAACAGAATCTCAGGATTTTCATGAATATCACGTCGCCATTCGGTGATTTCGGCCTGCAATTCAGCAAAGCGGTTCTTAACTGGCATCTTTTCTCTCTCCTAATTCAAGCGGCGGGCATCCGGCGCTCGACCATTTCGGCGAACCATGAACATCCCAGCGGGATGATCTCATCGTTGAAGTTGTATTCGGGGTGGTGCAGCCCGGCGGTATCGCCATTGCCCAGCACGATAAAGGCGCCGGGGCGCTCTTCCAGCATGAACGAGAAATCCTCGCCCCCCATCACCATCGGTGCTTCGCCGCAACTTCCGCCCACCGAAATTGCGGCCTTGGCGGCATAACCCGTCTGTTCCTCGGCGTTGATCGTCACCGGAACCCCGCGCGTATAGGTGACTTTGACTGTGCCCCCGAAGGTCTCGGCAATGCCCTGAGCCACCTCGGTCAGCCGCGTCTCGATCAGGTCGCGCATTTCGTTCGAATGCGTCCGCACTGTACCGCGCACCTGCGCCGATTGAGGGATCACGTTGAACGCCTTCGAAGACGTCTCGACCGAAGTCACCGACAAAACCGCCTGCAAAATCGGGTCCGCATTGCGCGAAACGATGGTTTGCAAGGCCACGATCAGTTGCGACAGCACCACTGTCGTATCAATGGTTTCATGCGGTTTGGCCGCGTGGCCGCCCCGGCCTTCCAGATGAATGTCGAACTCATCCGCAGCCGCCAGCAGTGGTCCGGACCGGATGGCGAACTGACCCGTCGGCACACCGGGTACATTGTGCATGGCATAGACTTCCTGAATGCCGAAACGGTCCATCAGACCATCCTTGCACATCGCCTCGGCCCCGTTTCCGCCCTCTTCGGCGGGTTGGAAAATCACGATGGCTGTGCCATCGAAATTGCGCGTCTCGGACAAGTATTTCGCCGCCCCCAGAACCATCGCGGTATGGCCATCATGCCCACAGGCATGCATGGCGCCATCAGTCTTCGACGCATAGTCGAGACCAGTCTGTTCTTGCATTGGCAGCGCGTCCATATCGGCGCGCAGCCCGATCACGCGGCCCTGCGTGTCGGTTTTACCTTTGATCACGCCAACAACACCGGTCCGGCCAATGCCGCTCACGACCTCATCGCAACCGAACTCTTTCAGCTTTTCGGCCACCAAGGCGCTGGTGCGGTGGGTGTCATAGAGGATCTCGGGATGTTGATGGATATCCCGCCGCCAACCGGTGATTTCTTCGTGCATTTCGGCAAGTCGGTTCTTGATTGGCATCTGATCCTCCCAAATCAGGCGACGGGCATTCGTCGTTCCACCAGTTCTGCAAACCAACTGCAGCCGGCGGGTATGGCGTCGTCGTCAAAATTGTATTCTGGGTGATGGCACATGGCCGTGTCCCCATTCCCGATAAAGATGTAGGCGCCGGGCCGTTCTTCAAGCATGTAAGAGAAATCTTCTGATGGCATGATCGGATCGGTACTGTCGTTGACCTTACCTGAGACCGCCTCTGCGGCTTCAGCAGCAAAAACCGTTTCAGCCTCGGAGTTCACGGTCACCGGATACCCTGGTGTCCATGTCATTTTCGCGGTTGCCCCAAAGGCCGAGGCCGTATCTTCAGCGATCCGTCGCACGCGCTCTTCCGCGATCTTGCGATATTCGGGATCAAGCGTACGAACCGTGCCTTGCAGACGTACTGTATGGGCGATCACATTCGAAGCAGCGCTGTCGGTTTCAAATGTTCCGACGGTCAGCACGACACGTTTGATCGGATCGACGGTACGCGACACAACCGATTGCAGTGCAACGACAATATGCGATGCAACCAGCGTCGTATCCACCGCATCATGCGGGGCGGCGGCATGGCCACCTTTGCCCGTCACAACGATTTCGAACTCGTCTGATGAGGCCAGCAATGCACCTGGGCGGATGGCGAATTCCCCAACCGGCATCCCGGGCATATTGTGCATTCCATAGACTTCTTGGATGCCCCAACGGTCCATCAGCCCGTCCTGGCACATCGCCAGACCACCTGCCCCGCCTTCCTCGGCAGGTTGAAAGATCAGAACCACAGTGCCATCGAAATTCCGCGTCTCAGCGAGATATTGCGCCGCCCCCAGCAGCATCGAGGTATGACCGTCATGCCCGCAGGCATGCATCTTGCCCGAAACGGTCGAGGCATAGTCAAGCCCGGTCGCCTCTTCGATCGGCAGAGCATCCATATCAGCACGCAGTCCGATAACCCGACCCTTCGTATTTTCGCGCCCTTTGATCACCGCGACAACACCAGTTTTGCCGATGCCAGGCGTGATGTCATCGACTCCGATCTCGCGTAGACGATCAACGACAAAACCCGCCGTTTCTTGGACATCGTACAGCAACTCAGGGTGCATATGCAGATGGCGGCGCCACTTGGTGATTTCACCATGCATTTCGGCAAGCCGGTTCTTGACGGGCATCTTAGATCTCCCTTCAGGTGTTATTTGCAAAGACGCTGGACCAGACGCTCCATGAATTTGTGACCCGCATCGAACTGCGAAACTTCTATGAATTCATTAGGTTGATGCGCTTGCGCTATATCGCCGGGGCCGCAAATTACCGCCGAGTACCCGGCCTCTTGGAATTGTCCCGCCTCTGTGCCGTAGCTGACGACATGAGTCGCGTTGTCGCCAGTCAGAGAGCGTACAAGTATCTCAGCCTCACCTTCGGTTTCAGGCACCAACGCAGGCACAGCGAAATGATCGGACACGTCTATGCGTGCTTCGGGATGAACGGCTTGAATCCGCACCTCGGCCTGCCGAACCTGATCAAGATAGGCGTCGCGCCATTGTGCAGCTTGTTCGCCGGGTACAACCCGGAAATCCATCATGAACCGGCAATCCTTGGCGGTAATGTTATGCGCTGTGCCACCCTCGATCATGCCGACATGACATGTCGTCCACGGCGGGTCGAATACGGCGGCAATGTCTGATGGTTCCGCCGCCATATTTTCAGCGTTGCGCTGATTGGCCCAATCGATCAGCGGTGCGGCCGCCATGATCGCATTAACACCGGTATGCATGATCGAGCTGTGAACTTCGAACCCCACCACATGTGTGTCGTAGCCGAACCCGCCTTTGTGTCCGGTAACGGCCTGCATCGTTGACGGCTCACCCACGATCACTGCCGAGCCCTTGGGTAAGACCTTCTGCATAGCTTGAATCATCGGCGGCGCACCTGTGCATCCCACCTCTTCATCAAAGCTCAGCGCCAGTTGCAGGGGGCGTTTCACATCAGCGTAATGCGCCTCAACCAGAGCCCAAATCGCCAGTGCGTCAAAGCCCTTCATATCGCAAGTGCCACGCCCGTAATACTTTCCGTCTTTCTCGGTTACGACAAAAGGATCTGTATCCCAGGGTTGGCCATCAACCGGCACAACATCCGTGTGCCCCGACAGCACGATAGCACCCTCTTCCCAAGGGCCGACATGCGCGAAAATTGCCGCCTTGTGCGGCTGGTCTGGATCCGGCCAGCGATGGGAGTCGATTCCATGGCTTTGCAGATACCCCTCGACCCAATCCACCAGCGGAAGGTTTGTGTCGCGGCTGACCGTTGGGAACGAAATCAGCCGGGCCATGATTTCAAGCGGCGTCAGGCGTTCGGCCATGGGAATTAATATCCGCTGTCAGTCGTCAACACGAAGTGACCGGGCTCGACCTCATTGTACTCCGATGGCTCCGGCTCGTAACCGATTGGATGAATCGGGGACGGAATAGGCTTGAAGTTCAGATCTTTTTCAGACTTGCGCTTGTTCGGGTCCGCAATCGGAACCGCTTTCATCAAGGCTTGCGTATATGCATGCTGCGGGTTTTCGAATACGCGGGCACGCGGACCCAGTTCGACAATACGCCCCAGATACATCACACCGACATGGTGACTGACTCGCTCGACCACTGCCATATCATGGCTGATGAACAGATAGCTGAGGCTAAGTTCGGATTGCAGCTCCATCATCAGATTCAGCACCTGTGCCTGAACCGAGACGTCCAGTGCCGATACAGCCTCATCCGCGATGATCAATTTGGGGTTCAGCGCCAGTGCGCGGGCGATCGCGATCCGTTGCCGCTGACCACCGGACATCTCATGCGGGAAGCGGCGCATGAAGCTGCGCGGCAGCTGCACCTTATCGAACAGTTGCGCCACGCGATCCTGCAATTCGGATCCTGACGCAACGCCATAGTTGCGCATCGGCTCGGCCACCTGATCGACCAACTGCATCTGCGGATTGAGCGAGGCGAACGGATCCTGAAAGATCATCTGCATGTCCAGCCGCGCCTTGCGCAGACCAGCCTGATCCAGCTTCATGATGTCGACACCGTCTAGATCGACCTCGCCCGCCATCGGTTCGACCAGCCGCAGGATCGAGCGCCCTGCCGACGACTTGCCGCACCCAGATTCGCCCACGAGGCTGAGGGTCTGCCCCCGGTTCAGCGTGAACGAGACATCTTCGACCGCATGCACGTTCGAGATGGTCCGGCGCAGCAATCCGCCTTTCACCGCAAAGCGCGTGGTCAGGTTCTTGACCGTCAGCAGAACCTCGTTGGTGCCCGGGATCGGCGCGATGGTCTGGCCTTCCTCACCCAGCAGTTTCATTGGCTCAGGTGCGGCTTTGCCTTGCATCTCACCCAGTTTCGGAACCGCCGCCAACAATGCCTTGGTGTAGTCGTGCTGCGGGTTCTCGAAGATTTCTTTGACCGTGCCTTCCTCGACCTTGTTGCCGCGGAACATGACCACAACACGATCCGCCATCTGTGCAACCACAGCCATATCGTGCGTGATGAACATCACCGCTGTGCCGGTTTCGCGCTTGAGGCGGTCCATCAGCGCCAGAATCTCGGCCTGAATGGTCACGTCCAGCGCTGTTGTGGGCTCGTCCGCGATCAGCAGGCGCGGCTCACATGCCATGGCCATGGCGATTACCACGCGTTGGCGCATACCGCCGGACAGTTCATGCGGATATTGTTTCAGGCGCCGTTCGGGTTCGGGGATTCTCACCTGCCGCAGCAGCTCCAGCGCGCGGTCCTCGGCCTGCGCTTTGGTCATGTCCTTGTGGATTCGCAATCCTTCAGTCAATTGCCGTCCAACGGTGAACACCGGGTTCAAGGCCGTCATCGGCTCCTGAAAGATCATTCCGATCTCGTTTCCGCGAATCTGTTTCATCAGATCCTGATCTGCACCGGCCAAATTCATCTCTTCGCCATCGCGGCGGTCGAACAGCAATTGCCCGCCCGCAATTTCGCCACCGCCGAACTCGACCAGGCGCATCAACGACAAGGATGAGACCGACTTGCCCGACCCCGATTCGCCTACGATACAGACGGTTTCGCCCGGATTGACCTCGAACGAGACATCCTCGACCCCGACCACCGGGCCATCTTTTGTTTGGAATTCGACCCGTAGTTTTTTAATCTGGGCAATTGGCTGATCCAGCACGCGCGCTCTCCCCTTGGCGGCTTTTCGGATTGAGTGCCAAACGCTAAGGCCGAGGGATGTGAAAAGTCAAACCGATTGGTCAAAATTCGCACGGCAAGGCTTGCAATTTTCCAAAACTCTGTTTCGATACGCCGCGTAACCGTTCTGGGGAGAGGACGGAAAACACGTGGGCGAAACTATCGTTTTCGTTTGTTTCCATACTCTTACCCCCTTTGACGGCAACGCCAAATCCGCGGGCATCGCGGAGATAATCGAGACACGTACGTGTCCAACATGGAGTGTATGATGAAAATCAAAACCCTTTTGCTTGGTGCGATTGCAAGCACGGCAATGGCCCCGATGGCCATGGCCGAGCGTGGATCGGACGGCAATGTCAGCATCATTTACTGGCAAGCACCGTCAATCCTGAACCCGTTCCTTTCGGGCGGCACCAAGGATGTGGAATCAGCTTCGTTGGTGATTGAGCCCCTGGCCCGGTACAATCAAGACGGCGAAATGGTTCCGTTCCTGGCATCCGAGATCCCAACGGTTGCAAATGGTGGTGTCAGCGAAGACCTGACCTCAATCACCTGGAAAATCGCACCGGGAATCACTTGGTCAGACGGCACACCGTTCACCTCAGCTGACGTTGTGTTTACCGCAAACTATTGCATGGACCCAGAAGGCGGTTGTGCGCAGGTGACCAAATTTGAAGGCGTCACCAATGTTGAGGCTGTCGATGATCTGACTGTCAAAGTCACATTTGATGCGCCGACTCCGTTCCCCTATGGCCCGTTCGTGGGTGGCGAAAGCCCGATCATCCAGGCGGCCCAGTTCGCGGATTGCATGGGGGCCAAAGCACCCGAATGCACCGAGCAGAACTTTAACCCGATCGGCACCGGCCCATTTGTTGTCACCGAATTCAAGCCCAATGACGTGATCACCTTCAAGGCTAACGACAACTATCGCGACCCGGCGAAACCAGCCTTTGCAACCGTGACCTTCAAAGGCGGCGGCGACGCGACAGCAGCTGGCCGTGCGGTGATGGAAACCGGCGAGTTTGACTATGCCTGGAACCTGCAGCTGGCACCTGAAGTCATCGCGCAGATGCAGGAAGGCGGCAAAGGTACTCCGGTTGCAGGCTTTGGTCCGTTGGTTGAACGCATCATGCTGAACCAGACCAACCCGTCGCCAGATCTGCCGGAAGGCGAGCGTTCAACTGCAACGCATCCGCATCCGTTCCTGCAGGATCCGGCTGTATATAAGGCGATGTCGCTGGCCATCGACCGGCCACTGCTGGTTGAAATCGGATACGGTCAGGCCGGTAAGGTCACCTGTAACTGGGTTCCCGCACCTGCAGCGGTGAATTCCGACACCTTCAGCTGCGACACGCAGGACATAGAAGGCGCGAAAAAGCTGCTGGATGATGCGGGCATCGTCGATTCCGATGGCGACGGCGTTCGTGAAAAAGACGGTGTGCCACTGAAAGTGGTCTATCAGACCTCGACCAACGCCGTCCGTCAGGACTTCCAAGCGCTGATCAAGGAGTGGTGGAGCCAGATCGGCATCGAAACCGAGCTGCGTAATATCAACGCATCTGTCTTCTTCGGCGGTGATCCGGGCTCGCCCGATACCTTCCAGAAGTTCTACGCAGACGTTGAGATGTATGCGAACACCTTCAATGGCACCGATCCGCAGTCCTATCTGGGCAACGGCCTGTGCGATAAGGCACCCAAGCCGGAAAGCCAGTGGCAGGGTGAAAACATCAGCCGTTTCTGCAACGCGGATTATGACAAACTGCACGCACAGCTGGCCGAAACCGCTGGTGCGGATGAGCGCGCGCAGATCGCGCGTCAGTTGAATGACATCATGGTCGAAAACGGCGGTATGATCCCGCTGGTTCACCGCGGTCGTCTGTCAGCGCACGCAAACACTCTGGGTGGTGTTGTCCTGAATGTTTGGGACAGCGAGCTGTGGAACATTGCGGACTGGTACCGCAAGACAGGTTCCTAAGCGTTAGCCTTGCAAAACCGCGCCCCGATCACTTTCGGGGCGCGGTCATTTGCAGACCACTCCAACAAGAAGACGCATACAAAGGCGCCTCTTAATGCTTAACTTTACCATTCGACGACTGGTGCTGGCGATTCCGACGCTTCTGTTCATCAGCCTCGTCATCTTCCTGCTTCTCGAACTCGCACCTGGCGACCCGATGGCGCAGGTCCCGCTCACCGTCCCCCCCGAAGTCAAAGAGAAGATGCGCGAGGCACTTGGCCTCGGTCAGCCGATGCATATCCGGTTCTGGAAATGGATCGTGCAATTCTTCTGGATTGAACCGCAGGTGCTAATCGATGCGATGTTTGGCACGACCTTTTCCGAAGGTGATCTGCGTGTGATTTCGTGGCAGACCCGTTCGCCTGTTATGGACATCGTCGTTCAGCGAATCCCGCAGACCCTGTGGGTTGTTGGCACCGCCTATGTGGTCGCCATCCTGATCGCCCTGCCCATCGGCATCTATTCCGCGTACCGTCAGTATTCCTGGTTCGACCAGATGGGCACATTCGTGTCGATGGTCGGCTTCTCGGTCCCGCCCTTCTTCTCGGGCGTGCTGGTGATCGTGATCTTCTCGGTTCAGCTCGGCTGGTTTCCGTCGATTTACGATACCACCCTGGTGGTGAACAGTTGGGACAGTTTCATGTTGCAACTGAAACAGATGATCATGCCGGTCATGGTTTTGGCGTTGCAGATCACCGCTCAACTCAGCCGGTTCATGCGCGCTTCGATGCTGGACAATCTCAATCAGGATTACGTCCGTACCGCGCGTGCCAAGGGCCTCAGCGAGTACACCGTGGTCATGGTCCATGTCCTGCGCAACTCGATGATCCCCGTGGTCACGGTGATTGCACTGGGTATCCCGGCCATCTTCGGCGGCGCCATCATCACCGAGCAGGTGTTCAAGGTGAACGGTATCGGCCAATTGCTGATCGGGGCCATCCAGGCCAATGATCTGCCGATGGTGCAGACGCTAACCTTCATCTTTGCGGTGCTGATCGTGCTGTTCAACCTGATCGCCGATGTGCTCTACGGCATTCTGGACCCGAGGATTCGCTATGACTGATCATGATCGTACCGATACGCTGGTCCCGGACGAAGGACTTGCGCCCGCCTCGACCGCTCTGCCAACCACTGACGTTATGGAAGAGCTGACTACGCCACCCCGCAGCCAGTGGCGCGATGTCTGGGACCAGTTCAAAACCCACAAAGGCGCGATGATTGGAGCGATTCTGTTCATCTTCATCGTAGCCGGTGTTTATTTGGGCCCCTACTTGTGGAGCATTGATCCCACTCAGATCGACATCCGTTCGCGCAATCAAGGTCCCAGTTGGGCGCATCCCTTTGGGACCGACCAGTTGGGTCGCGATATTCTGGCGCGGATGATGTCGGGTGGGCAGACCTCGGTTTCAGTGGGCATCACTGCGATGCTGCTGGCTCTGTTCCTTGGGTCATTGATCGGAGTTGTTGCCGGGTTCTTCAAACGCCTTGATGGGCCGCTGATGCGCCTGACCGATTTGTTCCTGGCCCTGCCTCTGTTGCCCTTGTTGTTGGTGATGATGCTGCTGTTTCGCGAGCCTTTGTCCGCTGCATTCGGGCTGGAACGCGGAATTTTCATCCTGATCGTCTGTGCCATCGGTATCACCTCATGGATGCCCACCGCCCGGATCGTGCGCGGCGATGTGTTGGCAATCAAGGAACGTGAGTTCGTTCTGGCTGCACGGTCCATCGGCACCAGCAACACGCAGATCATCACGCGGCATATCCTGCCGAACGTGTTGTCTCCAATCATGGTGTCTGCAACCTTGGGTATCGCGACGGCGATCATCACAGAAAGCGCTCTGTCCTTCCTCGGCCTCGGCTTCCCGCCGGACTTCCCGACATGGGGTCGCCTGCTTTTCGACGGCGTCGACTATTTGCAGCAATACCCCGAGCGCGTGTTCTGGCCCGGACTTGCAATCTCGCTGACCGTGTTGAGCGTGAACTATCTGGGTGACGGACTACGCGACGCGCTTGATCCGCGTATTCGCGGACGCTAAGCAACTTCAGTCGGCGCGCTTCAGCGCGCCGGCTAGCACAATGATCAGGACGGCCAGCGGCAACAGAACCGCAAACGCCAATCTCAAGGTCATCAATTCCGCCAAGAACCCGATCAGGGGCGGCCCGATCAACAACCCTCCGTACCCCAAAGTCGCAACACTGGCGATCGCCTGCCCCGGTGGGACACGCGGATCATTTGCGGCACGACTAAAAGCCAAAGGCATGATCACAGCATAGCCGAGCCCCATCAGGGCAAACCCTGCCAGAGCGAGCCCTGCCTCACTGGCTGTTACCACGGTATACACACCCAGTGCAGCGCAGATGCCGCCAAAACGTGCCGTCGCCACGGGCCCAAATCGGGAAATTACAAAACCGCCCGCCAATCTAAACAGCACCATTGTTACCGAGAAAACGGCATAGCCTAGCGCTGCAATGCTCTCAGCGGCGCCTGTCACGTCACGCAGGAAGATCGCACTCCAATCTGCCACCGCGCCCTCACCCAAAGCTCCACAGAGTGCCATAAATCCAACCAGCACTAAAGCACCGGAAGGCAATGCAAAAACCGATCCTTTCTTGGCTTCCGACCGACGAGACGTCCATTGCACCCAGGACAGAGCCAATGCCAGCCCCACAACGATGCCCCCTGCCAGCAGGAAATGCTGAACCACGCTCAGCCCCATTTGAACCGCAGCATAGCCGCTGAGAGCCCCTAGCCCTGCGCCGAGGCTCCACATTGCATGGAACGATGACATGACTGGTTTGTCATAAGCCTGCTCAACTTCGGCGGCCCAAGCGTTCATGGCAACGTCCATCGAACCGTGAAATGCACCAAATACGAACAGGAACGCGGCCAGCGCCCAGAACCCATTCGCAAACGCCAGCAGGATCAGCGAGGCAGTATAAAGAACCGCGATGATCCGGGTGATCGCCACAGCCCCAAACCGATCCGTCAGTTTCCCGGTGATAGGAAAAGAACAAACCGCACCTGCTGCCATAAACAGTAGGCCATACCCTAGTGCCTCGTGGCTTAGTTCCAGCCGGTCGCGTACCGCTGGAATGCGCGAGGCCCAAATGCCAAACAAAGCACCATTTAGGATGAACATGGCGGCGACTGCGCGCCATGCTGCCAATATACCGATCACGGATTACCCTCGAGAATTTTGCCAAATTATGACGGTTCTACAGGTCCTTCGGCATTTGGCAAATACCGTCTATTCCAACCGCTTGCGAATTTGACGTATGGCAAGCCAAACTCCCAGTACAACCGGGACTGTCACCGCTGCTGTCAGCATCCCCTTGCTGATCCCGATCTTCGTCAGTGGATACAGAAAGTAGCTAACAAGCGAGACCGCATAATAGCTGATCGCAACCACTGAAAGCCCTTCGACGGTGTGCTGCAACCGCAACGCCAGATCGGCGCGTCGGTCCATGCTTTCCAGCAAAGCCTGGTTCTGCGCACTACGCTCAACATCCACCCGGGTACGCAACAGCTCACCCGCCCGAATGGCGCGGTCGGATAAGGCTTGCAGGCGACGTTCGGTGGATTTCACTGTTCGGATCGCAGGGTCATACCTGCGCATCATGAAGTCAGCAAAGTTCTGACGACCCTGAAACCGTTCCTCGCGCAGAACCGTTATCCTCTGGTTGATGATCGCCTCATAGGCTCCAGTCGCCCCAAAACGGAACGAAGTGCGCGCGGATATTGTTTCCAACTCGGTCGAAGTCGACAGCAATTGCAGTAACAGATCGTCAGGGGCTGCGGATTCATCGGTCATCTGGACCATCAGATCGGACAGTTTCTTATCAAGTTCACCGATGCGTGGCATCAGGTCTTTGACGCGGGCGAAGCCGAGCATGGACATCGCTTTATAGGTTTCGATTTCGCAAAGACGCTGGAGAATTCGACCGGTTCTTCGTTGACCGGCAAATTTCGAAACAAACAGCGCAAACCGCATGTGACCGGCCGGGTCGATACGAAAATCGCTGGCGCAAATCGCCGAGTCATCCAGAACGCTAGCCACAGCCAGGCTTTCAGGCTCGAACCAGTCCGACAGCGCTTGCGTGACCAGGGCATCCTCTGACCGCTCGACCACACGCATCATGATCGATGTGATCCGCCGCCCCGGGCTAGCCATAAGCCAATCGGGCGGGAACACTTCGAAATCCGCGGGATTAAAAGCCCGATCACTGACATTCTGCGCAATGGCCGTGTATGTCACAAACTCGGTATGCTGTTCCCATTTCAGCCAATGGCGCCCGATTTGACCAGCATAATGCGTCGCGCCTGGCTGCGGGTGTTGCGCACCGTGGCGATTCAGCAAGTCGATCAGATGCGCCATATCCAGATTGCGATCCCGTGCCGCTGCGGCATCCGTTTTCTTGATCGCCAGAAACACCACGGTGCAGGGTGCTGAAGCCACCGGAAAGGGTCGCGCATGCAGTTCATTGGCCAGCGCATAGCGCAGCGGATGGTCATCTATCGGAGTCATGGATCATTCCCCAAGGCTTCCGGCACTATACGCAGCTTGAGGAATACATCAATTATCTTTTTATTTCATATAGTTAAGAGGATACAATGGTATACAAACTGCTATGTCATTGATTTGGTTCCCAGAGCTCGATGGGGTTACCTTCGGGATCGTGAATGCGCGCAAATTTGCCAACCTCGCTATCCCAATCAGGATGCGTATCAACCGTGATTCCGGCGCTCTTTAGCTGAGCAATCATGGCATCCAAATCATCGACACGAAAATTGATCATCCATTGCTGATCAGCCCTGCCGAAATAGTCGGTATCCTGCGCAAACGGCGCAAACACGGTATAGCCTTCACGCTGTTTCCAGGGGACGGGGTCGTAGTGATTAACTCCCAGATGCTCCTCATACCACGCACTCAGAGCCTCCGGATCTTTAGCGCGAAAAAACACGCCACCTATGCCATTCACTTTCTGCATCTGAATCCTCCCAACATTCGCCCAACGTCACGGTAATACCATATCAGCTTGCATCATCTGGCCCCAAATACTCCTGGGGGTCCAAGGGGGCAAAGCCCCCTTTATCAAAAAAGAAAAGGGCGCCCCAAGGCGCCCTTTGCAATTTGGTCATGTCCCGTGATCAATCGATCATTGGCAACAGCTTGTCCAAGGACGCCTTTGCATCGCCATAGAACATGCGGGTGTTCTCCTTGAAGAACAGCGGGTTTTCAATGCCCGAATAGCCGGTGCCCTGACCGCGTTTCGACACGAACACCTGTTTCGCCTTCCAGCATTCCAGAACCGGCATACCGGCGATGGGGCTGTTGGGGTCTTCCTGCGCCGCAGGGTTCACAATGTCGTTCGAGCCGATCACGATCGCCACGTCCGTTTCCGGGAAGTCCTCGTTGATCTCGTCCATTTCCAGAACGATGTCATAGGGCACCTTAGCTTCGGCCAGCAGAACGTTCATGTGGCCCGGCAGACGACCCGCCACGGGGTGGATGGCAAAACGGACGTTCTTGCCCTTGGCGCGCAACTTACGGACCAGTTCGGAAACCGATTGCTGCGCCTGCGCCACCGCCATACCGTAGCCCGGGATGATGATCACGCTATCGGCGTCGTTCAGAGCCGCAGCCACACCATCTGCTTCGATGGCGATCTGTTCGCCCTCAACCGCCATCTGCTCTCCCTGCGGGCCGCCAAAGCCGCCCAGGATCACGCTGACAAAATGCCGGTTCATCGCCTTACACATGATGTAGGACAGGATTGCACCGGACGAGCCGACCAACGCGCCAACAACGATCAGCAGGTCGTTGCCAAGGCTGAAACCAATCGCCGCCGCGGCCCAACCCGAGTAGCTGTTTAGCATCGACACAACCACCGGCATATCGGCGCCGCCGATGCCCATGATCAGGTGATAGCCGATGAACAGCGCTGCCAGCGTCATCAGGAACAGCGGGAACAGACCACCGGTCGAAGTGTACCAGATCAGGCAGATCAGCGAGAGGCCCGCAGCAGCCGCGTTCAGCGCGTGCCCGCCGGGCAGCTTGGTCGCCGCCGAGGTCACCTTGCCCGCCAGTTTGCCATAAGCGACAACCGACCCGGTAAAGGTGATCGCACCGATGAAGATGCCCAGGAACAGCTCGACATGCAGGATCGCCAGTTCCGCGGATGTTTTCTTGGCAATCAGCTTGGCGAAGGCGCCCAGATCGGACAGGTCCGCCTCTTTCGCACTGTCGGCAATCGCCATGACCTGCGCCACGTTGCCGATCTCGAAATGCGCGTTGAAGCCCACGAACACAGCCGCCAGACCAACCAGTGAGTGCATCGCGGCCACAAGCTGCGGCATCTCGGTCATCTGCACGCGCTGTGCCACATATTGACCGATCAGACCGCCGCCCGCGATCAGCAGCAACGACAGCAGCCACAGGCCCGAGCCGGGGCCAACCAGCGTGGCAAAAACCGCCAGCGCCATACCGACAATGCCATACCAGACCGCGCGCTTGGCGCTTTCCTGGTTCGACAGACCGCCGAGCGAAAGGATGAAAAGGACAGCCGCAACGACGTAGGCGGCAGTGGTGAAGCCAAAATCCATCTACCCGGCCTCCCTTAAGATTTCTGGAACATGGCGAGCATGCGCCGGGTGACAAGGAAACCGCCGAAGATGTTGATCCCGGCCATGAAGACAGAAAGCGCCGCCAGCAGAATAACCAGGAACGACCCCGATCCGATCTGCATCAAGGCCCCGACGATAATGATCGACGAGATCGCGTTGGTGATCGCCATCAGCGGAGTGTGCAGGCTGTGCGAGACGTTCCAGATCACCTGGAAACCCACAAAGATCGCCAGCACAAAGACGATAAAATGCTGCATGAAGCTGGCCGGGGCCACCAGCCCCACCAGCAGCATCAGCGCGCCACCCACACCCAACAGGGTAAACTGCTGCCGGGTCTGCGCCTTGAAGGCCGCAATCTCCTGCGCCTTCTTCTCTTCCGGGGTCAGTTCCTTGACCTCGGGCTTTTTCTGCGCCGCAATCGCCTGCACTTTGGGCGGCGGCGGCGGGAAGGTGATCTCACCCTCATGGGTCACGGTCGCGCCGCGGATCACGTCATCTTCCATGTCGTGATTGACTTTGCCGTCCTTCTCGGGCGTCAGGTCAGTCATCATGTGACGAATGTTGGTCGCATACAGCGAAGAAGACTGCGCTGCCATCCGGCTGGGGAAGTCAGTATAGCCGATGATGGTCACGCCGTTGTCGGTCACGATCTTCTCATCCGGCACGGTAAGCTTACAGTTGCCGCCCTTTTCTGCAGCCAAATCAACGATGACCGAACCCGGCTTCATCGCCTCGACCATGTCCTTGGTCCAAAGCTCGGGTGCTTCGCGGTTTGGGATCAGCGCAGTGGTTATGACGATATCCATTTCCGGAGCAAGCTCGCGGAACTTGGCCAGTTGTGCCTCGCGGAATTCTTCAGACTGGACCGAGGCGTAACCACCGGTCGCCGCTCCGTCTTGCTGTTCTTCCTCGAAGTCCAGATAGACAAACTCGGCCCCCATGGATTCGACCTGCTCGGCCACTTCCGGGCGCACATCAAACGCATAGGTGATCGCACCTAACGAAGTCGACGTCCCGATCGCCGCCAGCCCCGCCACGCCAGCGCCTACGATCAGCACCTTGGCAGGCGGAACTTTACCGGCCGCCGTCACCTGACCGGTAAAGAATCGGCCAAAGTTGTTGCCCGCCTCGATCACCGCGCGGTAACCGGCGATATTGGCCATCGAAGACAGCGCGTCCATCTTCTGCGCGCGCGAAATACGCGGCACCATCTCCATCGCGATGACAGTCGCGCCCTTGGACTTGGCGGCCTCCATTCCCTCTTCGTTCCCGGCAGGGTTGAAGAAAGAAATCAGGGTCTTGTCCTTGTTCAGCCGCTTCAGCTCGGTGGCATCAGGCTGACGAACCTTGGCAATGATATCTGCCGCCTTCCAAAGCGAGGCTGCGGTCTTCATGACCTCAACGCCAGCAGCTTCATAAGCGGCATCCGAAAACCCCGCAGCAGCGCCCGCGCCTTTTTCAATCAGGCATTCAAAACCCAGTTTCTGCAACTGCACGGCCGAGTCCGGAGTCATCGCGACCCGGTTCTCGCCCTTATACGTTTCCTTTGGCGTCCCAATTTTCACCAGTCGGTTCCCCCTAATTTTAGATTCAGGCCAGGTGGGTGTTCAGCATAGAATGACAAGCAGACATGTATCCTGCGCAAGATTATTTCGCAAGCGCAGCAATTGTAGTGCTGTGTCATGATGACCACACCCTTAAATCCATCGCCGTGTTTTGCGTTCGTAGCGCGCGAAATCGGCGCGGAATGTGCGGCGCAACCTGTCTTCCTCGGGAATGATAAAACGGCGCTCCAAAAGCCAGACAAAGATCGGAAGCAACACCAACGACAACACCGCGTCGAAGCGCAAGATCAATCCCGCCAATATCAGCACATCGCCCAAATAAATCGGGTTGCGGCTGCGTTTATAGATACCTGATTGAACCATCGTTGACGGCGTTTCATGCGGAAGAACAGTGGTGCGGTGACGGCGGAATTCGACCACAGCCATGATCGCAAAAATAATGCCGCCTCCGACAAGAATGCCGCTGAGCAAATCCGTCACCGCCCCGTTCAAAGACAGCCCCATCGGCAGCACGCGCGCTTGCACCCAAGCCAACGCGGCAAAACCCACAAGCCAAACAGGTGGAAGATCGATCCAGCGCATGGCCTTCCCCAAAGCGGTGACACACACCCACGCATGTCGTTTCTGGGCGCTGTGTTATCGCTTTCTGACTTTGAAGGCAAAAGCAAAGGTTGTCGCATCCTGAAAAGTAGGCGCACGTTCAAGCCAGCAAGGCACGAGGTGCCGAGAATGGACAGGTTGGTTCAGATCAGATAGGCCAAAGTCAAACATCCGAACCAAAGCTGTAGAAAAGAAAATCCATGACCGATTTCGCCACAACCAAATCCATGTTCAATCTACCCGAAGGCGTGTTGTATCTGGACGGCAACTCCCTGGGTCCTTTGCCGAAATCAGCGGCGAACCGCGTCGAGAGCATGTTGAAGGATGAGTGGGGGCAGATGCTCATCACCGGGTGGAACAAGGCCGGATGGATGGGTATGCCGACCGGACTGGGCGACAGGATCGGACGGCTGATCGGTGCTAAGCCTGGCAGCGTTGTGGTGGGCGATACTTTGTCGATCAAGGTGTATCAGGCGGTTGCCTCAGCGCTAGAACTGAACCCTACTCGCAGAGTAGTCCTGTCTGACAACGGCAATTTCCCGTCTGACTTATACATGGCCGACGGTCTGCTGCGGTCACTGGGGCCCGACTATGAATTGCGCGTGGTCGACCCTCAGGATGTTGCCGAGCATATCACCGAAGAGGTCGCGATTCTGATGCTGACCGAAGTCGACTACCGCTCGGGTCGTATGCATGACATGAAAGCACTGACCGAACTCGCCCATGCCAATGGCGTCGTGACGGTTTGGGATCTGGCACACTCTGCGGGGGCCGTCCCGGTTGATCTGTCCGGCTGCAATGCGGATTTCGCTGTTGGCTGCACGTACAAATATCTCAACGGTGGCCCGGGTGCGCCCGCCTTTATCTATGTGGCCCCACGGTTGTCTGGAAAAGTGCGCCCGGCGCTTTCGGGCTGGTTGGGGCATGAAGCCCCCTTTGCTTTCGATCTCGACTATCGCCCCGGTGCCGGGATCGAGCGGATGCGGGTCGGCACCCCACCTGTCATCCAGATGGCCGCCTTGTCGGCGGCGATGGATATCTGGGATATGGCCGAAATGGCCGATGTGCGTGCCAAATCCATCGAATTGACCGAGTTGTTCATCGCTCGCGTCGAAGCCACCTGCCCCGACCTATGTCTGGCGAGCCCCCGTGATCCTGCCCAGCGCGGCAGTCAGGTCTCGTTTCATTTTGATGAAGGTTACGCTGCCATGCAGGCCTTGATCGCGCGTGGCGTGATCGGTGATTTCCGAGCGCCCGACATCATGCGTTTCGGCTTCACGCCGTTGTATATCGATGAAGGTGATGTGGAACAGGCCGCCCAAATTCTTGCCGACATCATCACCAACAAATTGTGGGACAAGCCGAAATACAAGATCCGTCAGCGCGTTACCTGATCTCCAGTGCCGCGCCCAACAGCGTGGCCAATTGCGAAATGCCCTGCTCGAATTCTTCAGCGCTGGAGGCCGTCATTTTGATGCCCTTCAGCGATGTTGTTATCGTTTTTGCGGCCTCATCCGGGCCAACCGGCAAATGCGCACGACCAGCAGAATTTTCACGACGCAACCAATCCGCGTAAAGACGCGTTAGTTTGGCCTCACCCTCCTGAACGATGTCGGTCGACATGGACTTTGTTGCATCGAGCATTTCAAGCCCATGTGGCGACGCCAAAATCTCGGCCATCCCTTGGGATTGTGCTTGTACGGCGCCTGCAAGAATTTCCGGCAAAGAGCCTTCACCGGCCAATGCCTCAGCCACCAGTATGACTTTTTCGTCGTAGTAATACTGAGTCAGCTCGCGGACGATGGCCTCTTTATTTTTGTAATGCAGATATACTGCGGGCCGCGACATCCCTGCCCCTTTGGCTATGTCATCCATGGACGTCTTGCGAAACCCATAAGCTGCGAAGGCTCGAAAAGCCGAACTCAGAATGGCCGCAGTCTTAGATTCTTCACTTGCACTCGTCATGAAAGAACCTCTGACATTTCTTGTTTATTTTGTCAATTGACAAGCTGACACTTTCCATTAAATATGTCAGGAACCAGCCAAAGCTAAGAGAGGTGCGCCATGGCGACGGCCCTAAAGATCAACGGAAAGACCCATCAGGTTGATCTGCCTGATGATGTGCCCTTGCTGTGGGTGCTGCGAGATGAGGTTGGACTGACCGGCACTAAGTTCGGTTGCGGCGTGGCCGCCTGCGGTGCCTGCACAGTTCATATTGATGGTGAGGCCGTGCGGTCCTGCCAAGTGTCACTTTCGGATGTTTGGGGAGATGTCACCACGGTCGAAGGGCTTGGTACGCCTGACGCCATGGCAACGATCCAGAAGGCCTGGGTTGATCACCAAGTGGCCCAATGCGGCTATTGCCAGTCGGGCCAGATCATGCAGGCCGCAGCCCTTCTGGCCGAAAACCCGGCCCCATCGGACGCTGAAATCGACGACGCCATGCAAGGCAACCTATGCCGCTGCGGCACCTATCCTCGCATCCGCGCCGCCATCCACGACGCCGCATCCAAACTGAAGGAGGCCTGATTCATGGCAAGCATCGGAAAAATCCTGCGCCGCACCTTCCTGATCGGATCAGCCGCCATTGTCGGTGGCGTGGCCTTTGGCGCCTATTATGTCACTCGTCCTGCCGCGAATCCGCTGAAGCCGCGTGAAGGTGAAACCGCGCTCAGCCCCTTTGTTCTGATCGACCAGCAGGGCGTGACCCTGTTCGCGCCGCGTGCTGAGATGGGTCAGGGCGTGATGACCACCTGGGCGGCGCTGATCGCCGAAGAATTGGATGTCGAACTGGACGATATCCGCGTGCTGCACGGTCCTGCTGCTGCGGCCTATTACAACCACGCCCTCATGGGGGAAAGCCTGCCAAACAAAGGCTATGACGTCTCGGATTTCCAGCACAATTTGGGTGAGGCACTGGGCGTTTTGGGCCGAACACTCAGCCTGCAGGTCACAGGTGGGTCGACATCGATGAAAGACGGGTTCGAACGGATGCGGATGGCTGGAGCCATCGCGCGCGAGACGTTGAAACAGGCTGCAGCGGATCAGTTGGGCGTTGATCGCGACCAGCTCAAGACCGAGAATGGCGCTGTGATCGCACCGGACGGCACGCGCATTCCCTACACCGAACTGGCCGAGGTCGCAGGCCAGATCGAGCCGCCCGAGGTCACCCTGCGCGATCCGTCAGAGTGGCGTTTGATCGGCAAATCCCTCCCGCGCGTTGATATTCCGGGAAAGTCTACTGGCACCGCAACCTTTGGTATCGACGTACGGCCTGAGGGGTTGAAATTCGCCTCGGTCCGCATGAACCCCAAGCTGGGCGGCACGATGAACGGCTTTGACGCCAGCGCGGCCGAAACCATGCCCGGGGTCGAAAAAATCGTTGATCTGGGCACGGGTGTTGCTGTGATAGCCAACAACACATGGCTTGCGATGCAGGCGGTCGAGGCGATCGACGTAGATTGGGGCGACGCCCCCTATCCTCCCGAAACCGATGCATTGTTTGAACAGATCGCCAAAGCGTTTGATGACGCTCCGAACTCGACCATGCGTGATGATGGAGATGTAGATGTTCTGCCCGAAGGGGCCACCGAAATCACGGCGGACTACACTGTTCCTTATCTGGCCCACGCCACGATGGAACCAATGAACGCCACCGCGCTCTATACCGGCAGCAAGCTGGACCTGTGGTGCGGCAATCAGGCCCCGACGCTGATCCAGATGCGGGTGGCCAACACCGCCGGGCTTGAGACCGAGGCAGTTGAGATTCACACCACTTATCTGGGTGGAGGCTTCGGCCGCCGGGGCGAGCTGGATTTCGGCGAGATCGCAACCAAAGTCGCCATGGCGATGCCCGGCACCCCGGTTCAGACCACCTGGAGCCGTGAAGAGGATATGCGCCACGATTACTACCGTCCAGGTGCCATGGCCCGAATGCGTGGTGCGGTGAAGGACGGCAAAGCCGTTCTGATCGACGGCAATGTCGCCTCCCAATCCCCAACCCAGCAAGCCGTGAAGCGATATACCGGCTTTTCCGGCGGGGGACCCGACAAAGTCCTTGTCGAAGGTTTCTTCAACCAACCTTACGCCGTTCCGAATTATCGCATGAGCGGCCACATCGCTGATCTGGCCGTACCGGTTGGGTTCTGGCGCTCGGTCGGCAACAGCCACAATGGTTTCTTTCACGAGACCTTTTTGGACGAGATGGCCCATGCAGCCGGGCGTGATCCACTGGACCTTCGGATTGAACTGACCAAGACCGAATTCGCCCCAGCTGCGGGATGTCTTGAAGCCGTCAAGGAGATGTCAGGTTGGACCGGCAAGACCCCAAATGGTGTCGGACGTGGCGTGGCGATGACCTACAGCTTTGGGACCCCGGTCGCGCAGGTGATCGAGGTGGTGGACGAGGATGGAACCATCCGCATCCGCAAGGCCTGGATCGCCTGCGATGTCGGCCTCGCGCTCGATCCGGCAACAGTTGAAGCGCAGATGATTGGCGGCATGATCTATGGCCTTTCGGCCGCGACCTCAGGCGAGATCACCTTCTCGGATGGTGAAGTCGAACAACTGAACTTCCCGGACTATGACGGGCTGCGGATGCACAGCACTCCGGTAACAGAAGTCCGGGTACTCGAAACCCAGAAACATCTGGGTGGTGTCGGTGAGCCGGGTACTCCGCCCTCGATGCCCGCATTGGGGAACGCGTTGTTTGATCTGACCGGAGAGCGCGCGCGCAGCCTGCCGCTGAACAAACAATTCAACTTGATGGTCTAAGAACGATTTGGTCCGGCGCCGCGTCGGGCCAATTCACCTTCAGGCCGTGCGCTGGAAACGAGCCGCTTCATTCCCTTCCGCCCAAGCGTGTACAGCGCGTCCGAACGCCTGGAACAGCGGCCGCGAGACCGGGTCATTCGCCGCATCCCACTCTGGATGCCACTGGACCGACAGGGTAAATCCGGGCGCGTCCTTGACATAAATCGCCTCGGGTGTTCCATCAGGGGCGTGGCCGTCAATCACCACATTCTCGCCCAATGTTTTGATCCCCTGCCCGTGCAGTGTGTTGGTCATCACCTCAGCCGCACCCAACAAGCGGTGGAAAACTCCACCTTCGGTCATCTTCACGACGTGCCGCAGGGCAAACTTTTCCTCCAACGTGCCATCGGGTGGCATTCGGTGGTTCTGGCGCCCAGGAAGATCGCGAATTTCGGGATAAAGCGTGCCACCCAAGGCGACGTTCACTTCCTGAAACCCTCGGCAGATCCCAAAAAACGGCTGCCCCCGCTCGGCACAAGCCCGGACCAGAGGCAGCGTGATCGCATCCCGCGCGCGGTCGAACTCACCATGCGCTTCGGTTGCGGGCTCGCCATATTCCTCAGGATGAACATTGGGGCGCCCGCCTGTCAGCAAAAAACCGTCGCAAACATCTAGCAATTCGTCGACCGATACATAGCGCGGATCAGCAGGTATCAGCAGAGGCAGACAATCCGATACGTTGGACACCGCATCAGAATTCATCGTCCCGCCCGCATGCGTCGGGTACTGATCATTCATCAAGTAAGAGTTGCCGATAATTCCAACAACGGGGCGCGCCATTCCAAGTCCTTTGTTTCGCAGGTATTCTGCAAAACCTATCGGCAGCCCGAGCCGCGCGCAACGACACAGACCCTGCATGGCAGCGCAAGCGCGTGTTCAGTCGCGCACATCACCTGTAAAATCGATCCGAGGGTTTTAGATCTCGCCCACGAGCCCGGCACCCTCAATGCCAACTAGCGCGGCTTGGGCGTCATTGTCGGACGTGTCGCCAGTGACACCCACGGCACCAATCACTGCACCCTTGCGGTCACGCACCAGAACTCCGCCTGGGACTGGTACAACCTGACCGCCGTAAACCCCGTTCACCGCCGCCATGAAATAGGCTTGCCCTTCGGCGCGCTTCATCTGCGCAGTACCCGCCATGCCCAGCATCACCGATCCATATGCTTTGCCATGCGCAATTGCAAACCGCCCCGGCGCGGCACCGTCTTCGCGTTCAAAAGCGATCACGTGACCGCCCGCATCCAGAACCACAATCGAGAGGGGCTTCAGCTCCATCTCACGCCCTTTTTCCAGCGCTTTTCGAATGATGGTCCGCGCTTTGCGCAATGAAATAACCATGCCCGATCCCTTTCATCTGGCTCAAAATACCTTCGGGGAAGCGCGAGGGGGCAGACAGCCCCTCGTTCCCGCCCCTACCCTTAGCGCAAGCTTGCCTTCAGTTCTAACCGGCGCGCGTGCAGCACCGGTTCAGTATATCCTGAGGGCTGCACTCGCCCACGGAATACCAGATCACATGCCGCCTGAAAGGCGATCCCGTCAAAACCCGGCGCCATCGGCTTATAGGACGGATCATCCGCATTCTGCCGATCCACTACAGCCGCCATTTTCTGCAGTGCTGCCATCACCTGCTCCTGACTGATCAGATCATGATGCAACCAGTTCGCCAACGCCTGAGACGAAATCCGGCAGGTCGCGCGGTCTTCCATCAGACCAATGTCGTTGATATCCGGCACTTTCGAGCAGCCGACGCCTTGATCGACCCAGCGCACAACATAACCCAATATGCCCTGAGCATTGTTCTCGATCTCACGGGTAATCTCCTCAGCGCTGAGATTGCGACCACCCAACAGTGGCACCGTCAACAGATTATCCAGCGTCCCCCGAGCAGCGCCAGCGGCTAACTCGTCCTGACGCGCCAGCACATCAACCTTGTGGTAATGCGTTGCGTGCAAGGTTGCGGCAGCGGGCGAAGGCACCCAGGCGCAGGTTGCGCCCGCTTGAGGGTGACCGATCTTGGCCGCCAGCATATCCTCCATTCGATCCGGCATTGCCCACATGCCTTTTCCGATCTGTGCCTTACCCTTGAGGCCACAGGCCAATCCGATATCGACGTTGCGATCCTCGTAGGACGCAATCCAAGGCGTCTCCTTGATATCGCCCTTGGGCAGCATCGGACCCGCCTCCATCGAGGTGTGAATTTCATCCCCTGTGCGATCAAGAAAGCCGGTATTGATGAATGCCACGCGTGATTTCGCGGCGCGGATGCATTCCTTGAGGTTGGCCGAGGTGCGACGTTCCTCATCCATGATGCCAAGCTTTACGGTATTCCGTGGCAGACCCAGAATGTCTTCGACCATGTCGAAAATCTCGACCGCGAACGCGACCTCTTCGGGTCCGTGCATCTTGGGTTTGACCACATAGACTGAGCCGGTGACCGAGTTGCCGCCCTCACGCTGCAAATCATGCATGGCGATCAGCGTGGTGCAAAGCCCATCCATCAGGCCCTCACCGATCTCATTACCATTAGCATCCAGAACGGCGGGGTTGGTCATGAGATGCCCAACATTTCGCACCAGCATCAGCGAGCGGCCTTTCAGCACGGCTTGATCGCCGCTGGCAGTGGTGTAGCCCACATCACCCGCCAATTTGCGGGTGAAGGTGTTGCCACCCTTGGTGACCTCTTCGGTCAGGTCACCTTTCATCAAGCCCAGCCAGTTGCCGTAGGCCACAACCTTGTCCTCGGCATCGACACAAGAGACTGAGTCTTCGCAGTCCATGATCGTCGACAGGGCGGATTCCAATCGTACATCCGCGATGCCCGCAGGGTCAGACGCACCAATGATACTGGACGGGTCGATCACTATTTCAGCGTGGAGGCCATTCTTCTCTAACAAGATCGACGACGGCGAATCAGGGTCGCCTTTGTAGCCTACAAAACTCCCCGCCCCATGCTTTTGCGATCCATATATGTACGTTCTTTCATCATCGTCCATTGTGACGACTAGGTCCCCGTCCTCGACGGAAAAACCTACAACACTTGACCAATCGTCAATCGCTGGCGTGCAGAATAAGCCAAGATGGTGTTTGGCCCACGTAATCACCCTTGCGCCACGTTCTGCGTCATAACCTTTGCCAGGAGGCAGATCGCCCAACGCATCGGTGCCATAAAGCGCATCATACAGACTGCCCCAACGGGCATTCGCAGCGTTTAGCGCAAAGCGTGCATTGGTGATCGGCACAACCAACTGCGGGCCTGGTGTCAGAGCGATTTCGGGGTCGACATTGGTGGTTTCGATTTCGAAATCCTCGCCTTCATCAACCAGATACCCAATCTCACGTAGGAAAGACTGGTACTCGCCAGCATTGATGGGCAGGCCGCGCCGCGCCGCATGCCAACCGTCGATGCGCCCCTGAATGTCAGCACGCTTTTCCAACAGCGCGCGGTTCCTCGGCCCCAGCTCATTTACCAAACGCTCCAGACCCGACCAGAACTGATCAGCCGTGACCTTTGTGCCCGGCAGTGCCTTCTGTTCGATGAAGTCCACCAGAACCGGGTCGATCTGCAGCCCGCCGCGGATCTCTCTGCTGCTCATGTTCCGAATCCCCTACGATTGTGTGCCATTGTATGCGACCATCAATTAGGTGGTTTGTTTCCGATAGGCAACTTGTGCCCATAGGTTCAGTTTTTTCGGCCAAACACGAAACTGTTTCAAATCTATCTGGACAATTGCCCATTGGTTGCAGCGCCAGCGCGAAGCCCCTAACGTCACGCCAGATTCCCAGATGATGAGGCCCCCGATGCGCGACGCCGCCCCCACCACGATCTATCTGAAAGACTACACCCCGTTTGGTTACCTGGTGGACAGCGTGCATTTGACTTTTGATCTGGCACCCAATGCCACGCGCGTGACCTCTCGGATAAAATTCCGTCCGAATCCCGAAGCGACGAACCGCACATTCTTTCTGCACGGGGAAGAACTGAACCTGATCCGAGCTGCGATTGATGGCGACGTGATCACGCCCGAGATCACCGCAGAAGGCCTCACCGCCACAGTTCCTGACGCACCTTTCATCTGGGAGGCCGTGGTCGAGATTGATCCCGCTAACAACACCGCGCTTGAAGGTCTCTACATGTCGAATGGCATGTACTGCACCCAATGCGAGGCCGAAGGCTTTCGCAAGATCACCTATTACCCTGACCGCCCGGATGTGATGTCCACCTTTACGGTGCGCATCAACGGAGACCTGCCGGTGCTGCTGTCCAACGGCAACCCCTCGGACAAAGGGGAAGGCTGGGCGGAATGGGTCGATCCGTGGCCCAAACCCGCCTATCTGTTCGCGCTCGTCGCCGGGGAGCTGATTGCCCACCCTGGCCAGTTCACCACCAAATCTGGTCGCGACGTTGAATTGAACCTCTGGGTTCGTCCCGGAGATGAAGGCAAATGCGCCTTTGGCATGGAAGCGTTGAAGAAATCCATGAAATGGGACGAGGATGTCTATGGCCGCGAATACGATTTGGACGTGTTCAACATCGTGGCGGTCGACGATTTCAACATGGGCGCGATGGAGAATAAGGGGCTGAACATCTTCAACTCCTCCGCCGTTCTGGCAAGCCCAGAAACCTCGACCGATGCGAATTTCGAACGGATCGAGGCGATTATCGCGCATGAGTATTTCCACAACTGGACCGGCAACCGCATCACCTGCCGTGACTGGTTCCAGCTGTGTCTGAAGGAGGGGCTGACGGTGTTCCGCGACGCGCAGTTCACCTCGGACATGCGCTCGGCCCCGGTAAAACGTATTCACGACGCCATCGACCTGCGCGCGCGACAGTTCCCCGAGGACAACGGGCCTTTGTCGCACCCGGTGCGGCCCGAGAGTTTTCAGGAAATCAACAACTTCTACACCTCAACCATATATGAGAAAGGCGCTGAGGTAATCGGTATGCTGAAATGTCTAGTGGGTGACGAGGCCTACTCAGAGGCGCTGGATCTCTATTTCGACCGCCATGATGGACAGGCCTGCACGATCGAGGACTGGCTGCAAGTGTTCGAAGAGACCACTGGTCGCGATCTGAGCCAGTTCAAGCGCTGGTACAGTCAATCGGGAACGCCAAGGGTCTCGGTCGCTGAGGATTGGGCCGATGGCACCTACACCCTGACTCTAAGCCAACGCACCGAACCTACGCCGGGGCAGGAGGACAAGCAGCCTCAGGTCATTCCTGTCGCCGTGGGTCTACTTGGCCCAAATGGCCACGAAGTTCACGCAACCGAAGTGTTGGAACTAACCAAAGCCGAACAGACCTTTAAGTTCACCGGTCTCGCCGCGAAACCTGTGCCTTCGATCTTGCGGGGTTTCTCAGCTCCGGTGATCCTGGAACACGATTCAACGAATGCAGAACGCGCATTCCTACTTGCCCATGACACCGACCCGTTCAACCGCTGGCAAGCTGGAAGGTCGCTGGCCGAAGACACCCTTCTGCGCATGATCACCGAGGAAGCAACACCAAAGGCCGACTACCTCGACGGTTTGCTGTCAGTCCTTCGCGATGAAACGCTGGACCCTGCTTACCGGGCGCTCATGTTGGGTCTGCCAACGCAATCAGAACTGGCTGCGGCGCTGCATGACAAGGGTATCACCCCCGATCCAATGGCGATCTGGAGGGCGGTTGAAACCTTGCGTCAAGCCACGGCTCAACATGTACAAGACCTGCTGCCCCGGCTTCACAGTGAAACGCTGGTGGATGCGCCATACCAACCGGACGCTGAACAATCTGGAAAGCGCGCCTTGGGTAGCGCGGCGCTGGCCCTGACCTCGCGCCTGGATGGAGGCATCAAGGCGGCCGAAGAGTATGCACGCGCCAACAACATGACCCAGCAACTCACCTCTTTGTCCTGTCTGCTGCGCGCGGGTAAAGGTGAGGCTGAATTGGCCGCATTCTATGATCAATGGCAACATGATCGGTTGGTGATGGACAAATGGTTCGCCCTGCAGGTTTCGATGGCTGGTCCGGAAACTACGGTCGAAACCGCGAGCAAACTGACTGAGCACCCGGATTTCAATTGGAAAAACCCCAACCGCTTCCGAGCGTTGATGGGATCTCTGGTCGGAAACCATGCGGGGTTCCATCAAACCGATGGCGCAGGTTATGCATTGCTGGCAGACTGGTTGATCCGACTCGACCCGGTGAACCCGCAAACCACCGCCCGGATGTGCAGCGCGTTCCAGACCTGGAAACGCTATGACGCGAACCGTCAGGCCCTGATCCGAAAACAACTGAACCGCATCGCCGAAACTCCAGGCCTGTCTCGCGACTCAACCGAAATGGTCTCGCGCATCCTGGGCGCATGACCGCTTTCACATTCACACGACAGAACCGAAATCCGCGAATGGTTTTGATTCTAATTGGCATCTATGCGGTTCTGACCGGGCTGATCGTCCTGTTCGATGCGGTCTGGTGGCTGATAGGCCTGCTGGCCCTGACCACTCTGCCCGCGCTATGGGATGTACTCCACGATACCAGCGCGGGGATGGAACTGTCCGATGGCACCTTACGCTGGCATACAGGTCAGCGTCGGGGCACGCTGGATCTTTCTACAGTGGATCGTTTTCGGTTCGACACGCGATGGGACTTTTCGGTGCGGGTTTCTGTGATACTGAAATCCGAAAAACGACTGCGTCTGCCAGATGAATCACTTCCTCCGCACAAACAGCTTGAAGAGGTTCTGCAACGGGCGGGAATCGCCGTTGAACGTCATCATTTTAGAGTATTTTGAAACGATTCATCGAATCTGAACACGATTGGTGCCTGAAATACCGGCTTGAGGTAGTGTCTCTTTGAACTGAGCACAATTTTTGGCAAACTGAACGCGTTACTAGTTTGTTCAAGTTCGAGTTCTGCCATGTTTTGGTCTATCAAGCCTTTTGCCGCCCGTCTTTTCGGTTCCTCCCCTTCAACGCCCCTGCCTGCGTCAGTCGCTGATGCCACCGCCTGGCTTGTCGCATCGGGCCAATTGAATGTCCCTATCGTCGAAACGGACGAACAGGATGCAAACGGACATCAGGTGATTGAACGCGGTCGCTATCTGGCGCGGCAGGATATGTGGGCCGAACTTTCGCAAGAGATGCGCGCTGCGGATCAGGCACGCAAATCCACGCCCTGCGGACAGCCCATAGCAGACCTGTTGGCCTTTGGCGCCCGTTCAGATGTCGTGCTGGCTGTCGAGCACGCGCTGTCAGATGGCAAGGCGATGTCAGACTACGATCTGCTGGGTGGAATTTTCGAGCTTGAAGGCGAGATCCAAAACCATCCCAACGATCCGATGATCACGCTGGTCGTTGCACTGGCCCATATTGATCTTGCCTGGGCATGGCGCGGCGATGCGCATCCAGAGGCGCTGCCTTCATTGCATCAATCTCGCTGTGCGGCGCATTTCGACCGTGCGGCAGCATTGCTGCCACTTTGCCGTTCTGCAATGCCAGACAGCCCTGCGATTGCCGCAGCCGATTGCGCTTTGCTGGCAGGTCACGTCGATCCGCGCACCCGTGTGGCAGATAAGTATGAACACTTGATCACTCTAGACATTCAGAACCATCGCCATATGCGCGCGATGGGCAGCCACCTGCTGCCGCGCTGGTTCGGGAGCTATGAAGAGCTTGAAGTTCAAGCATTGCGCAACGCGGCGCGGACTCAGAAAACATGGGGCGCAGGCGGATACACCTGGGTACAGTTCGACGCCATCGCATTGGATGACGAGGCCTGCGCACGGGTGGATGTGGAGTATTTCCTTGAGGGTCTGCGGGATATCGTAGCGCGTCGCCCGGATCAGCAAACTATCAACTTACTCGCGGCCTATTGCGCGATCACCCAGCAGAACCGAATGGGTCAAAACCCTCAGGCGGATATCGCCCGCAAACAGATTTGTGAGGCTGCCAATTGGCTGATCCGCGACCACCTGACCGAACTGCACCCTCTGATTTGGGCCCATGCAGCAAACGGGTTCAACAATAGCCTTCGCGTCAACTCATCCGAGCGATTTGCTGCACGCGGTCGCCGCGATGCGTTAAAGGCCATCGCCAACCTGTTACGCGAAGAACTGCGCAGCGGGCAAAGTGTGACGTTCACTCCGTCAGGGCTGCAGTTCTCGGGGAACTAAACCGCCATTGCCCCTTGCCCCTTTGGCGCGCCGGGCCTAATACGCAGGCTTAGACTTCTGCGGAAATGAGGCGCGCCATGCTCGACCTGACATACGAAATGCCCAAACCCAAAACTATTGCCGGGGCCAAGCACGATTGGGAACTGGTGATCGGGATGGAGGTGCACGCTCAGGTCTCATCCAATGCCAAGCTGTTCTCGGGCGCGTCGACCCAATTCGGGGCCGAGCCGAATTCGAACGTGGCGTTTGTGGACGCCGCGATGCCGGGGATGCTGCCGGTGATCAACGAGTATTGCGTTGAACAGGCCGTGCGCACCGGGCTGGGATTGAAAGCGGATATCAACCTGAAATCGGCCTTTGACCGTAAAAACTATTTCTATCCAGACCTGCCGCAAGGGTATCAAATTTCCCAGCTTTATCAGCCTATTGTGGGTGAAGGGGAAGTTCTGGTCGAGATGGGTGACGGCACTGCGCGTATGGTACGGATCGAACGCATCCACATGGAGCAAGACGCGGGCAAATCGATCCACGACATGGATCCGCATATGTCCTTTGTCGACCTGAACCGAACCGGTGTCTGCCTGATGGAGATCGTTTCGCGTCCCGATATTCGCGGACCGGAAGAGGCTGCCGCCTACATCGCCAAGTTACGTCAGATCATGCGTTATCTCGGCACCTGCGACGGTAACATGCAGAACGGCAACCTGCGGGCGGACGTGAACGTCTCGATCTGTTTGCCGGGTGCGTATGAGAAGTATCAGGAAACACAGGACTTTTCGCATCTGGGCACGCGCTGCGAGATCAAGAACATGAACTCGATGCGCTTTATCCAGCAAGCGATTGAGGTCGAAGCACGTCGTCAAATCGCAATCGTCGAAGGCGGCGGCACGATTGATCAGGAAACGCGCCTGTATGATCCGGATAAGGGCGAGACACGCTCGATGCGGTCTAAGGAAGAAGCGCATGACTATCGCTACTTCCCTGACCCCGATCTGCTGCCGCTGGAGATCGAACAAGCGTGGGTCGACGACATCGCTGCCAAGCTGCCGGAGCTGCCAGACGACAAAAAATCTCGTTTTATCAGCGAGTTCGGCCTGACCGACTATGACGCTTCAGTGCTGACTGCGGAGAAATTTCTTGCGGGTTACTTTGAGCAAGTTGCCCATAAGATACCTGGGAAGAAAGCCGCGAATTGGATTATCAATGAAGTACTCGGCTTTGTTAACAAACAGGGGTACGAACGCGAAGTACTTGAATACGCATTAAGAGAGGACGACCCAGAATACTCTGTGGAAACTTCGGAAGAAACGACTATCGCCCGCCTTCAAGTTTCACACAACGAGTTGCACGCATTGCGGCCTAGTGTCCAAATCGAGTTGCTACAACTCTTGGAAAGCGATGCCATCTCGGGCAAGATCGCCAAGGACCTGTTCGAGATCGTCTATACCGAAGGCGGCGACCCAGCACAGATCGTTGAAGAGCGCGGCATGAAACAGGTGACCGACACCGGCGCGATCGAGGCCGCTTTAGATGAGATCATCGCCGCCAATCCGGCGCAGGTCGAGAAGGCCAAGGTGAACCCGAAACTGGCTGGCTGGTTCGTCGGTCAGGTGATGAAGGCCACCGGCGGCAAGGCCAATCCAAAGGCCGTGAACGAATTGGTCAGCAAGAAGCTGGGTTCGTAAATCTTCCGAGTTGTACAAACCCCGGACAGGGGTTTGTTCAACTTGTACATAACAAAAAGTTAATTTCAGACCGCTCCAATCGGGCAGGCCATCGGCTTGACTCCTCGACCGAATGGGCATTCTTCTTCCCGCAACGCGGAGAGGAAGCAGACATGAAAAATCGGTTTGATCAGGAACTGGAAACCCGGCTGGTGCGCTATGCCGCCATCGATAGCCAGAGCGATGAGACCTCGCCCTCGACCCCCAGCACCGAAATCCAGTTCGACATGCTGAACCTGCTGCGACAAGAGCTGGCCGAGATCGGTGCGCAGGATGTCGAGATGACCGGTGACAGCGTTGTCGTGGCAACCATCCCTGGCACAGCCGACGGACCGACGATCGGATTTCTGGCGCATGTGGACACCGCGCCCCAGTTCAATGCAGCCGGCGTGAAACCTCGGGTGATCAAAGGGTATAACGGTGGCGAGATTACCTTCCCCGATGATCCCGATCTGGTGTTATCGCCCGAAGAACACCCTTATCTGGCCAAGAAGATCGGACATGATCTGATCACTGCCTCAGGCACCACTCTGCTGGGGGGCGATGACAAGGCGGGCGTTTCAATCCTGATGACCATGGCGCGGCACCTGCTTGAGAACAAGGACATACCCCACGGTCCGATTCGCATCGCCTTTACACCAGATGAAGAGATCGGGCGCGGTGTTACCGAACAGCTGCCCAAAGATCTGGGCGCGGATTTCGCTTATACTCTGGACGGGCAGGAACTGGGTGAGATCGAATATGAAAGCTTCTCGGCTGATCGGGCGGTGATCAAGATCACAGGCGTGTCGATCCACCCCGGATTGGCCAAGGACAAAATGGTAAACGCGGCGCATCTGGCGGCAAAGATCGTGCAGACACTACCTCAGGCGACGATGACACCCGAGGTGACGGATGGGCGTCAGGGGTTCATCCATGTCACCGATATGAATGGCGGTTCGTCCGAGATGGAGATCAAGCTGATCCTGCGCGATTTCGAAATGGATGCGTTGGAAGCCCAGCGCGAAATTGTCCGTCAGGTCTGTGCTGCCGTTCAGGCCACCGAACCGCGCGCGACCATCTCCTGCGACATCTCCCATCAATACCGCAACATGCGCTATTGGCTGGAAAAGGACATGACCCCTGTCGATCTGGCGCGCGAAGCCTGCCGCGAACAGGGGATCGAGCCAATATCGGTTCCGATCCGGGGTGGCACCGATGGCTCCCGCCTAACCGAATTCGGCACACCCACGCCCAACATATTTACGGGCATGCAGTGTATTCATGGTCCGCTGGAGTGGATCTCGGTGCAGGACATGGCGATCGCAACCGAAACCTGTCTGTCGCTTGTGGGCAAAGCCGCGCGGAGCTAAAGCCACAGTGCGGGCCGAATTTCGCCAATGCGTGATCTTGGCTTTCACCCGCCTGTCAAAATGTTAATTTGCCCGGGTTACGCAATTAGGACCAGTTGATGCAGCGCTACGAATATAAAGTTGTCCCCGCTCCGCAAAAGGGAACCAAGGCGAAGGGCGTGAAAACGCCCGAGGGCCGGTTCGCCACCTCAATTGAGCAGATGTTGAACCAACTGGGCCAAGAGGGTTGGGAATATCAGCGCGCAGAATTGCTGCCCAGCGAGGAACGCACAGGTTTGACGGGTTCAACCACTAACTGGCGAAATGTGCTGGTATTTCGCAGGGCGCTTGCTCCGGATGAGCCGGATTCGAAAAACCCGGTTGAAGAAGGCGCCACCCCGACCGCGCGCCCGGTCCCCGGACCTGACGATGGACTGACAGAACCTCCGGCCGCCCCTGCCCCGATCTCAGAAGAGCCGGAAGACCCGCCATTATCGCTGAAGCCCTCGGGTGAAACGGCAGAAAAAGACCAGACCGAGCCTTCGCGCTAGCGTGGCTTCGCGGATTCTAATTGGCTGGCTTGCGTTGAATGTGATCAGCTCTACCAATGATATTTGTGCGCGATCAGGATAAATCCACATCAACCCTGGCACATCGCGCCAACCTCTTGCGATGAGCCCCAAAGGAACTATGGGATTGAATCGAGCAATCATCGCTGCTTTGATAGCAATGGCAACTGCTGGTGCCGCTTTAGCCCAACAGCAACCGAAACTGTATGTTGATCCACCGGTCTACTACCAATGGAATAAACAAGTCCAATATGACCCGATCGAGCATGTGGAAGTGATCGGGGCGGTCAACCAGAACCGCGAAAGCCACCGACGTCAATTTGCCCACAGTGTTGGGAACGGCGATGAACAGAGCACGTACCTTTTGACGCGGCACGTGGGTGAGGATCGCGTTGCGGAAATCCACCGGGTTAAGGGTGACATCATATCGACCGAGTATCGCGATAAGATCGATGCCATCGAGTTTATTCGCCTTTATGACAACGATGCCGCGTTTGCCTTCGATGGTTGCTTTGCATTTATGACCAACGAAGCGCGGCGCGACGCTCAGACCAAGGCGACAACCCAACGCGAACGGCTAACTAACTTTTGCCGCGATGAGGTAAACCGCAATCTATCCATGTGCCGCGAGTTTTTACCAGGAAATTAGACCGAACGCGAATTTAGGCAGGTTGTCCTAGTGCATAACAGTAAGGCTTGGCACGACCAGAGCACCGATTTAGGGGGAGCCTTGGAACACAAGGCAGACGTTTACGCGGCTGCTAGGTTCAAACTGGCCGACCGAATCCTACGGACTGAGTTGCAGCGGCGCGACTGACATCGGACTTCCACCTTGTTCCCGATACGTTGGGGATGCGTGGGAAGTTCGAACAAAAGCCCTCGCCGAGCACTTTAGGAACTTTAACGTTCGAATCGGATCCAGCGCGCCACAACCTGCTCGGGTACTAAAGCCAATTGTTCTGATCCCGGGGCGCAATCGCACCATGACAGTGAACGGCGACCCCGCGCAGACTCATCGAGTGATCACTATCCCTACTCTGCGAACCGCTCGCGCAGCGTTTCTTCGACACATGAATGTGACAGCATATGACTGGGGCGATGCAGACGACGCGGATTGGTCCTTAGAGTGACCCCCCATATAGGTGGGGGGGTGGGGGTGTCATAAGCTGTGCGGCATCGGTTTACACTTGCGAGTTGGTTTTTTGCCAAAATGCGGCGATCTATTTGCCTTTGGTTACCGTTAGACCTAAATCCTCCGCCGAAACTCCAGCGTCGCCTCGAGCTAACATCGACATGGTATATTTTCCCAAAGGAAGTTGGCTTCTGTTATTATTCCGCGAGAGCTCCTTGCCGAAGTAGTCCGCCTCTGGATTGACAATTCCGTTGTAAATTCCGGCCAGTCTCCATTCATTGTCTATCCTCGTCACGATTGGACCGCCTGACATTCCTTTGGCTCCAGGACCATCGAGAAGATAAAAAGACCTAGGAGCCCAAATGCTCGCGCGGGTGCGCCTAAGAAAAATGGGGTCCGTCCCAGCGTCCACCGCAGAAAATCCGTATGGATACCCGACAATATATGCGTCTTCCGAAATATCTAGATGGTTAAGGATATCGTCCTCTGGATAAAATGCGCCGGGCACCAAGTCGGAAAAGTCTGAAATATCGAATCTAACACAGTCAAAATGCGGTGGCGGCAATTCTACCTCACGCCCCGAGACGGTGTCGCCACCTTGGTACCATTTTCGCTTACCTGTTTTGTCATAGAGATCGAGCTCGAAAGACGATTCACCACCAATAGCGGTCACGTATTCTGATTCCACTCGTATTCCCAAGGTATGAACTCTGATTTTATGCCTTCTTGGTGGCGGACTAGAAGGCAAGTTAAAGGGGTCTGCTCCAGTCACTACGTGCCAACACGTGTATAACGACGGAAAGTCCTTTTCATTGACCACAAAACCTGATGCCCAACTAATATGGTCACCTCGGGAGTCCAGAGCCTCCAAACGAACTACCGCATGCGAAACATATCTGGCGTTCGAACGCTTCGAAGTTGCTTTTAACAATTTGGTTCCCGTAGTTTTGCTTCTTTAAAAGGCGCCCCAATTGAGCTGCAGATTTTCGATCATCCCAACTCCAAGCTTTGTTCAATAAAAGCAGGGTAAAGCCAAGTCACAGCGTTGGTCACAGTCATGGATTCCAAGATGCTCTACTTTAGTGTCATACCCGCGAAGATCTTTGCCCTTCTCAAACATAATCATTGGATTTGTGTACGTCAGCCTTATCAACGTCTTCTTAAGCATAAGTAAGTGGATGTCTTTACCATACTCGTTGACTGATGGGTGCAATTCGGAAATCCGGTTGCCAATCATTCTGTAGGCGGCGTTGGCCAACGTAGCTATCTTCGAAGGACTGTTCCGTTTAAGCAATGTGGCCAACGCAAATGGTTCGTAAGGATCATTTCCATCGTGCATGCGTGAATGATCGATTTTGATAAGCCTATCAGTCATTTCCGGTTTCCACAGGTAGGCGTGAAACTTGGGTTTCTGCCCTCGCCCATCCATCACGTAGACGAGCGCGTGACTGATCTGATTGTTAGGATCGCCTTCACTGCATTTGGGACAATTGTCTTGTAGATCCACCAACGCAACTTTGAAGTCATCAAATGAATAGTACTTGCGACCATATAGAGGTTTCGACAGGGGTTTGCGAGTTTGACCGCCCGAGTCGATCAATGTCTGCTATATGTCTGCTTTTGAGACAGGCTTTACACCGCCCGACAGCATGACGCCATAACCACTTGATTTTATAATGAAAAATGGTGCCCCCACACGGACTCGAACCGCGGACCTACTGATTACAAATCAGTTGCTCTACCAGCTGAGCTATAGGGGCACTGGGTGTCGATTAATCGCTCGGAACAGGGACTGCAAGCCCGAATTTTCGCGTCACCTTAACTTTGTGATGGTTTGCCTTAGGATAACCTAATAATCAGGCCTTATCCAAATTTGACTGCGCCGGGGACAGATTGTAACCCAAGCGATAATTTCGCCCGAGGCAAGGACAATTCCAATATGCAGATGGTCATCCAAGCCGGAGCACACTTTACCGACCACGACCCGTTGCTCAATCTACTTCAGGCGAACGTACAGCTTGTCGCTGAGAGCCATGCGGCATTTTGGGGGATGCGTCCGTTCAGAAAGATCTTTCGGCCAGCTCTGAAGCCTGCGGCCGACCGCCCTTCGCACCAAGATACGCGGGCAAGGTTTCAGAAATTAATGCCTCAGGGGCAGCAGGTTGATCGGGCGATCCTGTCAAGTGCGCTGTATCTTGGTGAACGGGCATCGATCATCATGGATGGGCAGTTCTATGCGAACGCGGGTCAAAGGATGTCCTATATGGACCACCTGTTCAGCGATTCGTCTGTCGAACTGTTTGTGGGGCTACGCAATCCCGGCAGCTTTATTCCGAAGGTATTGATGTTGCTATCGGCCCCCGAGCGCGAACATATAGTTGCGACGACCGATCTGAGTTGCCTGAGTTGGCTTGCGATGATTGAGGACATTCGCGATCTTGCTCCAGACGTCAAGATCACCTTGTGGAGTAACGAGGATTCTCCTCTGATCCTTGGTGACATTGCGCGCGCGCTTGTCGGACTACCCGCGGACACGCAGCTTGATCAGGAATACGCGCTGCTGTCCTCGCTGATCTCGGATCTGGGTAAGCAGGAGCTGAAGGGGTTGAGAGAACAACAACGCCCACCCAACGATCCCATTTTCAGAGGAAGGTTAGCACAGATCTTTCAGCAGCATGCGCTGACAGAGGCGATCGAGGAAGAGGTGGAACTGCCCGGCTGGAGCGAAGACATTATCGCGGCGTTTACCGAGCTTTATGAGCAGGATCTGGCACGGCTTCGGACCATGCCAGATCTCCGTTTTCTGAACCCGTAAGCGGCTGAAGTTACATCCCCAGCGCTTCTTTGTACATTTCCAGCATGGCTTCTTCTTCAGCGATATTGTTCTTGTCGCGCTTGCGCAGGGCGACGACGTTGCGCATCACTTTGGTATCGTAGCATATTTACGAAATGAATCTGTCTTTAATATCGGGCAAGCTCGTCCGCTCGCAGCCCAAAGCAAACTTTCACAAATGGACTCTGCAAACCCCAGAAGTGCAACCATCCGGTCTTAGCCTTATCAACAATAAATGTCCGTATTACTCCCAGTGCGTTACAAAACGTCCTTCCAAATGGTGCTCTATAATATTTCAAGAAAATAGGCTGGCAAAAAGCGCCAGCTCAATTCTATTGGAAAGAGTATTTTGGAGCTAGCCCAGCGGTTTGTATGCGACCGCATCAATCTCGACCTTGGCGTCCACCATGATTTGCGAACGGACGGTTGAGCGCGCCGGGCCGCCATTTGGGAAGTAGCTCGCGTAGACCCGGTTGAACGTCCAAAAATCACGAGGATCGTCCAGCCAGACGCCCACTTTCGCTACATCATCCAGAGTGCAATCAGCCAGCGCCAAAGCTGCTATCAGATTTTCCATCGTTTTTCGGGTTTGTGACTCGATGCCTCCCGCTTCTATTTCTCCATTTTCTTTCATTGCCACCTGCCCGGATATGAACACAAAGTCGCCGGCTCTTACAGCTGGAGCAAAAGGTAGCGGTTGACCACCTGCACCGGTCCTGTCATCGCCCAAGCGCACGATCTTTTTCTCAGTCATTGAAGTGATTTCCTTCTGTTAGGTCTTTTCCGTAAGGAATGGGGTCCACGGCACCAAAGCCCGTAGTCGAAAGGGCCGCGCCGCGGTTCGCGAGTTCAGCAGACTTCAAGGCATCCTTGTTTTTCAGGTAAGCGGACAGGAAAATTCCGTTAAAACAGTCTCCCGCGCCGGTAGCGTCGACCGCCGGGACTGTTACTCCGGGAATTGTGAGAATGCCTTGCCCGTCGGAAATGGATACACCGTCCGCACCAAGCGACAGCGCCACAACTTCAGCACCCAGATTGTGGTAGAAGTCAATTATGTCCTCGGGGCTGTGAAGGCTCGTCAATTGACGGGCGTCATTGAGCCCTGGCAGCACGATATTGCAGCGCCGCATTGCATCGTGAGTAACCTGCCGGGCCTTGTCTAACGGCCAAAGAGCTGTCCGCAAATTGGGATCGAAAGCAATTGATACGCCAAACTGCCGCGCTGTGTGGATTGCTTCCTGAGTTGTTGATTGAAGCTCTGGACTTACCCCAAGACTGATCCCGGACGTGTAAAACATCCTTGCATTGGAGATTGCATCGCCTGGAATTTGTTCCGGTAACATCCGACTGGCGGCGGAGCCCTTTCGACGGTAAACGAAATGGTGCCCGTCTCCATCGTGAAAGACAAAATAGAGCCCCGTGTCCTCACCTGAGGCAGATAACACGTGCTCGTGGTTCACACCTTCTCGGGACCACAAACCCCGAAGCTTCTCGCCAAATTGGTCGTCTCCGACGCGCGCAATCAAGGCGACGTCAATCCCCTGTCTGGCAGCAGCGACAGCGACGTTGGAAACATCTCCGCCGAATCCCCCTTTGAACAGTCCATCCTGGCATGCGTTTAATTCGAACAGGGGTTCCCCTAAACATATGAGGTCAGCCATGTTTCACCTTATTGATGCCCGACGCAGGCTGCGTCTTTGGGCTACGGTTTTGCCGTTATTGAACTTTGCCCCGCGCCACGACTGGAACAGGCCCCAGCGAATGATCGCCGCGAATGGTCTCAATCTGATCAACCATGTTGGTCACAACACAGGCATGGTTTGGAATAATCCGGATGCGCTCGCCAACCTTCAGATTGATCTTATCGGCCTTCAGAACGCCATGTTCCTCTGACAGACCCTGAACCAGAATGTCCGGGCGACCTATCACGTATCCGTGGCCTTCCAGTCCCAATAGATCTGAGGTCAACACTTTAGATCCCGCATCTATCACAGCCCGATTGTCTGCAGGGACTGAGATCACCGTTGCGAGGACGCTCAGCGCACAGTCCTCCCACGTGCAGACGCCCTGTGCCTGAAGGGAGCGGTCGTTATAGATATAGGTGCCAATCCGATATTCAGTTGCAACTGGAACATCCTGCGCCTGCCACATTCCTGGTGAGCCGCCATGGGACACGACGGGCACCGGCAACCCGATCTCTTCGATTTCTCGTTTGGCTCTGGTGAGCCATTCTTGAACAGCAACCTCTTGGCCCGCCGGCGGATAGGTCATTAGACCGAGGAATGTAACACCTGGCTGGCTATCGATATAACGTGCCAGATCTCGCGCCTGCTCAGGGGTGGTTACGCCACAACGCGCCGCGCCGGTGTCGCACTCCACTAGCACACCCAGTGGTGTCGCAGCATCTGCAAAAGATTTCGACAAACCGTCAACGGTTTCGGTGTTGTCCGCGACAACAGACAATCTCACTTTCTCTGACAGGGCACGCAACCGCGCCAACTTGGCGTCACCGAGGATATTAAAGGTTATCAGCACGTCGTCGATACCACCCTCAGCAATCATTGCCTCGGCCTCACTCACTTTCTGGCAGGTTATGCCAATAGCACCGGCCTGTATCTGCCGTTTGGCCAGCATAGGTAGTTTATGGGTTTTGATGTGCGGGCGGACGGCGAGTCCGTGTTTCGCACAATGCCCCTGAAAGCGGTCGATGTTCGCTTCGGCGATATCCAGGTCGACTAGTACGGCCGGTGTGTCAATATCAGGAAAAATCATTCCACAATTTCCTCGTGAGGGTTTTTGACGATAGGCCAAATTGGGCGTGTCAGGTTCTTGTAAGGTGTTTTGGTGGGATCATTCGGATAGGGCCCTTCGACGGCTGCATAGATAATTTCGGTAGCGACGTCGGAGAAGGCACCGTGGAAATGGTTTGTAGATTTGACGACCAATATCTTTTTTTCAGTGACATCGATGCCGAGGTTGGTGAACAGGTCTGGCGAGAAAGCCTGACTTCGGTTTGAGTTCAAAACGACCTCTATCCCACCCAAACGAATGACCGAGCAATCTCCCATGGGGACGATAGATGCACCAAAGCTTTGAACTGCATTGCGTTGATTGCGGACAACTGTGACCGTGGCGTCAATTGGGTTACCTGCGAGAGCCGACGTTTTGCCCCCGAAGCGTAGATCGAATACTGCGCCTTCTCCGGCCGCATGGCACAAGCGAACAGCCATGGGATCCCATATCGTACCAAATGCGACAGATTTGAGGTTTTGAGCAATGGCCTCTTCAAGGATCAGGGTGGAATCCCCTGCGACGCCTCCACCCGGGTTATCCCACACATCCGCCACGACCACAGGTCCATGCGCGGCTTTCTGAGCCATTCGCAATGCTTCAACCGGAGAGAGGTAGTCTGGCTTTGTCTGTCCTCGGAACGAAAACAGCTCCGTTCCCAAATTCCGGGCTATATTGTCGGCTTTGGCCCGATCATCATCTGTCAAAACGACGATTTTGGCGCCGATATCCGGAGAATCCCCAGCCATAAACCCGTGAATGACAGAAGCTGAGAGAACTTCCCCCTTTGCCTCCATTTGGTTCAACTGATCGACAAATCCGCGCATGGGTTCTTGGCTGGTTGGCAGGACATCCAACATACGAACGTCAAAAACTGAGATAACGGGCCGAATGTCTCCTTTGATCGTGCGCAGTGTCAGATCGACACAGGCTTCTCCTGCTTCAACAAAATCAGTATGCGGAAATTCTTTGAACACCGTGATCACGTCGGCATTAGCCACTCGCTTCTGACTGAGATGACTGTGCGGGTCGAAGCTGGCTCCGATAACCGTTTTGGGGCCGACAATCGCGCGAATGGCTTCGATCAATTCACCTTCGCAATCCACACATCCTTCGGCAATCATCGCGCCATGCAGACCTAGAACAACACCGTCCAGAGGAAGCGCAGCCCTCACCTGATCCAACACTTCTTGCTTCAGGCGTCCCCAAGTTTCGCGGTTTAGCAACCCGCCCGGTTCCGCCCATGTAGCAGTACCCTCGATCAACTCCAACTCATTGAGCTGTGCCCGTTTTCTCAGTGCCGGAAACACAGCGCTGCACAACGTGGGGGTAACAGGGTGTTCACCGGGTGGTGCGTAAAAGCTCTGCTCGAAATCGGAAAAATCCGTGCGCAGGGGGGAAAACGTATTTGTTTCGGTCGCAATGGACGCACAGAAAACCCGCATGTCTAATCCAATTCGTTGGTTGGGTCGGAGACCAGAGACTGATCTCCGACAAGAGGTGCTGCCGGTTGGATCCGGCAGTCAGGGAGGATCAGTCGAGGTAAGACGCGTTGTTGGCGTTCTCTACCGCAGCCTTGAAACTCACCAGAAGCTCGGCCGCTTTTTCATCCAGGTTTTCCTGAACATGCGCTTCAAAAGCAGGCTGCGTTGCAGCCGCCATGGAACTGCGTTGATCGTCAGTCAGGGCCGTCACTTCAATCTGATCCATGAGGCCCGCAAGACCTCTATCTGAGGATTCGATGATCCGTGACAGACCGCGACTTGCAGTTACGCAGTTTTCAGCAGCCGTACGGATCGTGGCCTGCTCGGCCTCGGACAGGCCCTCAAAGAAAGCGCGATTGATCATGAAGGTGTAGGGCGAAAACAAATGGTTGGTCAGCGTCAGATACTGCTGAACTTCGGCAAAATTGGCGAAGGAGATGATCGGGACCGGATTCATCTGGCCGTCAATCACGCCGGTTTGAAGGCCGGAATACACCTCGCCCCAGGACAGCGGATAGGCTTCGGCGCCCAAGGCTTGCACGATCTTCTGATGCGACGGCAATGTCATCGTGCGGATGCGAATGCCATCAAAGTCCTTCAGGTCCGCAATAGGTCTCTGAGAGTTGGTGACCGCAAAGAACCCGCCAGTATCAGGGAAGCCCAGCACCACAACATCACCCAGTTCTGCTTCGATATCTGCGGCCAGGGCTTCGCCGAACTCGCCGTCAAAGACTTCGTAGGTCGATGCGTTGCCACTAAATGCAAATGGTAGATTCAGCACATCAATCCGCGGGTAGTAGCTTGCCAAGGCGCCAGTCGATGTCAGAGTTGCCTGAATGATGCCGTCCCGCACCTGCTGCACATGTTCGGCGGCTGAGCCCAGTTGGTTCGATCCGAACACTTCCACCGTGACGCTGCCATTGGTGCCGGAATTCACCAGGTTGGAGAACACGGCGGTACATGCGTGTGCCGGGTTCTCAAACGGATCTGTTTTGTTGTCGTGCCCGAATTTGATGACGCCACCTTGGGCCAGCGCACTGGTTGCAAGCATGGTTGCGGTAAGCGCCGCACCTGTCAGAATAGTCTTCATTGTTCTTCTCCTGTTGGTTTGGATTTCGTGGGGAATTTACTGAGCAAAGCCCAACATCCGGGGCAGCCAAAGGGCTGCGTCCTCCCAAAATGCAAAGGCAAATAAGATAGCGATTTCGGCAATCAGAAACGGGAACAGCTTGATGGAAATCCGCTCCAGCTTTTCGCCGGTGACGGACGACAGAACAAACAGACAAGCGCCCACCGGCGGGGTCATCAACGATATGTTTAGGGCCAGAACAAAGATGATCCCGGCGTGAATGGGTTCCAGGCCAACCTGCTGTGTGAGCGGAACCAACACCGGCGCAAGGATGATCAGGATGGCGGTGATATCCATAACCATACCAACAATCAGCAGCAATCCGATGATGATCGCGATAACGGCATACCGGTTATCTGAAAGGCCAAGAACGGTTTCCGCAATCAGTTGAGGAATGCGCTCAAAGCTCATCCACCAGCCGAGAATGCCAGCGTAGGCGATAATCACAAAGATAACGCCAGTGATACGCGCCGTACGGACAAGCATCGCATAGAAGCCTTTGAACGTCAGCGACCGATAGACAAAAATCCCGATGAACATCGCGTAAGCCACAGCAATCGACGCAGCCTCTGTCGGGGTGACGATCCCACCCAGAATGCCCCCCAGGATAATTACCGGCATCGCCAAAGCGGTCAGTGAGGAAACAAATGTATCCCAGACCTCGCGAGGGCTCGCGCCGCGCAATGCTTTCGGAAGGTTTTCTCGCTTACCGCCGATGGCTATGACCGCCATGCAGACGATACAAATCACTAGGCCTGGCAGAACGCCTGCGGCGAACAGGCCTGCAATGGAGACACCCATTAGCGACCCGTAGACAACCATTAGCCCCGAGGGCGGAATGGTCGGGCCGATGATGGATCCCGCTGCCGTGACCGCGCAGGCATAATCACGTTTGTAGCCTTCTTTTACCATTGCAGGCACAAGTGTTCGACCAAAGGCCGCCGCGTCCGCAGTCGCCGAGCCGGTTAGTCCAGCGAAGAAAACCGAAGCCAGCATATTGGTATGGGCCAGCCCACCACGGAACCGTCCAACCAGAACCTGAGCCAGTTTCACAAGGCGACTGGTGATCCCGATGTCATTCATGATCTCACCGGCCAGAATGAAGAACGGCATGGCAAGAAAGGGAAAGATATTGAGGCCGTTAAATATCTTGCTGGGACCAATCGCCAAGAACTGCGTTCCGCCCATGTCAATCAGACCCACGACGCCAGCAAGGCCAATGGCAAACCCAATCGGCATCCCGAACAGGATAAGGGCGACAAAAACGATTGCGACGATCACAGCGTCTCCTCCACCTCAGTGGCAAAGGGTGGCTCGTCAATATGCGAACCCAAATCCCGAAACAGGACCAGCACCAGCTGTACAGATGACAGTGTCGCCGCGACGGGAATGGCTGCGTAGAACGGAGCAAGGCTGGCGCCAAAAATCATCGCTTGGCGGGGCGCTCCGCTTTCGGCGAAGCTGATCCCAAAAAATGCGACGTATAAGAACAAAGCCAGCGCCAAAACGTCCATCGCAACCAACAGAGTACGGCGCATACCGACGGGAAGTATCATTATGAATGCAGTCAATCCGATGTGGTCCCTGCGCGCGATTCCGGAAGAAACTGCAAGCAATGCGGCCCAGATCATCAGGTAGCGGGCCAGCACCTCGGGCCACGGGAGTTGCCAGTGAAAATAGTAGCGGTCGACTACGCCAAGCCAGACATCCAGCACCAAGGACAACATCAACGCGGCGACGATACCCTCGACGACTGAATTTATTTTTGCGCTTGCGGTTGCAAACCAGTCTGACATTCGCACTCCTCCCCAGGACCCGAATCTGTAACTTGGTTACACCTTGCGCGATCAGGGTCGAGTTTTCAACGAAAAAATGTAACTTAGTTTCTTTATAGCTGCCAAAATTAGGGAAATTTCGCTAATATCGGTGAATATCTTGCTCACTCACAGCGATGCATGTAACTAAGTTTCATGAGTGACCAGGAGAAAATCACGCACATGCCGAACCAACCGCGCCCTGCCTCAGATGAAAACGCGCCCCCGCATAAGGGCCGCATTGGCGCTGTAGATCTAATCCCGGCACTGCATAACTCGCAGACCAAACTGGCAGTTCAGGAGCAGAAAGTCGCTGATTATGTAAAGGACCACCTCAACGAAATCAGCTCGATGACTATCGGGGATCTCGCAGAACGTTGTTCAGTCAGCAAGCCAACGGTGGTGCGGTTCTGCCGTAGCCTCGGTTGCGAGGGCTTTCGGGACTTCAAGCTTCGCCTGGCCCAGAACGTCGCCGTAAGCGCGCAGTACTTATACAGAAACGCCGGTGATGAAAGCTCTGATGCGAATACAGCGATTGACCAAGTCCTTGGGGCCTTGTTCGCGACCCTGGATGTCATGCGCGGTCAAATCGATACGGAGAGACTTGAAGAAGCAAGGGATGCCTGCCTGGACCGACGGCAGATCCTTTTTGCGGGAATAGGAGGAGGATCCTCTCTTGTCGCTCAGGAAGCATCCAATCGCTTTTTCCGGCTCGGGATTCCATCGTTCTTCGTCAATGATAGCTATGTCCTACAAATGCGCGCGGCCGCGCTTGGGCCCGAAGACGTTCTCTTCCTTGTTTCGGCGAGCGGTGAAGCCGACGCCATCGTTAGTGCGGCGGAAGTCGCTAATGGTTACGGCGCGACCACAATCAGCATCACCAAGCCCAACACCCGACTATCAGACATATCCAAAATTGCCCTGCTCACGGAATTGCCTGAAGACAGCGACATCTACAAACCAACAGCCTCGCGATATGCCCACCTCGCAATTGTTGACGCATTGGCCATGATCGTGGCGCAGGAGATGACCGACGAAACAAAGGAGAATCTTCGTCGAATTCGTGCGTCCTTGACGGCTTACCATGGAAGAACTGGTCCACAGCCTTTGGGCGACTAACCAAGGAACGAACAGATTAGTTTGTCTCAGCGCCGCTGAACAAAATTAGTTCTGACCTGCACGGCAATCTTAGGCAACTGTGAGCCATTGAATTGGAACGCTTTTGCGAGTTTGGAAGCATAGTGGTATCAGTGGGGGACTGGTCATGTTGGCGCCATATAACGACGCGTTGCCGGATGACGTGAGAACTGCTGCAACCAATGTCGAGCAAGCGCTGAAAGATGGAACATTGAACCCGTTTGCTGGCCCCATCACCAACGCAAATGGTGAGACGGTGATCGAAGAAGGCGAAGCGCTGACCGACAAGCAAGTTCATGAGATGAACTGGTTTGTGCAAGGTGTCGATGGCGAGCTGCCAACCTGACGAAAGTTGCGATCTAGCAAAAACGCGTGTTGCTGAACGTCTCCTGAGGCAAGCTTCTCCCCGCTTCAAGAAAGGAGAGTGCCGTAACCGCCAGGTGAGCGCGTCGAAACCGGCGCGCTCACTCTTTTTGCTGTTTCGTTCACATATCGCACACTTTGGGCCAAGAAGGTGTTTGAGAGGCAAACCTGCTCAATTCACTTCTCAATCCTGCTGGTTTTTGTTCCCTGAAGACTGGTTCCTGCCATAAGCCCTAGACGTCGGTACTATGTTCCGCTTTGTGGCGTTCGTATTCCCGACACCAAGCGGTACTCAAGAAACCTTAGGCTGCGGAACTGGTTTATTGGCTCGGTTTTAGGTCATACCAAGCGCTTCTTTGTACATTTCAAGAACCGCTTCTTCTTCGGCGATATCGTCCTTGTCGCGCTTGCGCAAGGCGACGACCTTGCGCATGACTTTGGTATCGTAGCCACGGGCTTTGGCCTCGGCCATGACTTCTTTTTGCTGGTCGGCAATATCTTTCTTTTCGGCTTCAAGACGCTCGAAACGCTCAATGAACTGGCGCAGCTCGCCTGCGGTCACTCGGTAATTTGCTGCGGCCTGATCTTCGGTGATGTCTTCCATCTGCGTCTCTCCCAAGGGCTGAAAATAAGCAGCCGGATACATCGGCACCGACCCGATCGCAAGCAGACATTCAATACGGCGGGCTTGTCTGAATGGCATCGATCCGCTAAGCGCGACGACGGGTTCAACGGGTGAGCGTAAACAACTATGTTCGACATTATCGTCTGGGGCGGTGCCGCCCTGTCCATGGCCGGTCTGATCGGTCTGGTCTGGTGCATCTTGCGGGTGATAAAAGCGCGCAAAGCTAACCTGACCGATGAGGAACTCCGCGCTGCAGTTCAGGGCGTATTACCCTGGAATCTTGCATCCCTTTTCCTGTCGGTTCTGGGGCTAATGATGGTTATCCTCGGAATTTCTTTTAGTTAACCGAACAGATCACACCGGCATATTGTCGAACCGCGCCTCCAGCGCATCTTCGCACAGCGCCGCATCTAACCGCCGCAAGCGCGAAGGTATCTGAACACGCTGCGCGCGCATTTTATCCAGAACCTGACTGACACGGGGCTGAAGAGCCAGTCGGGTCTCCAAGCATGCACCATGTAGCCTTTCTTCCAGCCGTTCCGCCTCTGTATAAAGATCCTGAGCAGTCATTTGCATCCTCCCATACAGTGCCAGTCTGCCTGATATAGGTAACAAGATTAAGACCAGCACGAGACCGGGCCAAAACATCGCGGAATCTTGCCTGTGAGGGCCAAATTCCGTCAATATGACCTTGGTCGCCCAAAACATATGCTCAATTCGCGGCATTTGCTTTGACAGACATCAATTCGTGATTTGGCACTTTAATCACATTCCAGTATTGATATATGAGATAGAGCCGAACGGAGGATCCCATGACGCCCATAGTGAAAGCTTTTTTTGACCCTCAGACCTTCACAGTCTCATATGTGGTGCAGGAGCCCGAGGGACAGGCCTGCGCCATCATCGACAGCGTTTTGGATTTTGATCACGCCTCGGGTCGCACTGACACCAGTTCGGCCGATCAAATTGTCGAATATGTGACCGCCAACGGGTTGAAGGTGGAATGGATACTGGAAAGCCATGTCCATGCCGACCACCTGTCAGCAGCGCCCTATCTGCAGGAAAAGCTGGGGGGAAAAATCGGGATCGGTGAGAATATCGTAGTCGTGCAGGACACATTCGGCAAAGTGTTCAACGAAGGGACCGAGTTCCAGCGTGATGGTAGCCAATTCGATGCTCTGTTTACGGAAGGGGCCAGCTTTCACATCGGCCAGATGCGCGGGGACGTCCTGCATACGCCGGGTCATACTCCGGCCTGCATGACCTATGTAATCGGCGACGCAGCCTTCGTTGGCGATACATTGTTCATGCCGGATTTTGGAACCGCACGCTGCGATTTCCCGGGCGGATCTTCGGAGGATCTATTTGCCTCAATCCAAAGGATTTTAGCATTGCCCGAAGAAACACGGGTGTTCGTAGGTCATGACTATAAGGCACCCGGCCGAGATGAATTTGCCTGGGAAACGACGGTAGGTGAACAGAAGGCGTTGAATGTCCATATCGGACAAGGCCGAAGCGTTGAGGAATTTGTCGAGATGCGCGATGCGCGGGATGCGACCTTGGCAATGCCACGTCTGATTTTACCCTCTCTGCAGGTTAATATGCGGGCCGGTCAGATGCCACCGGCGGATGAACAAGGTGATGTTTTCATGAAAATTCCGGTCAACAAGCTTTGACACGGAATATCAGGTGAGGATCTAGAAATGAATGTGGAGTGGATGTGGGGTCTTGCGGGTGGCCTGCTGATCGGGCTGGGTGCCGCTGTATATCTTCTGTGCAATGGTCGGATCATGGGAGCCAGTGGCATTCTTGGCGGATTGGTTGAGCGCAACGACCGCAGTGCAATGACGGAACGTTTAGCCTTTGTTATTGGGCTGATCGGGATGCCTTTCTTGCTACGCCCCTTGATTGCACCACAGACTCAGACTCATCTGACCCCGGATTTAGCAATTGTGATCCTGGCCGGGTTACTGGTCGGTGTGGGCACGCGGATTGCAAATGGGTGCACCTCGGGTCACGGCGTCTGCGGGATTTCTCGCTTCTCCCTGCGCGGGATTGTCGCCACGGTTTTCTATATCCTTGCGGGCGGGTTAACGGTCGTTCTGTTTCGCCAAGTTCTGGGGGTGATCTGATGCGCTCAGTATTTGCTTTTCTCGCCGGAGGTTTGTTTGGCACCGGGCTGTTGATCTCGGGCATGACCAACACCACCAAGGTGCAGGGATGGCTGGATGTGTTCGGCAACTGGGACCCGACGCTGGCCTTTGTCATGGGCGGGGCGATCCTGCCCATGTTGGTGGCGTGGCAAATGACCCGGAACCGAACGCCACTGGTGGGCGGCAATTTTCCTGCCCCGCCTCGAGTTGAACTGGATCGCCGGCTGATCGTAGGTTCGGTTCTGTTCGGGGTTGGCTGGGGGTTGGCAGGTCTGTGCCCGGGCCCGGCGATGGCCTCGCTCAGTTATGGTGGTGTTGGCGGAATTGTGTTCCTGATCGCAATGATTGCGGGCATGTTGGCCGCGCCAAAACTGGGCGCACAACTGGACAGGATGGCTGACGCGGCCTAATCAGTTGTCATGGAGATTCGACCGATTACCCCCCGCTATGCCGTCTCACCCCAGATCACGGTTGAGGACGTGCCAGCCATCGCCAAGGCAGGTTTCGTCAAGGTGATTTGCAACCGTCCTAATACCGAGGTGCCGCCAGATCAGCAGTCTGATGCCATCGGGCAGGCCGTGCGCGAGGCCGGAATGGAATACGAGGTATTGGAACTGACGCACCAGACTATGACGCCAGAGAATGTCGCCCTGCAGCGCGATCTGGCCGAAAGCTGCCGCGGGCCTGTCCTGGCCTATTGCGCATCCGGTACCCGTTGCTCGGTTGTTTGGGCGCTGGGACAGTGCAACCGGCTAAGCACGGATGAAATTCTGGACGCGACGGGTAAGGCTGGCTATGCGCTCGACGGGCTTCGCCCAGCGCTGGAGCAGTTGCGCGCACAGGACTAAGCCACCTAGTACGGCCCATCGCCCTCAGGCGCTGGCAGTCCAGCAAGATGTGAAATCTCGGCAACGCGTTGGTCAGGATTCGATGGCAAAATATCATCCGGGTTAAGCAGAGTATCATTCATTGCCTGTTCGCTGGTCACAATTTCTTCGTCCAGCAACGCTGACTTTTCGTCATCGTCCAGTTTGGAAACTGGGCCAGACTTGCGAGCCAGAAAGGACTGTTCGTCCTCCGTTGGCAATGTCGCGACCGGATTGTGTTCATTTATCCGAACCGCGCGCATCCCTCCGCATTGCCCCAACCGACCAATCGCCATACGGGCACGGTCGATTGACAGAACTTCAACCCGATCCACACGCGCGCCTTGCAACGGAAGGACGTCGCCAACAGTCAACTCTGACAGAGCAGTCAACGGCAGTGAAATACGGCTGATTACAGCGTTCAGTTCAGCGCGCATCACGCCGGATGCCTGATCGAGGTTCTTACCCGCGAGACTGTTTTCCGCCTCCTGCTCCGCATCAGATAGAGGTCGGTCAGGCAACAACACGCAAACCTCCCCCTGTCGGCTACCGCCAGCCAACTCGACTGTCAGATCGAATACACGATATGCCTCATCCATCAGCGCCAGTGTCAGGCTGCGCCGATCTTCAGCCCGCGATGTGAACTCAAACCCCGACAGGCTGGCCATATCCGCCGGGGATTCGACCAGCTTCTGCGCCCGGCCCAGCATATCCTCGATTAAGGGGGCGACCATGGCGGCGTCAGTGTCCGTAAACATTCGCTCCGACGGTGGATCAGAGGTGACAATTGCGATCGTCTGCTGCTGAATCACGGCCGACACGCATCCCGGGTCCAGACACACTGCCGCCACGCTACCGTGATCCGAGCCAAAAAGCAGTATCAACCAACCCTGTTTCAATCGCGCGGTCACATCCTCCTGCGCACGCAACGCCTGTTTGGCCCCGATGACTGCCAGCGCAAGCCCCATGCCATCACCTGCCGCCCGCGCCAAACCAAGCCGCAGGGCACGTAGAATTGAACGGGGTGTATCAAATCCACCCTGCCTCGCCGATAGTTTGCGTGCCAATGCTGATTTGGTCATCGCCCCGATCTGCCGTCTTAGAATACACCTAGAAATTGTGTAACCCGCAGATCGTTACAAATATCTTTATGACATCCTCATTGCGCGGCCTGCCGATAAGCAAGTGGCAGACTCACACGGAAGGCGGCTCCTGCGTGCCCAGGCAAATAGGCGACTTCGCCCCCTAGGCGCTGCATGATCTCGCGACAAATCGCCAAACCCAACCCGGCCCCACCTGCCTTGTCCGAGCCAACGCGGGCAAATTTCTCGAACACCAGCGATTGGGCCTCGGTCGGGATGCCGCTGCCATTGTCGATGAAATCAATCACCATCTGCCCGCCAACATCATGGGCCGATATCGTCAGCACCGGTTCATCAGCGTCGCAGTATTTCTGAGCATTCGAGATCAAATTAATGAAGACCTGCCCCAGCCGATCCAGATCAGTGTAGAGCGGGATGCGTTCGTTGGCGCGCACCCGCCGCACACCAATCTTGCGATCACTGCCTGCCAGAGCACTTGAGACTGCTCGATCCAATACCTCGTTCAGCGTTGCGTCATCCATATTCAGGCTGACCTGCCCGCTTTCCAGGACGCTCAAATCAAGCAGATCGTCTAGCAGCCGGGTCAGACGCAGCGACTCGTCATGAATGATCGCAGCATAGCGGGTCTGCTCTTCTGCGCTCAGGCCCTCGGCGTCGCGCAGGATTTCGGAAAATGCGCGGATCGAGGTCATCGGCGTGCGCAACTCGTGGCTGACCTGACTGAGAAAGGCGTCTTTCTGCTTTGATACTTGGGTGAGCTTGGCGTTGGCCTCTCTTAACTGGCGCGCAGTGCGGCTGAGTTCAGCCGATTTCGCTTCGAGCTGGCTGGAATATTCCAGCATCTGAGCGGATTCGTCGGCTACGGCCAGCAGGTCCTCGACCGAAACAGACGCACCACCCACGATCTGACCAATCATCGCATGGGCGGTTGCGGCACCTACCGAACCGCTGAGTTCACGTTCCAGCCGTTCCAGAAACTGCGGAGTTGGTTCGGGGAGACGTCCAGGCCGGCCATTCTGCCGTTCCGCTTCGGCCTGAAAGAATTCCTGCGCTGGTATGGTGCCCAAAATCCGCTGGGTCATGATCATCAGATCTTCGCTTTGCGCGACTGACCCGGTCCAGCCGCGCGCCGAAACCGAGTGGTCGAAGACATTGACGAATTGTGCACCCTGCAGGCGTTCCAGCGGGCTTGGAAAGCTGAGCATCGAAGCGACGCAGAAGGCGATTGTGTTCAGTGACAGCGACCACATGACTGTATGCACCATCGGATCAATTCCTTCGATCCCAAAGAGCGCTTGCGGGCGTAGCCAGCCACAGCCGAAAGGTCCGTTTTCGATCACCGACGCCGGGATGATACCACCTTCCATGCCGGGCAGCAGCAGAGTATAAATCCACAGGAAGAACCCAACACTGAGCCCCACCAACGCCCCGGTTCTGGTCGCACCGCGCCAGAACAAACCACCCACCAGAGCGGGCAGGATCTGAGAGATCCCGGCAAAGGCCACCAGACCGATTGAAGCCAGTGCAGCCCCGCCACCTGACAAGCTGTAGTAGAAATAGCCCAGTGCCATGATCACAGCGATCGAGACACGGCGGGCCATCAGAACGATGGTCCGGACATCACCGGATACCGACGCGGTGCCTTCCTGCGTATTCAGCCAGATCGGCATGACCACGTGGTTCGAGACCATGGTCGACAGCGCCATGGCCGTGACGATCACCATCGACGTAGCCGAGGAGAACCCGCCGATAAATGACAGCATCGCCAGCCAGTCATTGCCCAGCGACAGCGGCACGGTCAGCACAAACAGGTCCGGGTTCGATCCCTCAGGCATCAGGTCCAGCCCGACCACCGCGATCGGCACCACAAATAGGCTCATAAGCAGCAGATAAAGCGGAAAGGCCCAGGCTGCAGTGCGCAGATGGCCTTCGTCATCATTCTCGACCACCATGACCTGAAACATCCTTGGAAGGCAGACAAAAGCCGCTGCCGAGAGGAAGATGAAAGTGGTCCAGCGCCCGGCATCCACATGCCACTGACCAATCTCAGACGCGTCGATCTGGTCCATCATCGGCCCCAGCCCCCCCGCGACGCCCCAGACGACAAAGATACCAACCGCCAGCAGAGCAAAGAGTTTAACAACTGATTCCAAGGCAATAGCCGTGACAACGCCGTGGTGGCGCTCGTTTGCGTCCAGATTGCGAGTACCGAAGAGGATCGCAAAGACCGCCAGACCGGCAGCGACCCAGAATACGCTGGATCCCTCGCGGTAAAGGCCGGTTGGATCAGCCTCGGCAAAGATCGAAAAGGACAGCGTGATCGACTGCAGTTGCAGCGCGATATACGGCGTGCCACCCAGCACCGCCAAGATCGTCACGCAAACCGCCAGGGTGTTGGACTTACCGTAACGCGACGAGATCAAGTCAGCGATGGAGGTCACGCGCTGGCTGCGTCCGATACGAACCAACTTGCGCAGGCCCCACCACCAGCTGATCATTACCAGAGTTGGACCCAAATAGATGGTCACAAATTCCAGTCCAGAACGCGCGGCGTTGCCGACCGCGCCATAGAATGTCCAGGCGGTGCAATAGATCGACAGAGACAGCGTATAGATCAGCGGGGACCGAAGCCATTTCCCACCTCCGCGTGCCGCAACCCGATCAGCGGCAAAGGCCACGCCGAACAGCAGCACCACGTAGCCCAGACAGACCAGGATCAGGACATTCAGCGTCGCCATGACTCGGCCCCGGGCTCGGCGTTCTCGCGCGCTGCCATACGCCTGGCAGCAATGCCAAAGACCACACTGATCAGGATCAGAATCCCCCAGCAGGCAAAGATGTAGAACATGGCTGAGGAAAGCGACAACGCCTCGGCACTTTCACTTTCATCAGGCCACAGAAGCGGTAGCGCAAGCAGGGCGGCCCCCAGAAATGGCAGCAGCCGCGCCGCATCCGCCAGTCTGCGCCGACGATAACCCTGCCGCTCGAGAAACAGAGACGGTCGGGCCGGCGAGGGCCGGCCTTTGCCGTCGTCCGGGGAATTCATGACTGTGACGCCTGCGCATGCAGGTCACGCACCGCCGTCAAAACCTCGGCATTCGAGAACGGCTTGGTCATGAAACGACTGACCCCGGCCTGTTCGGCCATCTCCCGGTCACGGGATTGCCCGCGCGCAGTCAGCATCAGGACGGGCAATGCCTTCATCTCCTCATGCTCGCGCAGATCACGCAGCACATCCATTCCGCTTTTACCCGGCAACATCACATCCAGAATCACCAAATCGGGCTGAGCGGACAGGATTACCTGCACCGCGTCCGTTCCCTCGGCATGCGTTTCAACCTGCCACCCTTCACGCGTCAGCAAAAAACGGATCGCCTCGGTGATATTGGGTTCATCCTCGATCAACAGAACCTTACGGCTCATATTTGTACTTCCTCCCCAGGACCGGTTGCACGTCCGGCCACCTGTCCAGACCAGCTTAAGCGCAGCGTCACGAAACTGTCAAAACCCTTCGCTCAAGATCGACGGTTCCCGACGTGCGCCGCAATCTCGTTTGGGGCAAATCCGACAACTGACCCCGACTTGCGCCGCGTTCTCCGTCGGCCGCACGGTGTCTTCAACCGGCAGCACCAACATGACCGAACGGTAGACCGGCTCGGCTCCGAACTCCTCGGCCGGTTGGGGGGAGGCGATGGCGAAACATTCAAACTGGGCGGCGGTGCGGCCAAGCTGCACGACGCGCTTGCGGATCGGCACCAGAGGACGGTTTAGCGCCGTGAACAAAGGCCAGAGCGGGCACGCCTCGCCATGGCGCGGCAGGGCAAAGCCCGGCGCAGGCTTATAGAAAAGAACGCCGCCCGAGGCGTCGCAGATCACCAGCCCTGCAGGACGTGCCAGCGTGCCTTCGGGCAGAAAGGCCAACCGTCGCAGCACCGTAACCAAATCCAGCGAAAATGCTGCCGCGAGGGCCAGCGGGTCAGGATCTGATGCATCAAGCGCGGAGCGCACCTGATCCAACGGCATGGCCAGCGCATCGGCTGCGTAAAGTTCCAGCAAGCCCGAGGCCACGGCGTTGGCGGCGGAGGACTCGAGTCCATCCAGCAGCACATCGGTTAATTTCCCTCCGGCTTCGAGTTCCGGGAAATGATATCCCTGTTCAGCAAAAAAGGCCTCGACCGCATCAAGGGGGATGCCACGCAGATCGCGTTGCCCGTCACTGTCATCAAGATAGGCCACAAGCGCTTTGGAGCTTTCGGCCAGCCGCTCGGCATCCTGATGCAGATTGCGATGGAAGCGGTCGCGCCATTCGGCCTCGATCTCTCCGGGTTCGGCCAGAATCGCGGCGGTTGAGCGGATGGCGGCAGCGGTCGACAGCACCTCATGCATCGAAGCGGCCAGATGTGGGTCATGGGTCAAACGATCCGAAAGGGTTTCGACTGTACGTTCCAATGTCACTACGCGGCGATGCATCTGCGCCAGAACACCGGACCAGCCAGGAAAACGCCCGGCAAATTCTTCGAGCCCGTCAACCTCGGCCTTTTGACCAACCGCATCTGCCGCCGCCTCGCGCAGGGCTGAGATGAGCGTATCTTCTATCCCTTGCGTCAGCAGCGATGGTTCCACTGACAAAGCCGCCGCAATATCGACCAGAAGCTTGCCACCAATGCGGCGGCGATTGTGTTCGATCAGGTTCAGATACGATGCCGAAATCCCCACCTGCCGCGCCAGTTCCGCCTGTCGCAACCCCGAGATTTGCCGCCTTTCGCGTATCCGGCTGCCGGTAAGGGTATCTCGCATCATGTTTGTATCCTTGACGACTGCAAACAGATTTGCAGAATAACTGCATGATTTTTAACCCTTGGCGAAGAATTATCAAAGAAGATTTACAACTTTGACAGCGACAACAGAAAGAAACCCACCCTTTCCCGCCACCTGCTCTTCTAATTCAACGCAATACCCGTCACCATAAGGACATGAGCGATCCCGCCTTCGAATACGCCCCAATCGGCCTTGTTGAGCTTGAGAACCGGATCATCCGGCGGTGCAATCTGCAATTTGCGCGGACCTTTGGCGGGGATGAAGCTGATTACCGCAACATGCCCTTGCTACATCTTTATCCCTCGGTTGCCGACTGGGAGCGGATTGGAGCACGCAGCCTGCAAGTGATGCGCGACACCGGGTACTATACGGATGAACGAGTTATGCGGAGGCGCGACGGGGACCTGTTTTGGTGCCGTGCACGAGGGCGGTCCCTTACGCCCGACGATCCGTTTCGTCACGGGATATGGAGCTTTTCGGATATCTCGGAAGAACGCCCGCTTGTGCAATTGACCACCCGCGAACGCGAAGTCGCCATCCTGTCCTGCCGCGGCCTGTCTGCAAAAGAAATCGGCGTTGAATTGGGGCTGAGTTATCGCACAATCGAGGCCTATCGCGCTCGTCTTCTAGAGAAATATGGCGCTCGAAAGCTGCCCGAACTGGTAGCGAAACTGTCAGGGACGCCGCTGTAATTGCAGCGCCCCTCGAACTTGACGCGAAAACCCCTATTTAACGGGCTCAGTCGACGCTTTTCATGGGCGTCTGCATAGCTTATAACCCTGCGTAATCAGACCAAGCCCGCAGGGAACAGACGGGCCATAGGGGAACCTTCGAGGACACTCATGACAGATACCAAACACGAAGCGGATGTCGCGTTTATCAAGGCACTGGCCGAACTGCTGCGCGAGAATGACCTGACCGAATTGCAGGTCAAACGCGAATATGGCGATGACGACAGCCTGAATGTGCGTGTCAGCCGTATGTCGCAAACCGTGGCCGCTCCGGTTCAGGTTGCGGTTCCTGCGGCTGCACCCGCTGCTGCCCCTGCTGCCGCCGCCGCTCCTGCCGCTGCCGAGGCACCTGCCGCAGTGGATGATCCCGCAAGCCACCCCGGAGCTGTGACCTCTCCCATGGTCGGCACCGTTTACATGCAGCCCGAGCCCGGTGCGCCCTCGTTTATCTCGGTCGGTGCCTCCGTCTCGGAAGGCGACACACTGCTGATCGTCGAAGCCATGAAGACCATGAACCACATCCACGCGCCCAAATCGGGCACCATCAAGCGCATTCTGGTCGGTGATGGCGATGCTGTGGAATTCGGTACACCTCTGGTCATCGTTGAGTAAGGCGGGCTCATGTTCGACAAAATCCTGATTGCCAACCGAGGCGAGATCGCCCTGCGTGTGATCCGTGCTGCGCGCGAGATGGGGATCAAGACGGTTGCCGTCCATTCCACCGCCGACAGCGACGCGATGCATGTGCGTATGGCCGACGAATCGGTCTGCATCGGCCCCCCGCCCAGCCCGCAAAGCTATCTGTCCGTGCCCGCGATCATCTCGGCCTGTGAAATCACCGGCGCGCAGGCGATCCATCCCGGCTATGGCTTCCTCTCCGAAAATGCCGAGTTCGTGCAGATCGTCGAAGATCACGGCATCACCTTCATCGGCCCCACCGCAGAACATATTCGCGTCATGGGTGACAAGATCACCGCCAAGGACACGATGAAGGAACTGGGCGTGCCTTGCGTTCCCGGCTCCGATGGCGGCGTTCCCACCTTGGAAGATGCCAAGCGCATCGGCGAAGAGTTCGGCTATCCCGTCATCATCAAAGCCACCGCCGGTGGCGGCGGTCGCGGCATGAAAGTCGCGATGACCGCAGATGAGATGGAAAGCGCCTTCATGACCGCGCGCGCCGAAGGCAAAGCAGCCTTTGGCAATGACGAGGTCTATATCGAGAAATACCTGACGACGCCGCGCCACATCGAGATTCAAGTTTTCGGCGACGGCAAGGGCAAGGCGGTTCATCTGGGCGAGCGCGACTGCTCGCTGCAGCGTCGCCACCAGAAAGTGTTCGAAGAGGCCCCCGGCCCATGCATCACCCCGGAAGAACGCGCCAAGATCGGTAAGGTTTGCGCCGACGCGGTGGCAAAGATCAACTATATCGGCGCTGGTACCATCGAGTTCCTCTATGAGAATGGCGAGTTCTACTTCATCGAGATGAATACCCGTCTGCAGGTGGAACATCCGGTGACTGAAGGCATCTTTGGCGTCGATCTGGTGCGCGAGCAGATCCTTGTCGCCGCTGGTGAGGACATGTCGTTCGGTCAGGACGATTTGGAGATCAACGGCCACGCCATTGAGGTTCGTATCAACGCGGAAAAACTGCCGAACTTCTCGCCTTGCCCCGGCAAGATCACAGCCTATCACGCGCCGGGTGGTCTGGGCGTGCGGATGGATTCGGCGCTCTATGATGGCTACTCGATCCCGCCGTATTACGACTCGCTGATCGCCAAGCTGATCGTGCAAGGCCGCGACCGGGCTGAAGCATTGGCCCGTCTGGAACGCGCGTTGGGAGAGCTAATCGTCGACGGCATCGACACTACCGTGCCGCTGTTTCATGCGCTGTTACAGGAACCTGACCTGCATAGCGGTGACTACAACATCCACTGGCTGGAGCACTGGCTTGCGGAGAACATGGCCCAATAAGAAAACGGGAGCAGAGGGCTACGGCCCTTTGGTCCCGGGGCACCCAGCATGAGCCTTTCCCCTGAACTTCTGCTGCATGGCTACTCCATCGGCATCTTTCCGATGGCCGAGCACCGCGATGACCCCGAGCTGTTCTGGGTCGATCCGAAGATTCGCGGCGTGTTCCCGCTGGATGGCTTTCACATCTCACGCAGTCTGGCGCGTCGCTTGCGGACGTGTGGGTTCACGATAAGCATCAATCGCGATTTTGCGGGCGTGGTGGATGGCTGCGCCGACCGATCGGAAACCTGGATCAATCCTGAACTGCGCCGCCTGTATCAGGAACTACATCGGGCCGGCCGCGCGCATTCCCTCGAAGTCTGGGAGGATGCTTCTCTGATTGGCGGGGTTTATGGTGTGGTTCTGGGCGCAGCCTTTTTTGGCGAAAGCATGTTTTCGCGCCGCACGGACGCATCGAAGATCGCACTTGCCTATCTGGTGGATCGGTTGCGCCAAACCGGGTTCACGCTATTCGATACGCAGTTTCTGACCGCGCATCTGGCCTCATTGGGCGCGATCGAAATCCCGCGTGCAGTTTATCACAGCGAGTTGCAACAAGCGATTGATCTAAAAGCAGATTTCACCACTGACCTGCGGCAGACGCCTCAGGGTGTGATACAGCGGATCACCCAGACATCGTAACGCGCATGGTCCAGCGCGTTCAGCGCGGGCGAAGTCGCGATCATCCAGCCATCAAATAGCTGCTGCGCCTTGCCCTGTTCCCAAATTGTCAGATAGGCAAATGCATCGCCCGTGGGGTTGTCAGCCGGGTAGCGGCAATCGCCCAGTGCAACGTCCAACCCGAACACGGTCGCCGTCTGTCCGTTCTGAACCTCGATATCCAAGGTCTGCCCACTAACCTTATCCAGCCCGCGCAGCATGGCGCCCGGACCGGATTCTACCTTTTGCTGTGCAGCCGCAGCAGTCGCGGTGACCAGCAGCGCAGCGAGGGCCGCACGGATCATTCGCTGCCGTCCCCTGCCACAAACTTGACCAACAATGAGATCAGGCTGACCGCGCCCTGCGTGTCCTCGATCTCATCACCCGGCTCAAAATAGAACGGAGAGCCGCCGGGCATCACCTCAACAAAATTGCCTCCCAGCAAACCTTCTGAGGAAATCACAACTGCGCTGTCATCCGGGATCAGAATGCCATCCGCCACGGAAAATTGTGTATCGGCACGGTAGGTGTCAGAATTCAATGTAACGCCCGTTACTGTACCGATTTTCACACCGGCTAGGCGCACATCGGTTCCAACGCCGACACCTTCAAGAGAACGAAAAGACGCGCCCAACTCGTATCCTGCGCTGGACTGGGACAGGCCAGTGGACTGGCTGGCATAGACGCCAAAAGCAATGGCGCAGGCCAGCACGGCACCGCCGACAATAACTTCGGTCTTGGTATGAGCTGACATTGCTTATTCCGGGCTCCACGCCTCGTAATCCGAGCGCTCTACCGGATCAGCACGCCGCAGCGACCCTGCTGGAGCATAGGCCAGCGCGGTTCCCGTCAGATTTTCCTGATGCGGTTTCTCCCAGGATTTGTGGGCCAGAGGTTTGTCGGTTGGCGGTTCATCCCAAGTGCGATGCAGCCATCCATGCCAATCAGGGTCAATCCGGCTGGCCTCGGCCTCACCATTGAAGATCACCCAACGTTTGCTGTCGTCTGCGTTACGATAGAACACGTTGCCTTCATCGTCTTCACCGACCTTGATCCCTTTGCGCGCAGTGTAGAACTGCGTGTTCAGGGTGGCTCCGTTCCACCAGGTCACGGCCCGCAATAGACTGTTCAGGATTCCCATCGGCTGCCTCCGGCATTTCTGTCCCCGAAGATATGGACCAAAGGCACGCTGAGGTCCAGTGCCACCGGGCTCGCCTGCGTCATTCCGGCAGAATAGCGGTAACCTCAATTTCAATCCGATATTTCGGATCGATCAACCCGCATTCAATCATCGTGGCTGCAGGAGGGTTCGCGCCAAACCTCTCGGCCAAAACAGGCCAGCAAGGCTCGAACTCGGTGCGATCCGGCAACATATATGTGACGCGCACAACGTCTGAGAATGATGAGCCAGCCTCAATAAGCGCATTTTCGATAATCGACAGAGCTGAGCGACATTGGTCAACCACCGTGTCCCCCTGACCTACAGTCCCCGCGACATGAACCCAGCCTCTAGTGACAACTGCGCGGCAATAGCCAGCCTTGGCCTCGAATTCGCCGCCAGAAGATATCCGTTTGATTGCCATGCTTGCCTACTAATATTGCCTCAATGACCTCAAAGCCGATTCAATGCGAGGCTCTGCCTCGCGCTCCGAAGTATCTATAGCCAGATGAAGAGCGGACCCCTGCTTCATCTGGCTATAAATACTTCGGGGAAGTCGCCCAATGGCGACGGGGGCAGAGCCCCCTAACCAGTGCCGCGGGCAATCAGCCTCGGCTCAACCAGCGGAAGCAGATTCAGCTGTGTCAGCGTAGATGATCAGCGGTTGCGACTCTGACGTCACCGCCTCTTCGTTGACCACAACTTCGGTCACATTCTTCATGCCCGGCAGCTCGAACATCGTATCCAGCAGGATATCTTCGAGGATCGAGCGCAAGCCACGTGCGCCGGTTTTGCGTTCAATAGCCTTCTTGGCGATGGCTTTCAGCGCATCATCGGTGAAGGCCAGATCGGCATCTTCCAGCTCGAACAGGCGCTGGTATTGCTTGACCAGAGCGTTTTTCGGGCTGGTCAGGATAGTGACCAGAGCATCTTCGTCCAGATCTTCGAGCGTTGCCAGAACCGGCAGACGGCCAACAAATTCAGGGATCAGGCCAAACTTCAGCAGATCCTCGGGTTCAAGATCCTTGAAGATCTCGCCCACACCGCGTTCGTCATTGTCGCGGACATCAGCCCCAAAGCCCATAGCCGAGCCTTTGCCACGTTGCGCAATAATCTTGTCGAGGCCTGCAAAGGCACCACCACAGATAAACAGGATATTTGTGGTATCCACCTGCAAGAATTCCTGCTGAGGATGCTTACGGCCACCCTGCGGCGGAACGCTGGCCACGGTGCCTTCCATCAGCTTCAGCAGCGCCTGCTGGACGCCCTCACCCGAGACATCGCGAGTGATCGATGGATTCTCGGACTTGCGAGTGATCTTGTCGACCTCGTCAATATAGACGATGCCGCGTTGTGCGCGTTCGACATTGTATTCGCTGGCTTGCAGCAGCTTGAGGATGATGTTTTCGACATCCTCACCCACGTAACCCGCTTCGGTCAGCGTGGTTGCGTCCGCCATCGTAAAGGGCACGTCCAGAATCCGTGCCAGCGTTTGCGCCAGCAAGGTCTTTCCGCAACCGGTGGGACCGATCAACAGGATGTTGGATTTGGCAAGCTCGATATCACTGCCCGCTTTCTGGGCGTGATTCAGGCGCTTGTAGTGGTTGTGTACCGCAACCGACAGAACCCGCTTGGCGGTGGCCTGACCGATCACATAATCATCCAACACTTCGCAGATATCCTTGGGCGTTGGCACGCCGTCCGAGGATTTTAGGCCGCTGGCCTTGGTCTCTTCACGGATGATATCCATGCACAGTTCGACACATTCGTCGCAGATGAACACGGTCGGGCCTGCGATCAGCTTACGCACCTCATGCTGGCTTTTGCCGCAAAAGCTGCAATAGAGCGTGTTCTTGCCGTCACCGCCTGAATTCGTCGCCATGCTTTACCCCTCGGGCTCCGTCTCAGCAGCCCCCGTCTCGGGGCCGCGCTTGCCGTATATGCCTGCAGCTTAGGCCAGCCCTCTGGCAGCTACAATCTCAAAATCAATCCTCACGCCTGACGCGCGCGGATTTGAACCTAGGCGTCGTCGCCGTCCATTTTGGCGCGGTTCTCGACGATCTCGTCGATGTGACCCCACTCCTTGGCCTCTTCCGGGTTCATGAAATTGTCGCGATCCAGAGCCTTTTCAACCGCCTTTTTTGTCTGACCCGTATGGCGAACATAGATATCATACAGGCGATCCTTCAGCTTTTGGGTCTCTGCTGCGTGAATCATAATGTCGCTGGCTTGACCCTGATATCCACCGCTGGGCTGATGCACCATGATCCGGCTGTTGGGCAGAGAAAACCGCATTCCCTTCTCGCCACCAGCCAAAAGAACGGACCCCATCGAAGCCGCCTGACCGATCACCAATGTAGAACATTTCGGCTTGATATACTGCATTGTGTCGTAAATCGACAAACCGCTGGTGACCACGCCACCGGGCGAATTGATGTAAATCGAGATTTCCTTGTTCGGGTTTTCCGCCTCGAGATGCAGCAGCTGAGCGACGACCAGATGGCTCATTCCATCGTGGATCGGTCCGTTGATGAAAATAATTCGCTCTTTCAGAAGGCGCGAGAAAATATCATACGCGCGTTCGCCCCGGCTGGTCTGCTCGACGACCATGGGGACGAGAGTGTTCATATATGTTTCAACTGGATCGAACATTCGGAACCTGCCTGCTTTGCGATGGATCGGGACTTTACCCGAAGAAGAGTTACCCGAGTCTTAGTGCTGCTGTTGGGGGGCTGCAAGGGGGGCTGAGCGTTCCGAAGAATTCCATCAGCTTCCGAAACCCCTCCGCGAGGGACATGATCAACCGACTTGAAGACCCCACATAACATCACGTTATTTTGATCCGTACATATAGCAATACATGACTAGAACTTGTACCAATCGCACTTTCAACCTAGTAACTTCAGACAATCGCGAAATTGGGCGAATATAACCAAGGAATACGATCATGGCTCTGCCGCAGATGACCGAAGATATGTCACAGACCGAACTTGAGCGGATGGTTGAGAACGCAACTCGCGCGTCGAATTTCCTCAAGGCGATCAGCCACGAAGGGCGTTTGATGATCCTGTGCCACCTTGTTTCCGGCGAGAAATCCGTGACCGAATTAGAGCGGCTCCTGTCGGCCCGGCAGGCGGCGGTCTCACAGCAATTGTCACGCCTCAGATTGGAGGGGCTTGTCGTTCCCAGACGGGAGGGCAAGACAATCTACTACCGATTAGCGGACGAAAGACCCGCGCGGATACTTGAGGTGGTGTACGAGCTCTTCTGTAGTCCGGAAGCAGGCTAATCCCTGTAAATCTGGCTAAAATCCAAGGTGTAACTGGAAACGGGCCCAAGGCCTTCTCCGTAGTCTTGAGGTCGTATTTACGCGCCGTTCGCCATACGAGCGATGTAAGCGAAGGAGCCTTTAAAATCTGTGGCTCTGATACATAAAAGCTGCTACCCAATTCGAAACAATCACTTATGGAGCAATCGATGATCCGAGCAATTCTAATTGGCCTGGCCCTATTCACACTTACCGCTTGCGAAACCGCAAAGGGTGCGGGCAAAGACATCGAAAATGCAGGCGATGCTATCCAGAACGCGGCTGAGGACGTTCAGGAAAACATCTGATTGCGACGGGATGTTGCGGTTTAGCAACGCCTAATCCGCAATATGTAGTTGCCAGACCCAAACAACAGGCTTAGTGTCGTCCGCACAGGTGCATAGACGCGGCATTGCATTTCTGACACTTCTACGGGGTTCTTTTGCGCAAGCAAAAGAACCCCGTTCCGTTCCGGAGGTTTGTGCGTGGTAGCCTGTATGAACCTTAAGTTCTAAAAAAGGAAAAGGCGCCAGGTGCTCAGACGCGGTCTTTGCATGCATCCTTACGGACACTCCTGACGCCTTGCCGGTTCGAACCGCCCGAGGGGCGTCCCGATCCAGTTGCCTCTGCCCCCGAAGAGGCATTGGCGACTGCCACACGCGCTATGTCGCGTCGCAGCCCGCGCAGACCTTCTGAGAAGCCGACCACCTAATCCGAACCGAAGCCCAGTTTATCTGATCCACTACCGGTAAACCATTGCAACCAAGAACAAATCCTAAAACCTGCCTTTGTCGCCGTGGCCCCCTTGGCCTTTGCGTCCAGCCCCTGTTCCGAAGATCAGAAGCCGTATCCAGACTTTTGCATCAGGACCCTGTTCGGGCAAGAAAATAGCACTGCAGCATGAAAATTAGACGGGGATAAACTGTTGATATCCGGCGGGAGATAATTGTGGATAACCCGAGAATTTGCGTCATGACACAGGCTTGGACGCAGACAAACTAAAAAGCGTGCTACGAGCCAGATATCACCCAGTTTCTGCACTTGCGAAGGTTCTGAGCGTTGTTCTTAGGGTGCAGTACCAAAGGAATCGGTATTCTGAACCCCGATTTTTCGAATCGAAGAACCAATGATTCCCTAGCGCACGTGACAATTCCATTCACTTGCGATCCTCAGGACTAGTTGGCATGCCGGATTAACGTAACCCCATCTGATTGCGCGCAAACGCATTGGTGAAATCACCTCTTCCGAAATCGGCCAAGTGTTCATCATTTCTAATGCGCTTTTGGGCAGCCCTGTATTGCGCAAATACTTTTTGTATTCTGTAAACTAATGCGCATGGCACTTGTTTCGCATTGGGATCCGACACGAGTAGGCATTCACTTGAACTGCCACCAATCGCCAATGTCACAAAAGTGCCAAAAACACGGCAGTGCATTGGCGTTTCATGTTAAGACCGAAACGTCATAGGCTGTGAAATGGGCTGCAAACGGAGGAACCAACCATTATACGAACAATCGTACTCGCGCTTGTGGCAAGCGTCATTGCAAGCCCTTCTTTGGCAACGTTTCTTGTGTCCTGCGAAGCGCCTGATGAGTCAGGCGTTGCGGTAGCATTTGGCTTCGGATCCGTACCCGGCCTTGCGATTGTCAGCGCGATTATCCACGCGGATGGACAGGACTGGAGCATGACAGAGATAGAAGGTGCGCTGCCCCTTGTTTTGGCACAGGGGGCTGCGGAGAACACGCACACATTGCTGGATTTCGCCGATCCTGAGTTTGACCGCATTATTGCATCAGTGCGGCTGATAACGGCTGTTGAAGGCGACGACCAAATCACCGTTGGCACGCTCAAGATCCCGGAGGTCGGGGTCTTTCCGCTGGTCTGCGAAGGACCATGACCCCCATCTTCGCTAGAAACGTGTGGGCGGGCACAGGGAGAAAACCAATGCCCCCGACCTAGTGAATGAACATCCAGTAATAGCTTTATTTTCCGTTTTTTAGCGATCTCAGCCCACACCTGGCCTATAGATATGAGGTTAACTCCCGGGACATGTTCAGAAGTGGCATTTTCTAGCTACATTCCAGACTACACCAGCCCGGCAACCTTCTAATGGCCGCGCCACCGCAGGAGACAGTCGCATGATCCAAGAAATACATCGACCCGGAGATCCAGTAGCTGACATTCTCTTCAATTGGCTTCCATTTCTTGGGATGGTTGCGCTCGGCATAGTAGGATTGGTCATCACCGCGCAGGGTTATCGGCACTATCTGAATTCGACATATTTGAAGCGAGCCGGTCGACCTGGGCAGGCGCGTGTGACCGACAAGTGGGTCAAGAAGGGCCACGTTGGTCGCGACGAACGGAAACGCACGAAACCTTCGAAACGTCACTTTTTGCGCTTCCAACTTTTGGATGACCCGCGCGCATTTTCCCTAAAAGAAGTTGCTCCGATAGACCTTTGGAACGCGGTCGAGGTCGGCGACATGGTCGACGTGCTCTATCACCCGCAGCGGCGCTTGATGCGCCTTGCTGCCTGGACGAACTACAGCGGGACAAACGCAGGTGCAGCCCAGATGGCAATTGGTGCGATCATGCTGTCAGCAGCCGTCGCTTCTGTTGCAGAAGGCGCAGTCTCGGCTTTGCGAAGTCCTGAGCAGCGTATTGCTGGCGAAACTTGGGTTCGTAGCAAGGCAGAGGTTTTGAACATGGGCAAGCCCGCGGATCCGTATCTGCGCATGTTTGCTCCAGGGTCCCGGATGATCCGCGTCGTGTTCGGAGATACCCATGGAGGCGCATTCTTAGGGAATGAGCGCATTATCCATGTGACCCCAGCAGAAATCCGCATATACGACATCGACGAAGGCGCGATCCTAGTTGCCTGGATGGACCCGGAGAATGAATTCAATGCTGTTCTGGACCTTGAGCAGCGTGACACAGATTTGCGTTGATTGTTTTGGATCGAATTGTACGGCGACAAATACACTCAGATGGTGGGTTTGTCCCGGATTGTGTCATTGATCGCGGTTGCAAAGAAAGTGCAGTCTTGATTCTGAAAAAGTCGAAGTACTGAATGACCAAATTTACAACGCGAGCATCGACATCGCTTTGTGTCTACCGCATATGAAAACATGCTGCGACAGCGCTCTCTGAATTTCAAAAGTCTAGAAGCTCCGCGAGTTGCACGTTGATGATTGATCTGATGCAGCGTTGTCGATGAATGTCGGCAATGTGGGCTGCGACCGTAGCATACGAATTGGCTGGTGAATGTTTCTTTTCGGCCGTGTGATCGGGTGTTAAATTCGATATAAAAGTTATTTTGAATAATACATAATGATGAAAAGAGCCGCATGAGAACTTGGTTTTTAAAAAAGGGCTCAGCCGTAACTCGGATTGCTAAATCCTGCTTTTCTGAACGTTCTAAACAGCGTTTTCGCCACCTCCCTCATTCATTTTGCCATGTACTTTCTCCCTGAACCGTTGCGCGATGATGTAAAGGGGCGGGATGACAAATATGCCCACAAGAGCAGCTGCGATCATCCCTCCGAAAACCGGCGTACCTACACCTCTGCGGGCGAGCATAGAGGCACCGTCGGCCACAATCAGCGGGTAGAGTCCGGCAATAAATGCAAAGCTGGTCATCATGACCGCGCGGAAACGCGCACGGGCGCCCTGAATGGCTGCATCCACGGCGTTCAGACCTTGCCGGTACCGATCCATTGCGAATTCGACGATCAAAATTGCATTTTTGGCGGCAAGCGCTATCAGGACCACCAATCCGATCTGGGCGTAGAGGTTGTTCTGGAGACCCAGCAACAGTAGCGCACCCAACGCGCCGCACACCGCAAAGGTGACCGAGAAAAGGACCGCAAGCGGTATCGTCCAACTCTCGTAAAGCGCAACAAGGAAGAGATATGCGAACAGCAAAGCAAGCCCCAGAACAATAGGTGTCTTTCCGGCGGCCTCAATCTCTTGCTGCGCGGTTCCGGTCCAATCGTAGCTGTAGCCTTCTGGCAGAGTCTGGGCTGCAATTTCTTCCATCGCCGCGATGGCCTCGCCCATTGATACGCCCGGAGACGGTCCACCGTTTATGGTGACGGCCCGAAAATTATTGTAGCGGGCGAGCAATTGCGGACCCAGAATGAGTTCTACCTTCGCCACGGCGCGCACTGGCACCATATCTCCGTCGTGATTTCGGACATGAATACGAGCAATATCTCCGACATTGGCCCGGTATTTCTCATCTGCTTGTAAGTTGACCTGCCACGTCCGACCGAACAGGTTCATGTCATTCACGTGATACCCGCCCAAAGTGACCTGCATGGCCCGGAACAGGTCGTCGACATCCACGCCAAGCGTCTGCAGCCTTTTACGATCGAGATCGAGATTCAGTTTTGGCGACTGCGCAGAGAATGTCGTGTAAACGCCCGACAACCGTGGGTCGGCGTTGGCGGTTGTGACGAACCCCGCCGCAGTTGCACCAAGATCTGAAACGCTGTCGCCATGCAAGTCCAAAAGCTCGAACTCGAACCCGGCGCCAGTGCCCAGACCAAGGATCGGGGGCAGATTGAAAGGAAAGGCAATGGCGTCTTCCAAACCGGCAAACTCGCGCCGGACATGCCGGATCGAGGATCTTACGGATAAGGCGGGATCGGTTCGATCTTCAAACGGTTGCATGATCGCGATGCCAAACCCACTGTTCGACTTATTCAGGCCGTCGACAAAGCTGAAGCCTGTGACTGTCATGACATCCTGCACGCCCGGCGCGGATTTGATGATGGTCGAAACGTCCTCCATCACTTTGGATGTGCGATTGATCGAGGCGCCTTCGGGTAGCGCGACTTCAACGAAATAGGCCCCTTGATCTTCGACGGGAAGAAACCCGGAAGGTGTGGTCTTAAACAGCCATCCTGCGCCAAAAAGTGCAAAACCGAGCAGTAAAATAGCCAGGATTGTCCGTCGGGCGAGGATTGAGACCGCATAGGCATAGCCATCGCGCGCGTTGTCTATACGGCGCGATATCCAGGCCAGCGGTCCACGCTTGGGGGCGCTCTCACGGCGCAGCAGCACCGCGCACAGGGCCGGGCTGAGTGTCAGGGCGTTCAAAGCAGAAATAAGCATTGAAAAGGAAACAGCCACAGCGAATTGTTGGAACATCGTTCCCGTAATGCCGGGAATGAATGCAACCGGTACAAACACCGACAGCAGCACACAGGTTATGGCCAAAATGGGGGCCGTAATCTGTTTCATTGCCTCGCCGGTGGCTTCGGCCACGGTCATCTCAGGGTTTTCGCCCATTACCTTTTCGACGTTTTCGATCACCACGATCGCATCGTCCACGACGATGCCGATCGCAAGTACCAGCGCCAGCAGCGAGACGGTATTGAGCGAAAAACCCAATGCCAAAATGAACGCCAGTGCGCCAACAAGCGATACCGGAACCGCGATCAGCGGGATCAGCGCCATCCGCAGGTTGCCCAGAAACAAGAAGACCACGATCACCACCAGGGCAAACGCTTGCACCAGAGTTTTCACAACTTCATCGATACTGGCGCGGACGAAAGTCACCGAGTTGTAGGGCACACTCCAGTTAACCCCATCGGGAAAGGCGCTCTGCAATCCAGTCAGCGCCTTTTTTATGGCCTCTGATGTGTCCAGGGCATTCGCGCCCGGCTCAAGGTAGACACCGATCATTGCGGCTGGCTTATTGTCAAAAGAAGAAAAGGAATCCCGGGTCTTTGCCCCAAGATCTACTCGTGCGATATCACTGATCAGAACGAATGAGCCGTCTGGACGAGCCCGCACGACAATCTCTTCGAACTCTGCGACGGTGCTCAACCGGCCTTGCGTCTGAATACTCAGCTGAAAAGTCGGGTCATTTGTCATCGGCTGCGCACCGACGCGCCCCACCGCTGCCTGAACGTTTTGCGCATTCAGCGCGGCAATCACATCGTCGACGGTCACCGAAAGACTGGTCATCTTGTCGATGTCGAGCCAGATGCGCATGGAGTAATCAAGCGCCCCGAACAGCGTCGCATCCCCTACCCCGGGTGATCTTTTGATGCTGTCCAGAACGTTGATTGTCGCAAAATTCGACAGAAACAATTCGTCGTTCTTCGGGTCGTCCGACGTAATGGCCACGACCTGCAACAGAGCCGAGGACTTCTTTTTGGTGTTGACGCCTGCGCGTGTGACCTCTTCAGGCAATGCGGACATGGCCAGGCTAACACGGTTCTGCACATTGACGGCGTTTATATCGGGGTCCGTTCCAGGCTCGAAAGTGACCTGCAGGTTATAGCTGCCATCCGAACCGCTCGTCGATTCCATATACAGCATGTCACTGACCCCGATCACCTGTTCTTCGATGATCTGGGCAACGGTCGACTCGACAACTTCAGCCCCGGCCCCAGGGTAACTGGTAGTAACCTGAACCTGCGGCGGGACAATGTCGGGCAGTTGCTCCACCGGTAGCTGTGTAATGGAAATCAACCCGGCCAGCGTAATCACCACCGAGATGACAATTGCAAATCTGGGGCGGCGGATAAACAGTTGCGAGATCATAGGATCAGTTTCCGCTGGTGGCTGACGATGTGCTCTGGGGTGTGGAGATACTGACCTCGACGCCCGCATGAACGCGCTGAACGCCGTCGGTGACAACCTGGTCCCCTTCGGTCAGACCGCTCGAAATGACGGCTTCGGCCCCTTCGGTCCGTCCCAATTGAATCGGCTTCTTTTCAACCTTGTCGTCGCTTCCGACTGTGAAGACAAAGTAACCCGACTGATCTTTTTGCAAAGCCTTGGCGGGGATCACCAGCGATTTGTCCTGCGTGGGATCTGTGACAAGAACCCGCACCAGCTGATTATCAATGAGTGACCCATCCGCATTAGGAAAAGACCCCCGGACCAGAACGGTATCCGTGCCCGACTGCACCTGCGTGTCAGCCACTTCAATGCTGCCTGTTTCACCGTATGTCGTGCCATCGGCAAGAATCAGCTGCAGTTTCAGCGGTTCAGAGTCCGACGCCTTGGCACGGCGGGCGCGAAACTCAAGCAGTTCGGCTTCGGTTACCGGAAAGGTTACATTGATGGGATCGATGCTGGACAGCGACAACAGGGTTCCACCCTCTGGGCTGACGAATGCGCCCACGGACAAGTCCGTCAGTCCGATCCTGCCATCAAAGGGCGCGGTTATCTTTGTATAAGACAGGTCAAGCTGAGCGTTTTGGAGGCTGCCCTGTAGTTCCAGCACATGCCCATCCGCCTCACCTTGCTGCGCTTCCGCTTTCTGAACGACAGCCTGAGGTGTGTCGCCTTTGGCGTATAGCTTTTGCTGTCGATCAAGCTCGATATCGGCAATTTTCTTTCCCGCTTGTGCCGCTTGGATTTGTCCTTGAATTTCCGTGACGGTCGCCTCGTAGGAATCCGGTTCGATCTCGATCAGGACATCCGCCGCTTTAACGCTTGAGCCGTCCTTGAAATTAATGGACTTCACAAATCCAGGTACGCGCGCGATCAGGTCGACACGATCCAACGCCTCAATCCGGCCAGTGAACACTTCGGTCAAAGATACCTGTTTCATCTCTGCCGACGTCACGGTCACCTTAGGCTTCGTTTGGCTGTCCTGCGCAATGACAACAGAAGGGTTCAGACCAAAGTTCAAAATCACTGCGGTGACTAATAGCCTTACTGACAAATTACATCCTCCAGAAGAGTTTCGTCTGTGCTCTCGTCGAAACCAAGGTAACGTAATGCTGTTGAAAATCCAGCAATCACATTGAGTGCATTTTCCACCGACTCAACCAATTGGAAGTCTTTGCAAATTAAGCAAGGCGCCTTGGTCTCATAATGTTGTCGCCAATACGTCGAGACTTTTGAGCAATCTATGAGTTCAATAAGTTTCTGATCCCGCAGGCGCAGCGAATGTCAGGAGAGAGGGCTGCAACTGCAGCATGGCAATGGTATGACGAACGTCCGAATAGGCCATTCCAAGAAATTCATGCTCCTCGCAAAAGCCAGTCGCTGTCTCTGGTGGTGAAGTGTGTTCTAAGGCGTAATTCCAGAACAGCAAAATCTGCCTCGCAAAGGTACTCCGACGCGTCATCTGCCGATTTAAAGAACTGTGCATTGTCATTGAACATTCGGTCATTGCTCGTGGGAAAATATTTGTCGGCGTTCTCTGCCATGGCTTTTCGACGCGTACGGTCGTTTGCATAAACTCAAAAGGTGTTGGGAAATCATCTTTTGACAACGCGCTACTCACATTTCTTGGTTTTGCATTGAGACCGCAGCCTCAACCGAACCGTGTTCAGACGGTATGGCAATCTCTGGCAATCAAAGTTGGTGCAACTAATGCTTCGGGTGGAAGAAACTCTAATCTGAATGACTGCTTTCCAAGATTCGCATCTGGATTTCGCATCCACAGTGAATGTCTGCTCCCAGCCCAACCTTTCAAGCAAATTGAATTAGTCAACGTCCCAAGTATTGGGCTTTGGCAGCTGAAGTCCTCCGTTTGAGACAATGGCAAACTTATGAGCTCAAAATGGCAATCCCTAGGGCCAAAATGGCAATACTATGGGTACGTCAACAACTATGTACCCAGAACCTAACCGCATTTCGAATGGCCGCAACTTCTGCAGGTCATGCAGCCTTCGATCATCACCATGTCGAACTGACCACAGGACGGGCATGCTTTGCCGCGTGGAGTGTCGATATTGACAACTTGCGCCTGGGGGTCCGACTTTAGGCCCATTCCTTCACCTTCGAGAAATCCGATTACAACCATATGCTGCTCGATCACGCCACCGATTGCAGCAAGAATTGAGGGGATGTACTTACCCTTGACCCAAGCCCCGCCGCGTGGATCAAAGACGGCTTTCAGTTCCTCCACAACAAACGAAACATCTCCGCCCCGGCGGAAAACAGCGGAAATCATCCGCGTCAGGGCCAGCGTCCAGGCATAGTGCTCCATGTTCTTCGAATTGATGAATACTTCGAACGGTCTACGACGACCACTGATGACAATGTCGTTGATCGTCAGATAGATCGCGTGTTCGCTGTCGGGCCATTTCAGCTTGTACGTCGACCCTTCTAGAGATTGCGGACGATCCAGCGGCTCTGACATATAGACGACTTCGCCGCCATCAACCTCCTGCGGCGCAGCGGCACTTTCACCTGGTGCTGTATCTGTACTCTCTGACACGGTCAGAACAGACCCCGTCACATCGTTGGGGCGATAGGTCGTACAACCTTTGCAGCCTTGATCCCAAGCCTGCATGTAGACATCCTTGAAGGCGTCAAAGCTTATATCCTCGGGGCAGTTGATGGTCTTCGAAATCGAGCTGTCGATCCACTTCTGCGCCGCGGCCTGCATCTTGACGTGATCAGACGGCGACAGCGTTTGTGCGTTAACGAAATAGTCGGGCAGCTCCGTATCCCCGAACTTATCGCGCCACATCTGGACGGCATAGTCGACTACTTCTTCTTCAGTGCGCGAACCGTCTTTCTGCAGCACTTTGCGCGTGTAAGCATAAGCAAAGACCGGTTCGATCCCCGACGACACGTTCCCGGCATAGAGCGAGATCGTCCCCGTCGGCGCGATCGACGTCAGCAGCGCGTTGCGGATGCCGTGTTCGCGGATCGCATCGCGCACATCGTCATCCATCTGTTGCATCGTACCACTGGCCAAATATTTCTCAGCATCGAACAAAGGAAACGTGCCTTTCTCCTTTGCCAAGTCCACCGACGCCAGATACGCGGCGCGGGCGATCGCGTGCAGCCATTGCTCGGTCTGACGCGCCGCCTCGTCCGAGCCATAGCGCAGGCCCAACATCAGCAGTGCATCTGCGAGACCCGTTACGCCCAGCCCGATACGGCGTTTGTCTTGCGCTTCCGCCTCTTGTTCAACCAGCGGGAATTTCGACGCGTCGACCACGTTGTCCATCATGCGAACGGCGGTGGCGACCAGCTCTTGCAAAGCGTCCTCATCCAGATGCGCCGCGTCCTCAAAGGGCTCGGCCACCAACCGCGCCAGATTGATCGAACCCAACAGGCAAGCACCATAAGGTGGCAAAGGCTGTTCGCCGCATGGATTGGTCGCAGCAATCGTCTCGACGTAGCTGAGGTTGTTGGCAGTGTTGATGCGGTCGATGAAGATCACACCTGGCTCGGCATAGTCATAGGTCGCCTGCATGATCTTGTTCCATAGATCACGGGCCTGAACTGTGTGATAGACTTTGCCGTCAAACACCAAATCCCACGGGCCATCGGCTTTGACGGCCTCCATGAACGGATCTGTCACCAGCACGGACATGTTGAACATGCGCAGGCGCGCCGGGTCGGACTTGGCGGTGATGAACTGTTCGATATCCGGGTGGTCACAGCGCATGGTCGCCATCATCGCCCCACGGCGCGAGCCCGCGGACATGATCGTGCGACACATTGCATCCCACACATCCATAAAGCTCAGCGGACCAGATGCGTCGGCGGCAACCCCTTTGACGTCCGCGCCGCGTGGACGGATGGTCGAGAAATCGTAACCGATCCCCCCACCCTGCTGCATGGTCAGAGCGGCCTCTTTCAGCATATCGAAGATGCCGCCCATGCTGTCGGGGATCGTGCCCATCACAAAGCAGTTGAACAGGGTCACCTGACGTGCGGTGCCCGCCCCAGCAGTGATGCGACCAGCAGGGAGGTATTTGAAATCCTCAAGCGCGGTGTAGAATTTTTCTTCCCAACGCTCCGGGTCCTGTTCCACCCGCGCCAGATCACGTGCAATTCGCCGCCAACTGTCCTCGACCGTCTGATCGATGGGTGTGCCATCCGCCTGTTTGAAGCGGTATTTCATGTCCCAGATCTGCTCGGCGATGGGGGCGGCAAAGCGGCTCATTGGTGATTCCCTGTGCTGAAAGAGGTATTCAGACTATCATCCACAATACCTTGATGACAATCGCGCATGAGCTACAATGGATAGATAGTCGATGAACGACTCTGTGGGAAAGCTGTGGATAAGTACGTAAACCTCATCAAACTTTCGGTTGGATCAGAAAGCGTCGACACGCTGATCGCATGGCAGGACAGCCGAAAACCTCTTTATGAGGACGGATGCCCGCGCCATGTCACACGTATGTGGCCCAAACGTGAATCCGAGATTTTGAATGGCGGATCAATCTATTGGGTGATCAAAGGTGTCGTCCAATGCCGTCAGCAGATTCTACGGCTGGACGAGGTGCGCGGTGAGGATGGAATCCGCCGCTGTGCCATCGTTCTCGACCCCGAGGTGCATCGCACGCAGAACGCTCTGAAACGCCCGTTCCAAGGCTGGCGCTATCTGAAACCCGAGGATACTCCGGCCGATTTGCCCAGAGGACGCGAGCAAGACGATGCCCTGCCCGACGACCTGAACCGTGCCCTGGCGGATATCGGCGTGCTTTAGCGCAACCGATCCAGCAGGTCGTTCAGAATCGTCTTCTCGGATGCGTTATAGGTTGCCACCCGGCTGCGCCACAAAGTCGCCTGCGACTGCAAGATCAACCCATCTGATAGGATTTTCAGGTGGTTGGCCCGCAGAGTTTCGCCAGTTGACGTAATATCAGCAATCGCCTCGGCGGTTTCGTTCACCACCGTGCCCTCAGTAGCACCCTGGCTATCGACCAGCGTGTAGTCGGCCACGCCCGCTTCTGTCAGGAATTCACGAACCAAACGGTGATACTTGGTGGCGATACGCAGCCGGTGCCCGTGAGCCTTGCGGAAACTCGCAGCTGCCGCGTCCAGATCGTCCAACGTATCCACATCGACCCAGCAGGCAGGTGTTGCGATGATCAAGTCAGCCTTGCCGAACCCAAGCGGGGCGACCTCTTCGACCTGCTGTTCCCACCGCGGCAGTTTCTCTTGCACCAGATCAATCCCGGTCACACCCAGATGAACGCGCCCAGCGGCAAGCTCGCGCGGTATCTCCCCGGCGGATAGCAGGATCAGCGAGACGCCATCAATCCCCTCAACTTTGCCTGCATATTCCCGGTCCGATCCGTTGCGCGAAAGGGTGATGCCGCGCTTTTCAAACCACGCGAAGGTCTTGTCCATCAATCGGCCCTTCGAGGGCACGCCCAGTTTCAGGCTCATTGCGCGGCCTCCTCGATTTCGAGCATCAGGTCCGGGCGGATCACGCCGCCAATAGCCGGAATCTCGGCCCCACCTCCCAATTGCCGGGTCAGCGCATCATAGCGCCCACCGGTTGCGACCGGTGGCAGATCAGGGCGGCCTTCGGCGTAAAAACCGAATACAAATCCGTCGTAATACTCCATCGAGGTTCTGCCATAAGACGCCTCAAAATCCAGTGTATTCACGTCCACGCCCCGCGCCTGCAGGGCTGCGATACGGGCTTCCAAACGATCCAGCGCGGGCGTGATCTGCGGCAGGTCAACCGCCACGTCGCGCAATTGTTCCAGCGCAAAAGGCATGGTTTCGCGCACATTCAGCAGTGTCTCCAAACCGGCCAGTTCATTGTCCGAGATCGGTGGCGCGGCGCAGTCTTCGCGCAGGGCTTCAATCCGTTCGAGGATTTCCGGCGCGCGGCGTTTACCTATCATGGGCAAGTCAATCGCCAATGGGTCAGCTGCGTCAAGCAGAGCATCGCGACCCTTAAGGCCCGCTTTGCGCCCGGCGTATCGGTCCAGCAGAACGCGGAACCGGCGAGGCCGCCAGAGATGCCGCATCAGCGCGTCCTTGCGGCGGTCAGTTGTCTTCAGTCCCGCGACAGCGGCGATCAGAATGCCGATATCACCGGTCGCTGCCCGCAAGGGTAGCCCGCGTAGTTGCAGGGCAAACAGCGAAAAAACTTCGGCATCTGCCCCAGCGGGGTCTTCGCGATCAAAGACTTCGTAACCGACCTGGATATACTCATTAGCCCGGTCGGGATCGTGTTCCTGACGACGGAACACTTCGCCGGAATAGGTGTATCTTGCAGGTTCAGCCCCTTCGGACATGTGCATCTGCACCACTGGCAAGGTGAAGTCCGGGCGCAGCATCTGCTCACCCCGCAGCGCATCCGAGGTCACATAGGCGCGCGCGCGGATATCTTCACCGTAGAGGTCCAGCAGCGTACCCGCAGGTTGCAACAAAGGTGTGTCCACCACATGCGCACCCGCGGCCTCGAACCGGACGCGCATCATGGCGGCGCGGGCCTGTATCTGGGAACGATTGGGCATGGGTCAGTCCTGACTGTCCAAAATTTCGCGCACCTTTGCGATCAGATCTCCGCGCTGCACTTCGAACTGGCTGGGCCGTTCTTTCCATTCCTCAAGCGTGGCGCTTTCGGCAATCTTGGCGCCAAGGATCAGGTCCTTGATCTGCACGATCCCATTTGCCTTTTCGTCACCGCCTTCGATCACCGCAATTGGAGAGTTCCGCTTGTCCGCATATTTCAGTTGGTTGCCAAAGTTCTTGGGGTTGCCCAAGTAGACCTCGGCCCGGATACCGGCATTGCGCAGTTCCGCCACCATCGCCTGGTAGTCCGCCATGCGATCGCGGTCCATCACGGTCACAACCACTGGGCCGGTGGCCTGCGCCGCGATCCGCCCCTTTTCGCGCAAAGCAGCCAGCAATCGATCAACACCGATGGAGATGCCGGTCGCGGGTACTTCCTGGCCGGTAAACCGCTTGACCAGATCGTCATAACGACCACCACCCGAGACCGACCCGAATTGCCGCTTGCGGCCCTTCTCGTCGAATATCTCGAAGGTAAGCTCGGCCTCATAGACCGGCCCGGTGTAATAGCCGAGGCCACGCACGACCGAAGGATCAATCTCGATCCGGTCCGATCCATACCCACCCGCATCCAGCAGGGCACCGATCTGCTCCAGCTCGGCAATGCCATCCGCGCCAATCTTGCTGTCGCCCACGGCGGCGCGCAGGTTGGCCAGCGTACCAGCGGTGTCGGCAGCCTTCGAGGTCAGGAACGCGATCACCGGTTCGGCCTGATCGTCGCTCAGGCCGACGCCGTCGATAAATGCACCCGAGGCATCCAGCCGGCCCTTGGTCAGCAGCTCTCGCACACCGGCCTCACCGACCTTGTCGAACTTATCGATAGTGCGCAGAACATTATCGCGGGCGGCCAGGTCTTCGCCCAGCCCCATCGCCTCAAGCACACCATTCAGGACCTTGCGGTTATTGACGCGCACAAGATAGTCACCGCGCGGGATGCCAACGGTTTCCAGCGTGTCCGACAGCATCGCGCAGATCTCGGCATCCGCAGCCATCGAAGCCGTGCCCACCGTATCCGCATCACATTGATAAAACTGACGATACCGCCCCGGCCCCGGCTTCTCGTTCCGCCAGACCGAACCCATCGCATAACGGCGATAAGGCGTCGGCAGATCGTTGCGGTGCTGCGCATAGACGCGGGCCAGAGGCGCAGTTAGGTCATAGCGCAGAGCCATCCAGTCGCCGTTACCGCCCTCGTCAAACTCCTGCCATGCAAACACGCCCTCGTTCGGGCGATCCACATCCGGAAGGAACTTGCCCAGCGCTTCGACGGTCTCAACTGCGCTGCTTTCCAAGGCATCGAACCCGTAACGATGATAGACACCCGCAATCGTCCGCAGCATCTCGGTGCGCTGCGTGACTTCCTCGCCGAAATAGTCACGGAACCCTTTCGGCGTTACGGCCTTGGGGCGGGGCTGTTTCTTGGGCTTGGCCATGTGGGGCGTCCTTGGGATTTAGTGTTCCGCGCGCGGTCTATCCCATGGCCACCATCGGAGCAAGGTGGGGTTTCGCTGGTCATGGGCTGCCGGGGTCGCTATGAGGCGCCTATAAGGAGAGCCCCATGCAGCATCTGGAAGAACAGATCGCCCATCTGACCCGCACGGTTGAAGAGCTGAACTCGGTCGTCACAAACCAACAGAGCGAGATCGACCGCCTGACCCGTCGTGTCGAGATGTTACTGCAGCGCGAGGCCGAACGGGCGCAGGAAGGCTCAGGCGTAGTTGTGTTCGGCGACGAACGTCCGCCGCATTATTGAGTGATCACAACCCCAGTGTCGATTTCACCGCATTGTCGACCACCCCGCCCAGAAGGGCGTTCTTGTCTGCGGCACAGCCCTCGGACAGAGCGGAAATGAAGGCTTCGCGCAGTTGGGCCTTTTCCTCGTCAGTGGCTGCATGATCCTCGATATTGATCTGGCGGTTGTAAAGCGACAGGGCCGTCATCTTTCCAACCACAGCCACGACAAATTCTTCGTCGCCATCAGCCTCTTCCGCAATCGATGCGCATGTATAGTGCATCACGGGCAAGGCATCCTGCACCAATTGCTCTGCAGAATCGTCAGCCACAGCAAATGTCGGAAGGACAAAAAGCGCGGCACAGGCGGTGGATTTGATGGAATTTTTCAGCATCATGATCACTTCCAATTATGTCCGATAATCGCCCCGGCGACACCGCCGACCGCGGCCCCCTTGCCGTCGCCAACCAGCGCACCAACACCTGCGCCAACCAAGGCACCGGTGAGAGTATTTTTCTTCTTATCATCTGCCTGAACCGCAGTGGCCAATGCCAGTGAACATGCCACCGCTAGTGTAAATATCTTGAAAACATTACCTGAACTTGCCATTTCGGACCCCTCCTGTGAAATGAGCCTTGAGGATATATTTCCAGCCTAGCGAGGACCATCGCGTGTGGCAACATCGCGGTGTGAGCTCAGATTTCTTCGATCTCCGAGATTCCCTCAAGCGATTTGAGGGCACCTTTGATCTGGGGATTGATCGCATAGTTTCGTCCCAGATCCAATTCGACCTCACCCGGCAAACCGGGATCAAGCAGGCAGACGTAAACTGGGCCTTTGGCAGCCCTTTTGGCGTTGCTATCTGCGTCTTCCAACACTTTCGCCATGCTTGGCAAAACCTTTGAATCTTCCACAAATACACGCAGGCCTGTGGCCCCAGCCTCGGCGACCACCACGTCGACCGGACCAACTGACCGACCCAACAGCTTGAGCTGATCCGCCTCCATCGTGGCTTCGGCGGTTAATACGACCTGAGCGCCGGTTTCCAAAAACTCGCGCGATTTCTCCAGCGTCTCAGAGAATAGCGTGACCTCGAATGCTCCGGTGGGATCAGAGAGCTGAGCAAATGCGAACCGATTGCCACGCGCCGACTTTCGCTCTTGCCGTCCGGCGACGACACCGGCCATTTTTGCAATAAACGGACCAGAGCGCGCCTTTTCGGTCACCTGATCCATTGTCAGCACCTGCTTGCGCCTCAATGCAGGCATATAATCATCCAGCGGATGGCCGGACAGATAGAACCCGATGGCCTTGAATTCTTCGCTCAATCTCTCAGCCGGCAGCCAGTCTGGTGCGGGTGACAGCCGAGGTTCGGGCAGGTCATCTCCTGCCTCACCAAACAGCGACACCTGGTTTGAGTTTTTCTGATCGTGGATGGCGGCTGAATATTGCACCAGCGAGTCCAGGCTTTCAAACACGCGACGGCGGTTCTTGTCGAGTTCATCGAACGCACCGGCACGCGCCAGCATCTCTAGCGGGCGCTTGCCGACTTTTTTCAGATCAACACGGCGAGCAAAATCGAAGAGGTTCACAAATGGCTTGTCCGCGCGCCCATCGACGACGAGGTTCATCGCCTCAACACCCACGTTTTTCAGCGCACCCAGCGCATAGACCAGATGCCCTTCCACCACGTCAAACGTCGCCTGAGATCGGTTCACGCAGGGCGGCACATAGGGCAGTTCCAGCCCCTTTCGGACCTCTTCAAAATAGACAGCCAGCTTGTCGGTCAGATGGATATCGCAGTTCATGACGCCTGCCATGAACTCGACCGGATGGTTGGCCTTCAGCCAACCGGTCTGGTAGCTGACGACCGCATAGGCGGCAGCGTGGGATTTGTTGAAACCATAGTTGGCGAACTTTTCCAGCAGGTCGAAGACCTCGGAGGCCTTCTTGGCGTCAACCCCATTCTCGCCCGCACCCTTTTCGAATTTGGGGCGTTCGGCGTCCATCGCCTCTTTAATCTTCTTGCCCATAGCACGCCGCAGAAGGTCGGCACCGCCTAGGCTGTACCCAGCCATGACCTGCGCGATCTGCATCACCTGTTCCTGATAGACGATGATGCCTTGGGTTTCCTCAAGGATATGGTCGATCAGAGGATGTACGGATTCGATCTTGCGCAGCCCGTTCTTGACCTCGCAATAGGTCGGGATGTTCTCCATCGGGCCGGGACGATAGAGCGCCACAAGGGCCACGATGTCCTCAATGCAGGTGGGTTTCATACGCTTGAGCGCATCCATCATGCCCGAGGATTCCACCTGGAACACCGCCACGGTCTTGGCCGCCGAATAGAGCTTGTATGTCGCCTCATCATCCAGCGGGATGGCGTTGATCTGGTTCTCGGCACCTTCGGCGGGTTCATAGAGTTCAGTGCCATCGGCAGCGATATGCAAATCCCGCCCAGACTTGAAGATCAAATCCATAGCATTCTGGATCACAGTCAGCGTTTTCAGGCCCAGAAAGTCGAACTTCACCAGACCGGCCTGTTCTACCCATTTCATGTTGAACTGGGTCGCGGGCATGTCCGAGCGCGGATCCTGATAGATCGGCACCAGTGCATCCAAAGGACGGTCGCCAATCACCACACCAGCCGCGTGGGTTGAGGCGTTGCGCAGCAATCCTTCGACCTGCTGGCCGTAAGTTAAAAGGCGGTCGACAACTTCTTCGCTGCGTGCCTCTTCCCGTAGGCGCGGTTCATCCTTCAATGCCTTTTCAATGGAAACGGGTTTAACGCCTTCGACCGGGATCATCTTGGACAGTCGATCCACCTGCCCGTAGGGCATTTGCAGGACCCGCCCGATATCACGCACGGCAGCTTTCGACAGGAGTGCACCGAAGGTGATAATCTGACCTACTTTGTCGCGCCCGTATTTCTGCTGCACATAGCGGATCACTTCTTCGCGGCGGTCCATGCAGAAATCGATATCAAAGTCTGGCATCGAGACCCGCTCGGGGTTCAGGAACCGTTCGAACAGCAGCGAATAACGTAGTGGGTCAAGGTCGGTAATCGTCAGCGCATAGGCCACCAGCGAGCCCGCACCCGAGCCACGTCCCGGGCCAACCGGGATGTCTTCATCCTTTGCCCATTGGATAAAATCGGCAACGATCAGGAAATAGCCGGGGAACCCCATGCCTTCAATGATGTCGAGTTCGAAATCCAGACGCTCTTGATATTCTTCCGGTGTCACCGCATGCGGGATCACCGCCAGACGCTTCTGCAGGCCCTCATTCGCAATGCGGCGCAATTCTGCCACTTCGTCATCAGCAAATTTTGGCAGGATCGGATCGCGGCGATAGGCCATAAACGCGCAGCGCTTGGCGATCTCAATCGTGTTTTCAATCGCCTCGGGCAGATCGGCAAACAAGGTCACCATCTCTTGCTGCGACTTGAAATAGTGCTGTGCGGTCAGGCGGCGGCGGCCTTCCTGCTGGTCAACATAGGCACCTTCGGCGATGCAGATCAGCGCGTCATGCGCCTCGTACATGTCCGTGGTCGGGAAATAGACATCGTTTGTGGCGACCAGCGGCAGGTTCTTGGCATAAGCCATCTCGACATGACCGCGTTCGGTCAGGCGTTCGGCCTCGGGCTGACCATCTTCACCTGGGTGACGCTGAAGTTCGACATAAAGCCTGCCCGGGAACATCCCTGCTAGTCGATCCATCAGAGCCTCGGCCGCTGGGCGCTGGCCTTGTTGCAGCAACATCCCAACCGGCCCATCCGGCCCACCCGTCAAGCAGATCAAGCCGCCCGAGTGCTTTGACAATTCGTCTAATGTAACCTGCGGCAACTGCCCGCCCTTGTCCACGTAAAGGCACGAGCTGAGCTTCATCAGGTTTTCATAACCGACCTCGGATTGTGCCAGAAGAACCAAAGGCGCAGGCGCCTTCGGCTTCTCACCCGGCTGTGCTTGTAAGTAGGTCAGATCAACTTGACAGCCCATAATCGGCTGAATGCCCGCCCCGCTGGCGGTCACGGCAAACTCCAGCGCCGAGAACATGGAATTTGTGTCGGTCACCGCAACGGCGGGCATTTCCATCTTCTCGCAAAGACCCGGCAGCTTTTTCAGCCGCACGGCACCTTCCAGCAGAGAATATTCGGTGTGAACGCGGAGGTGAATGAATCGGGGATGGCTGCTCATTCCTGCAAGCTATCCCAGCAAACAGGGATGCAAAAGCAGGAACCCACCCCATGGATTCGGCAAAATAATCGCGCGGATTATTCGGATATTTCTGAAGGTGCTTCTGAACTCCCGCAAGCCCGATCCAAGAAAATACTTTAATTTCAGAGCACTGAACGATAGATAGATGCGGCAATTGACCACAATTCGCGCCATATGATGTATCACAGAGACAGTTTTTCTTGCCAGATCGCACAGCCTGTTTCTAACATCAGATGGCAAGCTACACGCCCGCCACTCTTTCTACGTCGCATCGAAGGAGAGCATCCAAAGGGCGCAACTGGGTAACGCGACGGGTTTCACTCATGAATATCACGTTTCTTCTGAACGGAGAGACAGTGGAGCTGGAGGATATCGATCCGACGGCGACCTTGCTGGATTGGTTGCGCGAGGATCGCGGCCTTACCGGCACCAAAGAGGGCTGCAACGAAGGTGATTGCGGAGCCTGCACTGTCATGGTGACCGATGAGGACGGTGCCAAGGCGGTGAATTCCTGCATCATGTTCCTGCCGCAACTTCACGGTAAAGCGGTGCGCACTATCGAAGGCGCGAGCGGCCCAGATGGAGACGCTCACCCGGTTCAGAAGACAATGGTGGATCTGCATGGCTCGCAATGCGGGTTCTGTACGCCTGGCTTTGTGATGTCGATGGTGGCAAGTCACACCAATGGCGCGACGGATCACGACACTCAACTGGCCGGTAATCTGTGTCGCTGCACGGGCTATGCACCAATCATCCGGGCGGCTGAGGCCGCCGAAGCACATCCAGTTCCCGTGTGGGTCAAAGATAAGCCGGTGTCTATCCAGTCGACCCCTGCCAGGTTGCCTGGTTCGTCGGATGAACTCGCCAAGATTTACTCTGAAAATCCAGATGCTACTTTAGTTGCCGGGGCAACGGATGTCGGACTTTGGGTCACGAAGCAGCTGCGCGACCTTGATCCCGTAATCTTTCTTAATCGTTGTGAAGATCTGAAAGAGATCACGATCACCGATGAAGAAATCCGCTTTGGCGCAATGGTCGACATGAACCGCATGGGCAATGCGCTTGCCGATCTGCATCCGTCTTATGCAGAAATGGTTCGGCGCTATGCCAGCGTTCAGGTCCGAAACGCGGCAACAGTTGGTGGCAACATCGCCAATGGCTCGCCCATCGGAGATAACCCTCCTGCCCTTATTGCTTTGGGAGCAACACTGCACCTGCGCAAGGGTGACGCCCGCCGGTCAATCCTTTTGGAAGAGTTCTTCAATGACTACGGCAAACAAGATCGCGCGCCGGGCGAGTTTGTCGAGGCCGTCAGCTTCCCGCGTCAGGCTGATCGGTTGAAGTGCTACAAACTCAGCAAACGGTTCGATCAGGATATCTCGGCCGTTTGTGGGTGTTTCAACATCACCGTAACCAACGGCACAGTCGAACAGGTTCGCGTTGCTTTTGGCGGCATGGCTGGAACTCCAAAACGTGCAACGGCCGTCGAGGCTGCGCTAACCGGCCAGCCATGGACGCGCGAAACAATTAACGCCGCATTGCCTGCTTTTGCGGAAGATTACGCGCCGATGACCGATATGCGGGCCTCGGCCACGTATCGTCTGGAAACAGCCAAGGCGATGCTTGTCAGATACTACAACGAAGATCAGGGCAAACTGTCCAATGTACTGGAGGTGTCGGCATGAGTGTCGCCAAATCCCTTCCGCACGACACTGGACCACTGCATGTGGCCGGTACAGCGCGCTATGTCGACGACATCCCGACACCAAAGGGATCGTTGCACCTGGCGTTCGGACTAAGCCCGATCGCTAAAGGTAAAATCAGCGCCATGGATCTGTCTGCCGTAAAGGCTGCTGACGGTGTGGAGACGGTGATCACCGCTGATGACCTGCCCTTTGCAAACGACGTATCCCCATCAATCCACGACGAGCCGCTTTTGTCGGATGGAACGGTGCACTATATCGGTCAACCGGTATTTCTGGTCGTCGCCACCAGCCATCTGGCTGCCAGAAAAGCGGCCCGGCTGGGCAAGATCGACTATGCCGAGGAAGCACCGATTCTGACAGTCGAGGAGGCCCTTGCCGCTGACAGCCGATTCGAGGACGGCCCGCGTATCTACGCCAAGGGCGATGCAGAGGCCGCCATCGCAGGTGCGGCTCATATCGTCGAAGATACGTTTGAGATCGGTGGGCAGGAACATTTCTATCTGGAAAGTCAGGCAGCCCTGGCAGTGCCGAATGAAGGCGCGGATATGCTAGTGCATAGTTCGACTCAGCACCCGACCGAGATACAGCACAAGGTAGCCGATGCACTGGGTGTTCCCATGCACGCAGTCCGGGTTGAAACACGGCGGATGGGCGGAGGTTTTGGCGGCAAGGAGAGCCAGGGCAACGCTTTGGCCGTCGCCTGCGCCATCGCCGCACGTGCGACTGGCAAGGCCTGCAAGATGCGCTATGACCGTGATGACGATATGACGATCACGGGCAAGCGCCATGGCTTCCGGATTTCGTACAAAGCCGGGTTCGATGAAAACGGACATATTCAGGGCGTTTCCTTTGTACACTATGCCTTGTGCGGTTGGGCGCAGGATCTGTCTCTTCCGGTAGCAGATCGCGCCATGCTGCATGCGGACAATTCCTATTTGCTGCCAAATGCCCGGATCGAAAGCCATCGGCTGAAGACCAACATCCAGTCTGCCACGGCCTATCGTGGGTTTGGCGGTCCGCAAGGGATCGTTGGGATTGAACGCGTAATGGACCACGCGGCGCATGTTATGGGGCTGGACCCGATCGAGCTGCGCCGCCGGAACTACTATGAACCGGCGCATGAGGTGGCCGATCCCCCGGTTGCTCAGAAATCTCTGGGCCATCCTGACCCGCATGAGGACCTCACCAGCCGAGGCGCGGTTGAGATGGGCGATGCACCGGTTCGCCCGGTACCCGCAGGCGGCAACACCACGCCTTATGGGATGGAAGTCAGCGATTGCGAACTGCATGGCATGACAACAGCTTTGCTGAACTCTAGCGACTATGCAGCCCGCAAGCAGGCGGTTGACGCATGGAATGCCGAGAATAGCGTGATCAAGAAGGGAATCGGTTTTTCCCCGGTGAAGTTTGGCATTTCCTTTACACTGACCCACCTGAACCAAGCCGGTGCGCTGGTGCATGTTTATCAGGACGGCTCGGTCCACCTGAACCACGGTGGCACTGAGATGGGCCAGGGGTTGTTCCAGAAGGTCGCTCAGGTTGCAGCGTCGCGTTTTGGCATACCACTTGAGCTGGTGAAAATTACCGCCACCGATACGGCCAAAGTACCGAATACATCCGCCACCGCGGCCTCGTCAGGAAGTGATCTGAATGGCATGGCGGTCAAAGCAGCCTGCGACACCATCCGTGACCGGATGGCGGATTATCTGGCTGAACGACATCAGGCCGACCCCACGACCGTGACATTTGCGGACGGGCAAGTTTCAGTAGGCGAAGAAAGCTATAGCTTCGCCGAAGCCGCAGCGTTGGCATATCAGGGGCGCATCAGCCTGTCCGCAACCGGATTCTATAAAACTCCGAAGGTCGAATGGGACCGGATCAAAGGCCATGGGCGCCCCTTCTTTTACTTTGCCTATGGCGCAGCCATCACTGAGGTGGCTGTCGATACACTGACCGGTGAAAACCGTATCTTGCGCACCGATATCCTGCATGATGCGGGTGCGTCCCTGAACCCGGCGTTGGATGTCGGGCAGGTCGAGGGTGCTTATGTTCAGGGCGCAGGCTGGCTGACGACAGAGGAGCTGGTCTGGGACGGCAAAGGCAGTCTACGCACGCACGCACCGTCCACCTACAAGATACCGACCTGTTCTGACCGACCCGATATCTTCAATGTCGCGCTTTGGGACGGTGAGAACCGCGAGGACACGATCTATCGTTCGAAAGCGGTTGGTGAACCACCCTTCAATCTGGGCATATCAGCTTGGTTGGCCCTATCGAACGCGGTGGCGGCGTGTGGAACCAGCTATCCCGCGCTGAATGCACCTGCGACCGCAGAGGAAGTCTGGCGTGGAATTCAAAGGGTAAAGGGAGATACCTGATGGGATTTGACAGGGAGGCTTTGAGGGAGGCGGTCAAAACCCACGGCAAGGTGGTTCGGGTCGTCATTGCCGGGATCAAGGGATCATCACCGCGCGAAGTTGGCGCTTCGATGCTGGTATGGAAAGACGGGCAAAGCGGCACCATCGGCGGCGGCACGCTGGAATATCAGGCCGCTGAAGCTGCACGTCACCAAACCAAGCCGTCACGGTTGAGCCAGCATGCACTTGGCCCTGATTTGGGCCAATGCTGCGGCGGAGCGCTTTCGCTACTTTCGGAGATATATGACAACGCTTCTTTAACGCATATTGAAGGTACGGTCGTCGCACGACCTGTGACCCAGGAATGCGAAAAAGAGGACCCGCTGGATACTCAGGTTGAGCCTATGGCGGTTAAACGCGTATTAGCGCGGTCTCGCGCTCAAGGCGTCGCACCCGAGCCACAGCTGATCGAGGGATGGATGATCGAACCCATCCACGAACCCACCCGCAACCTCTGGATTTGGGGTGCAGGGCATGTTGGCCGTGCGTTGGTGGATGTTCTTTCCCCCCTGCCCGATCTTGCAATCACATGGGTTGATACCGGTCCCGAGCGTTTTCCCAGCAGCATTCCGTCGGGGGTGACTGCCGTGCCGGCGGCCAAGCCTGCAGAACTGGTGCGACATGCACCGCCTGAGGCCGAGCATTTGGTGCTTACTTATTCACACAATCTGGATCTGGAACTGTGCAACAGGTTGCTTTTGCACGATTTCCGTTTTGTCGGGCTGATTGGTTCAGCTACTAAATGGGCGCGATTCCGGTCGCGACTGGCGGCGCTTGGACATCCGCCCGCACGTATAGGCCGGATTACCTGCCCGATTGGCGACCCCAATCTGGGCAAACACCCGCAGATGATCGCCGTTGGGGTCGCAGCGCAACTTCTGCGCCCGGCCCGGCAGAATGAACTGAAGAAGGACCTGAGCGCGTGACCACTCCACTTCTAAGTCTTCAAGGGCTGACCAAAGCCTATCCCGGCGTCGTGGCCAATGATCAGGTGTCTTTCGACATCGGAGAGGGCGAGGTTCACGCCTTGCTGGGCGAGAACGGCGCGGGCAAATCGACGCTGGTCAAGATGATCTATGGCCTGGTGAAGCCCGACAGCGGTTCGATGCTACTGCGTGGCCAGTCTTTTGCACCGCCTGAACCTCGGGCAGCGCGCTCTGATGGGATAGCGATGGTGTTCCAGCACTTTTCATTATTCGATGCCCTGAACGTCGCTGAAAACATCGCGCTTGGTATGGAAAACCCTCCTGCGATGGGTGATCTGGCGTCCCGCATCCGCGAGGTGTCGGAAACTTATGGCCTGCCGCTGGATCCGTATCGCACAGTGGGTGACCTGTCTGCGGGAGAGCGTCAGCGGGTCGAGATCATCCGTTGCCTGCTGCAGGACCCCAAGCTGTTGATCATGGATGAACCAACATCGGTTCTGACCCCTCAGGAAGTCGACATCCTTTTTGAAACGCTGAATAAATTGCGCTCCGAAGGTACCTCGATCCTGTATATCTCACACAAGCTTGAAGAAATCAGAACGCTGTGTGACCACGCCACGATCCTACGTCTGGGCAAGAATGTAGGCGAGTGTGTGCCCGCCGAAACCTCCGCCCGTGACATGGCCGAAATGATGGTCGGCTCGACGTTGCAAACGCCAGAACGATCCGGTCGGGAGTTTGGCGAAGTCGCACTGGATGTAAGTGGCCTTTCAGTGCCATCGCCTTCGGAATTTGGCACGGCGTTGCGCAATGTTCACATGACCGTCCGCAAGGGCGAAGTTCTGGGCATCGGTGGCGTTGCCGGAAACGGTCAAGACGAATTGCTGGGTGTTCTGTCAGGAGAGATTCCAACTGCTGCAGATGCGATCAAGTTCAATGGTCAAGCGATTGGCAAGCTCGGTCCGACGGCCCGGCGGAAACTTGGTGTGCTGACCGCCCCCGAAGAACGGCTGGGCCACGCAGCTGCCCCTGATATGAGTCTGACTGAAAATGCCCTGCTGACCGGATCGATCCGCGAAGGGTTGGAAAGCAATGGCTTTCTAAAGTGGAACGAAACCAAAGAGTTTGCCGAGAAAATCATCAGCGCTTTCGACGTTCGGACACCCGGGCCTGAGAATGCAGCACGATCGCTCTCGGGTGGGAACCTGCAAAAGTTCGTTATCGGTCGCGAGGTGTTGCAGAACCCCGATGTGTTGGTAGTGAACCAGCCAACCTGGGGTGTGGACGCCGCTGCCGCTGCCTCGATAAGGCAAGCGATCCTGGATCTTGCGGCCAAGGGAACGGCAGTGATCTGTATTTCCCAAGACCTTGATGAGCTTATGGAAATCTCGGACAGCTTTGCCGCGTTAAACGAAGGGCGTCTGAGTGCGCCGCGTGAGACCACCGGCCTGACGGTTGATGAGATTGGCCTGATGATGGGCGGAGCACATGGCATGGAGGTGGCGCATGTCTGACGTGTTGAACTGCCTTCTACGAGAATATTTTCAAAAAGATGAAGAAAGCGGGGGGATAATCGGGTGATTGTGCTGGAGAAACGACCTCAGCCATCCAAGGCTTGGTCATATGCGACCCCCTTGGTGGCGGTGTTGGCCACGATGGTTTTTGGCGGATTGCTGTTCGCTATACTGGGCAAAAATCCGGTTGAGGCGATCGGAACAATTTTCTGGGAACCGCTGTTTGGCGAGTTCGCATTCTACTACCGCCCTCAACTGTTGGTCAAAGGTGCGCCTTTGGTGCTGATTGCGATTGGCCTGTCTTTGGGTTTTCGCGCAGGTATCTGGAATATCGGTGCCGAGGGTCAATATATCATGGGAGCCATCTTCGGGGCGGGTGCTGGACTGGCATTCTATCCGATGGATGCGTTCTTCATCTTTCCCATCATGGTGATCGCAGGCGCGTTTGGCGGCTGGCTATGGGCTATGATTCCGGCCTTTCTTAAGGTTCGGTTCGGAACCAACGAAATCCTCGTCTCTCTGATGCTGGTCTATGTGGCCGAGCAGTTTTTGGCCTCGGTTTCGCTGGGTCTGCTTAAGAACCCCGAAGGGTTTGGCTTTCCCGGATCGCGCAACCTGCAAAGTTATGAAAGTGCGCACAATGCGGAACTGATCGCAGGTTCAGGTATGCACTGGGGTGTAGTTGCGGCATTTATTGCAGTGATCTTCTCATATATTCTGCTGAACCGGCACATGCTGGGCTTTCACATTCGCCTGACAGGTGAGGCGCCTCGTGCAGCCAAATTTGCCGGCGTGAACCCAGCACGTTTGATCCTGTTCTGTCTTGGCCTGTCCGGTGCACTTGCCGGTCTGGCAGGTATGTTCGAGGTCTCGGGCCCCTCGGGCGTGGTTAGCATCGACTTTAACGTCGGCTATGGCTTCACTGCGATCATCGTTGCCTTTCTGGGCCGTCTGCACCCGGTAGGTATCCTGCTGGCAGGCGGGCTGATGGCACTGACCTATATCGGTGGTGAAATTGCGCAGTCTCAACTAGGCCTGCCTGCCGCCGCGATACAGGTGTTTCAGGGAATGCTGCTGTTCTTCTTGTTGGCATTCGATCTTTTGACAAATTACCGCATCCGTGCGGCACGTAGCGAGGTGGCATAATGGACCTTGGTGAGATTAACCCCGTCCTTCTGGTCGCTTCGCTGATGGTGGCCGCAACGCCACTGCTTCTGGCCGCGATTGGTGAACTGGTCGTCGAAAAGGCGGGCGTTCTGAACCTCGGCGTCGAGGGTATGATGATCGTAGGCGCGATCAGTGGTTTTGCGATCTCGGTTGAGACCGGTTCACCCTGGCTGGGCTTTATCGCGGCAGCGATCGGAGGCGCGGTGCTATCGCTGCTATTCGTGCTGTTGACGCAGTTTGCGCTGGCCAATCAGGTCGCCAGCGGTCTTGCCCTGACATTGTTCGGATTGGGCTTCAGCGCGCTCATGGGGCAGAGCTATGTGGGCATCAAACCCCCCAGCATGGGCGATATACATATCCCACTGCTCAGCGACATTCCGGTCGTCGGTCCGATCCTGTTCCAACACGATCCGATCCTCTATGTCGGCATCGCGATAATCGCGGCCGTCTGGGCCACGCTTAAATACACCCGTATTGGACTTATCCTGCGCGCTGTGGGTGAAAACCATGACGCCGCCCACGCGCTTGGCTACAAAGTCATCAAGATCCGCATCATGGCGATCCTGTTTGGCGGGGCCTGCGCCGGACTTGGCGGTGCCTATATCAGCCTGATCCGAGTCCCTCAGTGGACCGAGGGTATGACCGCTGGTGTTGGTTGGATCGCTCTTGCACTGGTGGTGTTCGCCAGTTGGAAACCATGGCGTGTTCTGCTGGGTGCCTATTTGTTCGGCGGAATCACTGTGTTGCAACTGAATTTACAGGCGGCGGGCGTTGCCATCCCGGTCGAGTATCTGGCAATGTCGCCCTACATTATCACGATCCTTGTGCTTGTGATCCTTTCGGCCGACAAGAGCAGCGCACCTGCCTCACTGGGCCGTACATTCCATGCCTCGCTCTAGGGGCTAACTAAACCAACTTGGGGAGTAACACATGAAATTCACTACACTTTTGGCAAGCGCCGCCATGGCGCTGGGTCTGGCCACCGGTGCCATGGCCCAAGACAAGACCAAAGTCGGGTTCGTCTATGTCGGCCCGGTGGGCGACGGTGGCTGGACCTATGAACACAACAAGGGTCGCCTTGCAGTCGAGGAAGAGTTCGGCGACAAGGTTGAGACTGTGTTTGTTGAATCGGTCCCGGAAGGCCCAGACGCCGAACGCGTGATGACTCAGATGGCGTTGGAAGGTGCTGACCTTATCTTCACCACCTCATTCGGATACATGGACCCGACAATCAATGTCGCAAAGAAATTCCCGAATGTGAAGTTCGAGCACGCGACCGGCTACAAAACCGCAGACAACGTTTCGGTCTACTCGGCCCGTTTCTACGAAGGACGCGCGGTGCAAGGGCACATTGCGGGCAACATGACTAAGTCCAACATCATTGGCTACATCGGGTCGTACCCTATCCCCGAAGTGATCCGTGGTATCAATTCGGCCTATTTGCACGCCAAAAAGGTGAACCCGGATGTCGAGTTCAAAATCGTCTGGGCCTACACATGGTTTGATCCCGCCAAAGAGGCTGACGCCGCCAAGGTTCTGATCGAACAGGGCGCGGACGTTATTCTGCAGCACACCGACTCGACCGCACCGCAAGCTGCGGCGCAGGAAGCTGGCAATGTGGTAACCTTCGGTCAGGCCTCTGACATGAGCGAATACGCCCCCTTCCCGCGTGTGTCATCGATCATCGATGATTGGGCACCCTACTACATCGCGCGGACACAGGCGGTCATGGATGGCACCTGGGAGAGTGTAAATACCTGGGACGGCATCCGGGAAGGAATGGTCGCAATCGGTGAGATTTCCGACGCGGTACCGGCTGATGTCAAAGAAGAGGCGCTGGCCCTGAAAGCCGCGATGGCGGCAGGTGAATATCACCCCTTCACCGGCCCGATCAACAAACAGGACGGCAGCGCCTGGCTGGCTGAAGGCGAAGTTGCTGATGACGGCACGCTGGCCGGGATGAACTTTTACATCGAGGGGCTGGAAGGCGACATTCCGCAGTAAAGTCTAACCCAGTAAGATAAGATCAAGGCTCGCAGAATCCTGCGGGCCTTTTTTTGGTCATCCGTTCAAGGAGACACCATCTGGAAGAAATGGGCTTTCAGCGGTATCGCCGACGGCTCTGAACCAAAACGTGCACGCATATTGTGTGCGAGATCTCTGGCAATTTCATCATGGTCTCCATCGCGTTCGAGAACCTCAAAATAGGCTGGGCTGCCAAGCATCAGGCCCAACGCAAAATTATCAAAACTCGCAACAGTTGAAGCATGTTCGACGTATTCGTGGCGTGGCTCGACAAACCCTGCTTGCGCAACCTCATCCAGAATCGCGGCAGCATCGTGTAGCGAGAACGGGACTTTCATGAAACCGGGAGGATGACCATCAAATGCAGCGGATAATGTTTCGATGACCAGTTCGGAATATGGGTTCTCGGCGTTCGTGCCCCAGGTCGAAAACAAATAAATGCCACCCGGTTTCAATACCCGGAGCGCTTCGGCGTAGGCTTTGGCACGATCAGGGAAGAACATATGACCGAACTGGCAGATGACCGCGTCGAAACTTGCGTCATCGAATGGAAGCTCCTGCGCATCTGCAGTTTGAAAACTCACGTTATCCGTCTCGCTGAACTTAGTGCGTGCGATATCAAGCATCGGTTCGTTGAGGTCTGTGACTACAATATGCCCATCATCCAACGCACTAGACACATGCCGGGTCACGATCCCTGTGCCTGCAGCGAGTTCTAACACCTGTCTGGGCGAAACGGCCGCTGTTTTCTGCGCCATAATGCGGGCCATATGATCGAATATCACCGGCCCCATCTCTCGATCGTAATTTCCCGGGATATCTCCTACAAATGCAGAATTTGTATCAACCATCGTAACCTCCATGCACCGAAAAAGTCCCCAGCCTATCATGGCCAGCTGAGGATATGCTGAGGCATCGTAGCACAGACTGCGCAAGTTCAGCGACATAACCACGTTGAACACATGGCTGCCAGGGACCGGGTCAAACACCAAGTAATGGATTAGGAGCCGGTTTTAGTGTCCAGTCAAAACCAGAGTGTTCACCGGCATCAGGATCAACCGCAACCGCAAGCCCGCAGCGTGGACAACACCGATGGTGTCGACCACATGCAGGAACGACTTTTCCCAGAACCCAAGATTTTCGTCTTCCAGCTTGGCGTGGTTATCCGTGTAGACATTGGCCAGACAGTTGCTTCCCGGCGGCACATCATCGGCCATGCTTTCATAAAGCGGCTCGAGATAGACGAGGATCGAGCCTGGCTTGGTATTGGTCTGGACGTCACGCAATTCATCGGTTGGCCTGATCTGACCTGAAGGGATCACATCCTGTACCTCGACGACGACGACGGGGATCACTGTGAAGGGTTTTGTCATGCACCCGATTTCACCGATCATGCCTGGTTTGATCACTTGCGTTGAAAGCTGGTTGAACGCAGCCTGAAACCGGTCGTGCCCCGAAGAAGACGGCACAAGGATGCCTGCCGGCCGCAATAACGGGCTCACGTAATCGCCGACCTGCAGCCCAAATTGTTCGATGCGACCGGTGACACCCGCGCTGATTATGGTCTTGTCCAGCTCGGTCAATGCTGCGTCAAGCTGGGCATTCGCGCTGGCAAGCTGGGCAGGGATCAGTTCCTCGATCTGCTGCACCACAGCAGCACGCTTGGAAGTGGCAGCCGTGACTTGCGCCTCACGCTCGGCAACCAAATTTTCAAGCCGGTCGATCTCGGCCAGGCGCACGGCACTGGACCCTTCGTCGCGCAGTGTAGTATTCCGCTCGAGATCTTCAAGCGCCTGATCCAATGCCGCGCGTGCACCCGCAATGCCTGCCTCGGCCTCGGCCAGATCGGTTTCCGCCACTTTCAAAGAAGCTTGAACCTGAGCGATTTGCGCATGAGCAGCTTCAACCTGTGCTGTTTGCGTGAAATCCTCAATCCGGAAAATCGGCTGCCCTGCTGTCACCTGCTCATTGTTGCGCACATAAACTTCGGAAACGCGGCCGCCGAGCTGTGGAAGGATCGTGACCGTCCGGAAGTATGAGGCTGCCGTTTTGCTGGCCGGATGGAAATAAAACAAAGTGGTGATCACCGTCAGTGCCAGAATAGCGCAGGTCGTTAACCCCCAACGCAATTCATACCACATAGTGAACAGAGTAATCTCATGTCCGATCCGTTTGCCTTGAACAAAGCGGCGGAACAGATAGTCGGGAAGCACGGTGATCAGTGCGCACAGCATCGTCTCAATCATGGTTCAGTGCCCCTGCGCTGCCGGTTCTGAGGGTTCGGGCTCAATATCCGGTTCGGGTGGATCAGAAACCACGGCTTTATCCTGCCCCGGTGCCAGGGATCGGATGGCATCTGCAATCGACCGTAACGGAGCAGCAAAATCGGGGAACTGAAAACCCGCGACAAGAATTGCCGCAATCCAGAATATTCCGTTGTGGGTAAACAAAGCCAGCAGCGCGAGTATTCCAACCAGCTGAAACTGTGGATGGTTATTCTCATGCGCCATTTTTTCCGGGATCGAATGCAGCGTAAAATACGCAACCCCGATCAGGACCACCAAACCGACGGTGAAAATGACCATAAAGGTAAAGAGGTAGTCGCTACCGTCCGCCTGCGTTACATAAGAGGGTATATGCCCCGTTGCCATCGGGTGAATGTCTGCCGAGTTCACGTCCGCCTCCGAATCTTGCTTTGATTGCACTAAGAGCAGGCTGATCGCTTGCGATCAAGTTTCCTGTGCATGGTGCTTGCGTCTTTTCGTTTGAAGGCACGCGTGCCATGGTCAGCACAGCACACGGGTATATTATGCGTCACATTGATCATCCCGCGGCCGGAAGCGAAAGAACACGTATGATTGATTTCCTGATTATCGGCGGCGGTATCGCCGGGTTAAGCGCGGGTGCCCGCCTGTCCAAGCACGGCACCGTCACGGTGTTAGAAGCAGAGGATGCGTTGGGCTATCACACCTCAGGTCGGTCCGCCGCCCTGTTTGAAAAGGGATATGGTCCGCCGTCCGTCAAAGCTCTGAACGAAGAGAGCGCTGCTTTCTTTGAAGTCAATGAATACCTGACACCGCGTGGATTGATGCTGGTGGGTGCCAAGGATCAACAAGAGTTGTTCCTGAAGGAAGCTCAAGACCTTGGAGTTCAGCAAATTTCTCTGGACGAGGCTACAAAGCAAATCCCGATCCTGAATGCCGACACCGTAGGACATGTTGCCATCAGCAATACTGCCTTTGACATAGATACGGACCGGATGTTGCAGGATTATGCACGGATCATCCGACGCAACGGTGGATCAGTCCTGACCCGAGAGAAGGTCGGCAGCATTCGCAAGTCCGGTCACTGGATCGTTGAAGCCTCTGACACCTTTGAAGCCCGCAACTTGGTAAATGCCGCTGGCGCATGGGTGGACGAAGTGGCGCAAATGGCAGAAATCCAGCCAATCGGTATTACTCCATTTCGTCGGTCCATGGCCCGCCTACCATCGCCTGGAGGGCATGATGTGAAAAACTGGCCCATGATGCTGGGGGTCGCTGAAACCTGGTATGCCAAACCCGATGCCGGAAAGTTACTCGTTTCACCTTGCGAGACCGACCCGACCTCACCCCATGATGCCTATGCCGACGACATGGTTCTGGCAGAAGGTTTGGCACGGTACGAGGCCATGGTGACAGAACCGGTGACACGTGTTGAAACAAACTGGGCCGGGCTGCGCAGCTTTGTATCGGACGGCACTTTGGTTCTGGGGCCAGATCCCACAGACCGAACCTTTATCTGGTCTGCCGCGCAGGGCGGATACGGGTTTCAGACGGCCCCGGCTGCCTCGCAACTTGTGGCAGATCTTGTAACAGGTACTGAACCATCACTTGATGCCACGACTGTGCAAGTGCTGAAGCCCGAAAGGTTGCGCAGATGACGCCGCGCAAACTGCCCCCCAATGCAAGCGTCGCCACAGAAGGTGATGACGGCATGCTTGTCGCCCCAGCAGCAAGCCGAAACGCGGCGGTGCTTTGTGATCTGATTGCGCGTGTTGCCCCATCATCGGGCCGCGCGTTGGAACTGGCCAGTGGCACAGGTCAGCATGTATCGGCCTTTGCCCGGCGGTTGCCCGGACTTCATTGGCAACCCAGCGAAGTCACCTCGGAACGGCGCGCTAGTATTGACGCCTATTCGACCGGGCTGAGAAACACTTCCCCTGCACTTCATCTGGATGCAACCGCGGCAGGTTGGCACAAAACCATAGCAAGGCAAGATTTGGTTGTGCTGGTCAACCTATTACATCTGATCAGCTTACTCGAGGCTGAAACCTTGATTGCCGAATCCGCGCGCGTTTTGAACTTGGGCGGGCGTTTGGTGCTATATGGCCCTTTCAAACGTCATGGGCGCTTGACCAGCGAAGGCGACCAGAGATTTCACGACGCATTGGTTCATCAGGATCCAGAGATTGGCTACAAAGATGACACCCAGATAATAGCGCTGTTCTCTGAAAATGACCTCGAACTGGTCGAGGTCGTTCAGATGCCCGCGAACAACTTGGCATTCATAGGCCAAAAAGCAGCAATCTGATCAGGATCAAAGCCGGTCCCCTTCTTATGTATCATATGCAATTTATCATATGTTTTAAGAAGGATGTTGTTATGAGCTGGCACGAAGCACTGGACGGGACCCGCAAAAGCCTGCGCAATCTCAACGGCGCCATTCCCGATACCGCCCGAGCCTTTGGTGTCTTGGGGAAATCGGTCAAAGAAGGTGGGATCCTGGACTACAAAACCAAGGAATTCATCGCGTTAGGCATGTCGATCGCCGTTCGGTGCGAGCCTTGCATCACCCTGCATACCGAGGCGTTGGTCAAAGCAGGCGCCACTCGCGATGAGGTTTCGGATGTGTTGGCGATGGCGGTGCAGATGGGCGGCGGGCCATCTATGATGTATGCGGCGAAAACCTTAGACTGCTTTGACGAGTTGAACGCATAATAAAAGCCCACCAGAGGCGGGCTTTTTGGGGAAGGCGGTACAGGTTTGTGCCGCCTTTCTAAGTTATTAGCCGTCCTTACGGATGGTTTCATTCTTCGGATCGTAGGGGCTGTCGCATGTGACGACCGCATCCCACAGTTTGTCCTGAATTTTGACTTGAAGCTTAGTACCTTCGACCGCCAGTTCAGGCTTCACATATCCCATGCCGATGGACTTCTCGAAGGCCACCGAATAGCCACCGGAGGTCAGACGACCGACGCGCTCGCCTTCCGGCGTGTACAGCGCCTCGCGGCCCCATGGATCGGCATCGCCCGGCCCGTCGATCAGCAGAGTGCAGCATTTCACGCGTACGCCGGTCTCTTCCAGCTTGGCCTTGCCGTAGAAGTCTTTCGACAGATCAACAAAGCGTGGCAGGTCAGCTTCCAGTGGGGTCGCGTCACGGCCCAGTTCTGTACCAAACGCACGATAGGATTTCTCCTGGCGCAGCCAGTTTTGTGCACGTGCACCGACCAGCTTCATACCGTGCTTCTCACCGGCTTTTTCCAGCAGGTCGAACAGGTAATTCTGCATCTCGATCGGGTGGTGCAGTTCCCAACCCAGTTCACCGGTATAGGCCACTCGGATCGCGTTCACGGGGCACATGCCGAGTTCGATCTGACGGGCCGACAACCACGGGAAGCGCTTGTTGGACAGTGCAGTTTCCGGATCGGCGTCCTTGATCACCTCTTTCAGCACGTCACGCGACTTGGGTCCGGCGATGGCGAATACGCCCCACTGAGTGGTCACGTCCTGGATCTCGATATAACCGAACTCCTCCATCTTGTCCTCGGCCGCCTTGCGCAGATAGTCGGCGTCGTACTCGGTCCAGGCACCGGCAGAGACGATGTAATAGTTGTTCTCGCCGTTGCGGACGATAGTGTATTCGGTGCGGGTGGTGCCGTGTGAGGTCAGCGCGTAGGTCAGGTTGATGCGACCAACCTTGGGCAGCTTGTTGCACGTAAACCAATCCAGGAACTGGGTCGCACCAGGGCCTTTGACGACATGCTTGGTAAAGGCCGACGCATCGATCAGGCCCACGCCTTCTCGGATCGCTTTGGCTTCTTCGACGGCATACTGCCACCAGCCACCGCGGCGGAACGAACGGCTTTCCTTGTCGAAATTGTCCGATGCATCCAGCGGGCCGAAATAGTTCGGACGCTCCCAGCCGTTGACCCAGCCAAACTGAGCACCGCGCGCCTTCTGACGATCATAGGCCGGAACAGTTCGCAGCGGACGGCAGGCTTCACGCTCTTCGTCGGGGTGGTGCAGGATGTAGACGTGCTCATAGCACTCTTCGTTCTTGCGCGCCGCGAATTCGGTGGTCATCCAGTTGCTGCTGTAGCGTTTGGGGTCAAGCGAGGCCATGTCGATCTCGGCTTCGCCGTCGACCATCATCTGCGCCAGATAGTAGCCGGTGCCGCCAGCAGCGGTGATGCCGAACGAGAAACCCTCGGCAAGCCACATGTTGCGCAGACCCGGCGCCGGACCAACCAGTGGGTTGCCGTCAGGGGTGTAGCAGATAGGGCCGTTGAAATCGTCCTTCAGACCGGATTCGGCGCAGGAAGGCACACGCTCGGCCATCGCCATGTATTGATCGGCAATCCGGTCCAGATCCAGCGGGAACAGGTCTGCGCGGAAGCTGTCCGGCACGCCGTGTTCGAACTGCGCAGGCGCGCCATGTTCGTAGATACCCAGAATCCAGCCACCGCGTTCTTCGCGGGCATAGGATTCATTGTCGGCATCACGCACAACGGGGTGTTCGGGGTTGCCCGCTTCACGCCATTTGACCAGTTCGGGGTCTTTATCCATGACGATGAAGGTGTGCTCGACCGGAATGGCAGGCATCTTGATGCCCAACATCTTGGCAGTGCGCTGCGCGTGGTTGCCTGATGCGGTCACCACATGCTCGGCAGTGATCACAACCTGCTCATCTGAAGGAACGAGGTTGCCGCCTTTCTCGACCATCTTGGTGCAGGTGACTTCCCAGTGGGTGCCGTTCCAGTGGAACGCATCGGCCTGCATCTTACGCACGATGTCGACACCGCGTTGACGAGCACCCTTGGCCATCGCCTGCGTTACGTCGGCAGGGTTAATATAGCCATCCTCGGTGTGATAAATCGCACCCTTCAGATCCGAGGTTTCGATCAGCGGCCAGCGCTCTTTGATTTGGTCAGGGGTTAGCCATTCATAGGCAACGTCGCAGGTCTCAGCCGTTGAAGCGTAGAGCATGTATTCGTCCATACGCTCTTGCGTCTGTGCCATGCGCAGGTTGCCAACCACAGCGAAACCGGCATTTAGCCCGGTTTCTTCCTCAAGCGTCTTGTAGAAATCGACCGAGTATTTGTGGATATGGGTCGTCGCATAAGACATGTTGAACAATGGCAACAGGCCCGCTGCGTGCCAGGTAGAACCGGATGTCAGTTCGTCCCGCTCGATCAGCATCACATCATCCCAGCCCGCCTTGGCCAGGTGATAGGCAATCGAGGTTCCGACGGCGCCGCCGCCGACAACCAGTGCTTTGACTTGGGTTTTCATAGCCGGGTGTCTCCCCTTGGAATCTGTTGACACCATATGGCGCATTTGTGGTGCCCGGCGCGACATTCATCCGACCAGTGATAATAGAAAAACGACCCGCAATTGATGCAGGTTCGTTATTCGGGCGTGACAATCCGATCAGTTTTTACCGAAGGTGCAGCGTTTAGAGCTTCCACTCATTGCGCAGGAAGATCCTTCGTTTCCTTTTTGAACACGGACGTCTGAGCGTCCTGCGTTTGCTGCAGCGGCGACTGCGCCGCCGCCAAATGCCCCAAAACCGGGGATTTTCTGTAGCAATCCATCGATAAAACCGCCACCCGAGTCAGTCGGACTGGCGTCGGCTTGACGTTGATCCGATTGCAATATCAACTCAAGCGCCTTTCCATAGGCCACCTGCAAATTGTCCTGATTTTCAAAGACTTTGCCGCCAGTGATATCGGCCAGACCTTCTGCGTTGAAATCCGTCGCTGTGAGCGTGTTCAACATCACAGCTCCGATATCCATGTTCTCGAGTTTCTGCTGTGTCACCTTGTCCTGCACAGCCACCATTTTCCCATAGAGGTCCAGCATTTTTCCTGCCATTTCAGGCTGTTCCTCCAGTGAAACATAAATACCCTGCCCCGTCGCAACCGAGGGAAATTCCAATAGTGCATTCAGCCCGGCCAAATCGACTGAATTCAAAAACTGCCGGATCGTGGCATCGCTTGCATTGGTGTGCAGACGCAGCACTACCTCTTCATCAAATCCGATGCGACCTTTGATCTTACGGATGTCGCTTTCTTGAACATCGCCAGAAAGACCCTCGGTCACTTCCGCAAACGCCACTCCATCAATGACGGCATATCCGTTAGAAAACTGCATCGCGTTCATAAAGTCGGCCTGTCGCCCCAGTGCCAGACCAACCAGAGTATTGCGTGCTTTCTTAGGCTTCAATGTGATGTCGAACCAGACGATTTCACCATCTTTTTCATAAACATAACCCGACTCTGCCAGCTTACGTATCAGACCCTCGCGCCCCTCATTCGTGAGGCGCTGTAATTCAGCCTGGCCGGAAATAGAGCTGATGATGGGCGATATTTCATACCCCGACAGAACCGCCTGAACCGGCTTGCTATCGGCATCTATAAGATCATAGCGGCTCCAACCCTCGGGGGGAGATGGCAAAAAGGATTTTGTGCCCGCATCCCAGCTTTTCTTGCGCTCACGTTCGGCCTGCTTGGCGACCTGCTCGGCCTTATACAAGCCGAAACGATCATTGATCGTTTCGATATAACCTGCAAAGGACAATGTATTGTCGTGCTTTTTATCCTGCTGGTAATAGTCAAGACCCGCGATAACAATCGCCGCGATCAGCAAAAATCCAATGAACCGCAAGGCGCCCATAAATCAACCTCAGAATCAATTAGTGCTCTGAAGAGATTCAATCCTATGAAATTTGGGCGTGGATATGACCGATCCTTGGAATTATCTGTCCGTCGACATACAGCTTATATACTAAAGAATCTTCCCCGGATTCATGATGTTATCAGGGTCCAGCGCCGATTTTATCGCCGCCATATAGGCCGTGGCTGCACCCAGTTCTTTCACCAGATAAGGGCGTTTTCCTTGCCCTATTCCGTGCTCCCCAGTGCAGGTGCCTTCCATCGAAATGGCCATATCGTTCAGCCATCCAACGAAATCCTCAGCGCTTGCGACTTCAGTCGGGTTGTCCATATCGATCAACAACAGAGTATGGAAGTTTCCGTCTCCGACATGACCCACAATCGGGGCCAGCAATCCCAACTTGGCAGCTTTTTCCTGTGCGGCTGTCACACAATCGGCCAGACGCGAGATCGGAACGCAAACATCCGTTGAAATCCCCTGCGCGCCCGGTCGCAATTGCAGGCTGGCCCAGTACATGTCGTGCCGGGCTTGCCACAGCTTGTTGCGCTCTTCGGTTGTCGAGGTGGTGGTGATATCGCTGCCACCGAATTCTCCCGCGATTTGCCCAAAGGTCTCGGCCTGCTCAGCCGCTCCGCTGTCGGAACCGTGAAACTCTAGCAAAAGCAGAGGTGTTTCAGGGAGGTCCAGCCCCGAATAGGCGTTTGCCGCTTTGACAGACATCTGATCCAGCAGTTCGATCCGTGCAACAGGAATTCCATATTGAATGGTCAGCATCACAGCTTGGCATGCCGCATCCACTGTTGGAAATGAACAACGCGCTGAACTGATGGCCTCGGGTATACCATGCAGACGCAAAGTGATCTCAGTGATGATGCCTAACGTCCCCTCGGCACCAATCAACAGACGTGTCAGATCATACCCGGCCGAGGACTTGCGAGCCCGATGCCCAGTGCGGATCACTTGCCCGTCAGGCATCACGGCCTCAAGGCTAAGCACGTTGTCTTTCATTGTCCCATAACGCACTGCGTTGGTGCCAGACGCGCGCGTCGCGGCCATGCCACCCAGAGACGCATTCGCGCCCGGATCAATGGGGAAGAACAGACCCTGATCCCGCAGATGGGTATTCAGATCGGCGCGGGTGACACCCGGCTGTACCACGCAATCCAGATCACCGACGTTGACGGCCAGTATCTTGTCCATCTGGCTCAGATCGACGGAAATCCCACCGGCAGGCGCGTTCACATGCCCCTCAAGCGAAGTGCCTGTACCGAAAGGGATTACCGGCACTTTATGCGCGGCACAGACCTTAACGATATTCGCAACTTCTTCGGTAGAGTGCGGAAAGACCACCGCATCAGGGCTCTGGTTCACGATCCAGGTCGTAGTGTGCCCGTGCTGCTCACGGATCGCGGCACCGGTTTGCAGCCGGTCTCCGAATCTTTGTTTCAGAACTCCAACAGCGGTTTCTATTCCGGATTCATTTCGCTGCAAAGCGGCTGCCTGCACCATTGCGTTCCCTTTCCTTCAGGCCGCGGCCTATAGCATTGCAGGCACAACCTGATCAGGCGGCCGATGGCCGTCCTCGAATGTCTTGATGTTGATGATGACCTTCTCACCCATCTCGATCCGACCTTCGAGCGTGGCCGAACCCATATGAGGCAACAAAACTACATTTGGCAGTTGCCGAAGGCGAGGATTTACGTCTGTGCCCTGCTCATAAACATCCAAGCCCGCACCAGCAATTTCTCCCGCACGGATCATCCGGGTCAACGCGTTTTCGTCTACGACTTCACCACGTGAAGTATTCACGATCACAGCCGAGGGTTTCATCAGCTTCAATCGCCGCGCGTTCATTAGGTGAAATGTCGAAGGCGTCGACGGGCAATTGATCGAAATGACATCCATTCGTGCAACCATCTGGTCAAGGCTTTCCCAGTAGGTCGCTTCCAACTCTTGTTCAATCTCTGGGCGCAGGCGGCGGCGATTGTGATAGTGCACCTGCATTCCAAAGGCACTGGCACGGCGGGCAACCGCCTGCCCGATCCGGCCCATGCCAAGAATACCCAACCGGCGTCCACCAACTCTGCCACCCAGCAAGGCAGTCGGAGCCCACCCGGCCCAATCGCCTTTTTGCATGACGCCCAGCCCCTCAGGGATACGCCGGGTCACCGCCAGGATCAGTGCCATCGTCATATCTGCGGTATCGTCGGTCAGTACGCCTGGAGTATTCGAAACAAGAATGCCCCGCTGCCGCGCTGTCGCTACATCTATATTGTCGACACCCGCACCGTAGTTCGCAATCAAGCGCAAATTCTCGCCTGCCTGCCCCAAAATACCGCCATCAATGGTATCGGTGATGGTTGGGACCAGCACATCTGCTTCTTTCACTGCGGCAGTCAGTTCTTCGCGTGTCATGGGATCATCGTTGTCCCGCAGCTTTACATCGAAAAGCTCGCTCAACCGGGTTTCCACCGCTTCGGGTAACCGTCGCGTAACGACAACACTCAGACGTTCTCTTGGCACCTTAGCCCTCCTACCGCTTTGCAAACAGCCGCGCGCCATGGCATCGTGGCGCAGGATTACACGGGGCACAAGAACCCCTTGGGCATCGTCTCAACCTTTTTTACGCACGATCGACAGGCATAAGAGCAGACAGGCAGTGAGTGCTAGTTTTTCAGTGAATCGCCATTTTGTGGCGTTGATCTCGGTGTTTCTTCTCGCGTTTGGCGTTGTGGCCGCGTCTGCGCAGGAAAAACGTGGCCAAGTCACGAATCTGCCTCTACCCCGATATGTCTCAATGAAAGCGGCCGAGGGTAATGTGCGCCGCGGCCCATCTCTGACCCACCGAATCGACTGGGTGTTCAAGCGACGCGGCATGCCGCTGCAGATCACGGCTGAATACGGAAACTGGCGCAAAGTGCAGGACCACGACGGCGCAGGGGGTTGGGTTCACTACGCTCTGCTTTCAGGCGTGCGGACTGTTCTCATAGAATCCGACTTGCTGCCGGTTTACACCCTGCCCGACTCAAATTCGCAGGTGAACGCGCATTTCGAAACCGGGGTTGTCGCCCGACTAGAGCAATGTACACCGGATTGGTGCCGCATTTCGGCCGGCGGCTATCGTGGCTGGACCCTCAAGAACAATCTTTGGGGGGTCGATCCCTCTGAAATTCGGGAATAACCACCCCTTATCCTGAATTCTGTGTTGGTTAACCCTCGGCTTGCCCGCTGCCGCGCTTGGCCAGTTCCTGATCCAGCAGCAATAGATTCCAGCGATCTCCGTTGGCCGCCTTGGCCTTATCCAAGATCGAAGTGAACAAATCCTCTTCCTCGATCTGCTCTGCCAAGAACCAGTTCAGCATATTCTGCGTACTGTATTCCTTGACCTCGTGCGCCAGTTCGAACAACGCATTGATCTGCCCGGTTACTGTCTGTTCTTGCGCCAGAGCCTGTTCGAGCACATCAACAGGCGATTCATATTCCGTTTGCGGCTTGGCGATCCCCTCCAGGTTGATCCGGCCACCCCGCTTGGCGATAAAGTCGAAAATACGCATTGCATGAGTATCTTCTTCTACGGAATGCCCCCGGAACCAACTGGCGAAACCTGGCAGGTCCTGCGCCTCGAAATAGGCCGACATCGCCAGATAGGTATACGAAGCATGAAGCTCATTATTTATTTGCTTGTTCAATGCCTCTGCAACTTGCAAGTTCAGCTTCATAATAGGCTCCTTTTTTGGATAGCGGACAATAATCACCTAGGTGAGTGATCGGGAATTTTCAATCGTCATATTTTTATTTTAACACAATATTTCAACAGGTTAATATGCGCATCATGCAATTGAAACGCAGTCGCAGGTTGAAGTTCATATGCATAAACCAAAAGCTGCGCCTTTGCCAAGAAATCCAAGAAACACTCACCTGAACCAATCCTTGGAATTCACCATCTTTTCAGTATTTCGAACACTTACCAAAGAGCGGTAGACATCACCAAACCGCTGTCAGAAAAATTTGCAGATCGATATGATATTTGTCCAAAAAAGCCCTTGAACCCCGAAAGCAACAGTCGTAGATAGCCGCTCACCGTTGGGGTGTAGCCAAGTGGTAAGGCAGCGGTTTTTGGTACCGTGTATCGTAGGTTCGAATCCTACCACCCCAGCCATAAGAACAAGGGTGTGCCGTCCGGCGTGAATCGCAACTTGTCCGGCTTGAAATGCAACTTTTGACGGGTAAGACGGCAACTTTTACTAATTCTGGCGGTTTTGGCGGACTGACCTCAGCCAACTTGTCTATTTTTCTAGATTCCAAGAACTGCCACGATACGTGCGGTCCGATGGTTCTGGATTGGGGATCCAGGGCGGGAGGCGGAAGTTCACTGCGGTTGAAATGCCGTTCTTTGGGAACTCCAGAAGCGGCTATTCAGGTCCAGAATGACGAGCTCGGCTAGGCCGCCGACGAACTGATGTCAGCGAAGCGCAGAAAGCGGACTTTGCAAACTTTAACGAACGACCCAAAACGTGGTCGGCCTGTTACGTTGCGAACCACCGAAAAGAACCCCTTAGCAGACTCTAGAAGAGTCATTGCAATAGTGTGCTTACTGCCCACTACGCCGACATTTGCTATATTCTTTTTTTTGCAAGGCTGGCCCTACTTGAACTCACAGTTTGCGCGGTGGAAGGGGCGGTCAACACCTCTTGTCCGATACCCGCTGAATTGGGTGACATGGAGTGGTAATGTAAGGTGGATTTCCTAACTGAATGTGTGCGAATAGATGGGTCATGCTCAAAAATGCCAAACCGATTCAGAAAGAGAAATTTCACGATCAGGTCTATGATCAACTGTGCACTCTTTTGCGCGAAGGTGAATTTACACCTGGTCAGGCGGTGCATGTCGCTCGGGTCGCCGAAGCGTTTGGCGTGAGCGCCATGCCTGTTCGCGAGGCGCTCACGCGTCTCCAGGCGATTGGAGTGGTGGCAAATGTATCGGGGCGTTCGCTGGGCGTTCCCAGCCTCGGATATGACGAACTTACTGACCTGCGCGATGTGCGCCTGGAAGTTGAAACGTTGGCTGTCAAATGGGCGCTGGCCAATCGTGACGATGCGTTTTTGACCGAGCTCGAGATACTGCTGAAGCAGTTGGAGGCAGCTGAGCAATCCGACGATGTACAGGGATATATCAAGGCCAACTACGAGTTTCATCTAAGGATATATCAACAGTCGCACTCTCCGGTTTTGATCGACATCATCAACACGCTTTGGCTACGGGTCAGCCCGCATCTGTATCAACTGGAGCGAAAAAATCAGTACAAAGTGTCCAACAATCATCACCGGAAAATTGTGCAAGCCATTCGCGACGGCGACGAACCAACCGCCACGCAGGAACTGTTTCTCGACATTTCGGATGCTTATGACGTGCTGGTGAAAACTTTGTTTGATGATGGCACGCCTGCCTGAAGCATGCAGCAAGAACGCGTTATCGATTTTGCAGAGTGTCGAATGTCCAAGATGCACATCGTGATAGGCGATGTTCAGGAATTTCGTTTTCGGCCTCGATTCTTAGAATCGTAGTGTTATGTGAGGTCCCCAAGTCAGCCTAAACCTATCCAACCAATTGGAATCATGCGCAACAATGGGCAATTATTATTAAGTTGATTTTTGATCAATAATCAAAATATCATGCATCAGCCTTACGAACTGGCCGCTATGGATGTTCGTGTCGGGCATAGTTACGGGAGGAATACAGTGAAATATTCGAAAATTGCCGCGAGCCTTGTTGCCGGCTCCATGGCTTATGGCGCGACTTCGGCATCCGCAGATATTCTGGACGTCCACATGAGCATTCCAAAGGATCTGACGTTCCTGGCGGACAGCGCTAAGATCATGGATGAAACCTTGCGCAACATGAGCGACGGCGATGTTGGTCTGCAACTCTATGGATCGGGTGAACTGGTTCCCGCAGGTGAGATTCTTGATAACGTTAGCTCCGGGGCGATCCCGGCGGGATGGAGCTTCCTTGGTCAATGGGGCGGCAAAATCCCAGTGGCTCAGATCGGGGCAACCCCCTTTGGGGCCGGACCAGATGCGTTGGCGGCTTGGCTGCATGTGGGCGGTGGTCTCGAAATCGTTCAGCGCGGGTTTGACGATCTGAACATTAAGGTACTGGCCTGCCACATCACCGCGCCCGAACCGGGCGGCTGGTTCAACAAAGAGATCAATTCAGTCGAAGATTTTAATGGTCTGAAGATGCGCATGGGTGGCGTTGGTGCACGTGTTCTCAACGAATTTGGCGCATCAGCTCAGTTCATGCCCGCAGGCGAAATCTATCTTGCGTTGGAACGTGGCCGCATCGACGCGACCGAATTTTCCTTGCCAATTATCGACAAGGATTTTGGCTTCAACCAGATCGCAAAATATCAATACTATCCGGGATGGCACCAGCCGGGCAGCGTTGATGTGCTGATGATCAATATGGATGTCTGGAATGGCATGAGCGCGGCTGAACAGGCGATGTATGAAGCGGCCTGTCAGGTCAGTATGGCCTGGACGTTGCAATATGCCCCTGCGGCCCAAACGCCGCAGATCGAAGTGTTCGAGGGGGGTGGCACCATTGTCAAATCCTTCCCAGACGAAGTTCTTGCGGAACTGCGGATTGCTACAGAACGTGTGCTAAGTGCCGAAGCCGAGAAAGATGCGCTTTATGGCGAGGCCTACCACTCGATGAAGGACTTCGTGGCGTCGTCGGGACGCTGGACCGGCCTGCAAACTCTCCCCGCCGAGTAAGCCAAAATGGCACACGATATGGACGCTCCACCGAGTGATCCAAATCGTGGTATCGGCCCTGTCCATACGGTTCTTCGCGGGATCGTATGGATAGGTCGGGCCGCGGCTTGGCTCATTATTCCCATCCTCATTCTGGTTCTTATTGGCGTGACGCTGTCAGCAGCCAAGGTCGGTACAATCCTTCGGTGGGAAAATGACATTTTCCTGTTTGGGTCCAAGCTGACACTTTCTAGTATCGGCGATTTGCAATGGCACCTCTTTGGAATCATGCTGATGCTCACAATGGCCGGAGCAATCGTCAGCGACCGTCACGTGCGCGTCGATTTCCTACGTCAGCATTTTAGTAAAAAAACGAAGGACATCATTGAGGTGATAGGCCATCTGGCTCTGTTGATGCCTCTTTGCGTCATCGTAGTTTTCCACGGTTATGACTTTACATTGCGTTCATTCAACATGGGTGAAGGTTCGGATTATGACGGTATGTATGACCGGTTTTTTTTGAAGGCGTTTCTTCCCATCGGCTTTGGTTTGATGCTGATTGCCGGTCTCGGCCTGACTATCCAAAAACTCAAAAGTCTGTTCGGGACGGGGGATTCCCATGATTGAACACATCATTCCCCTATCCATGGTCATTTGTTTGCTTTTGGGAATTTTCAGTGGCTATCCGGTTGCCTTTGTTCTCGGCGGCATCGGAATTCTGTTTTCTTTTATCGGCGGTTTGCCATTTGCATTCCTCAAAATTGGCGTCTCGCGCATCTACGCAGGCGTTATTGAAAACTGGCTTTTGCTTGCGGTGCCCCTGTTCGTCTTCATGGGTGCGATGCTCGACAAATCCGGTTTAGCTCAAAACCTTCTCTATTCGCTTGAGCGCGCATTGGGTCGGAGACGAGGCGGGTTGGCCATTTCCGTCGCCTTATTGGGCATCATCATGGCGGCCAGCACTGGCATCGTTGGTGCTTCGGTGGTCATGCTGAGCACACTGGCTCTGCCCATTATGCTGCGCGAGAAATACAAGCCGGAGCTGGCTGTTGGCACCATTGCGGCCTCGGGCACTCTGGGAATTCTGATTCCGCCTTCGATCATGCTGGTTCTGGTGGGCGATATTCTTCAGATTTCCGTTGGCGAGCTGTTCCTGGGGGCCGTAGTTCCTGGCCTGCTGTTGGGTGGCCTGTACATCGGCTATATTGTATTCGTTGCGTTGACGAAGCCAACCGATGCCCCTGTATCAACACAGGTTCCAGCCGAAGGATCCCTAGCACTGGCGCTGCTGCGCGACTTGTTTGCACCGCTTGTTCTTATCCTGACTGTTCTTGGGTCGATTGCCACGGGTACGGCCACCCCGACCGAAGCCGCAGGTCTAGGCGCGATTTGTGCGATGATCCTCGCGGCCATCAATCGCAAACTGACCTTTAAAACCCTGTCCGGCTGCGTCCGAGAAACAGGCAATACTTCTGCGATGATACTAGGCGTATTAGTTGGCGCCACGATCTTTGGCATGGTCTTCAAGGGCCTCAAGGGTGACAAGATGATCGAGAACGCAATCCTGTTCTTCGATCTTGGTGCTTACGGCACACTGGGCATCCTGCTTCTGCTGATCTTCATCATGGGGTTCTTCCTGGAATGGGTCGAGATCAGCTTTATCGTCCTTCCACTATTTGCGCCTATCGTAGCGGGATTGGACTTTGGGCTAGGGATATCCCGTGAACAACAACTTTTGTGGTTCGCCATGCTTGTGGCGGTCAATCTGCAAACCAGTTTCCTGACGCCACCCTTCGGCTATTCACTATTCTACGTCAAAGGCGTCGCCCCACCCGAAATCTCTATCCGCATCATCTATCGCGGCATCATCCCTTTTGTAGCGCTGCAACTGGCAGGTCTTGCCCTTCTGATCATTTGGCCAAGCCTTGTGCTCTGGGTCCCGGATGCGGTCTTCGGCAAGTAGAGGCGGTGACATGACCACTAACTCATCTAGTAACCAGACAGAGGCAAGGCAGATGTCCCTGCCGGGGTTGGAGGGCAAGAAGGTCGTGATCACGGCCGGTGCCAGCGGAATCGGGTTCAGCATAGCAAGGATGCTCAATTCACAAGGTGCCCAGATCGCGATTTGTGATGTCGATACAGACGCGCTGCGTCGATCTTGCGTTGAGCTTGAAGGATGCATCGCGGTTGAGGCGGACGTCTCGAACGAAAATGCGATAGATGGCTTTTTTGACGAGGTTCAGGAGGCTTTTGGCGGGCTGGACGCATTAGTGAACAATGCTGGGATAGCCGGGCCAACCGGCAATCTAGAAGACCTTTCGCCCGCAGACTGGCGTCGGTGCATCGACATCTGCCTCACCGGTCAGTTCCTGGCCGCTCGACGGGCGATACCCATGATCAAAGCACGGGGCGGCGGCGCGCTTGTCAACATGGCCTCCGCTGCTGCCAAGCATGGCTACGCCAGACGCTCCCCGTACTCAGCAGCCAAATTTGGCGTCATCGGCCTAACCCAAAGTCTCGCCAAAGAGTTAGGCCCCTCCAATATTCGCGTGAACGCTATTCTGCCCGGGTTCGTCGATGGGCCGAGGATGGAAAAGGTGATCCACGATCAGGCTGTTGCCACGGGTGTCAGCGATGCGGTCATGAAGGACGAGTATCTCAACAAGATTTCCATGCGTCGCATGGTGAGCCCCGATGATGTCGCGGCAACTGTCGCGTTCCTCATCTCGGACGCTGGCGTGAACTTGTCAGGGCAATCTCTTGCCGTTGACGGAAATGTGGTAACACTATGACACTAAATGTAAAATCAACAGAGAATATAAGCAACGGCGCAGGCAAAGTCATCATCACATGTGCCGTAACCGGCGCGATTCACACGCCGTCTATGTCGCCCCACTTGCCGGTGACGCCGGAAGAAATCATCGATGATTCCCTCGCCGCCGCCGAAGCCGGAGCCGCGATACTTCACCTGCACGCACGCCATCCAGACGGGCGGCCTGACCAGAGCCCCGAGGGGTTCGCCGCGTTCCTGCCTCAAATCAAGCAAAGCTCAGGCGCTGTGGTCAACATCACAACCGGTGGCAGCCCGTATATGAGCGTCAAAGAACGCGCCGCACCCGCTGCGACATATCAACCCGAGCTGGCCTCGTTAAACATGGGGTCTATGAACTTTGGCCTCTATCCTATGCTAAACCGGTTCAAGACCTTCGAACATGCATGGGAACGCGAGCATCTGGAGGGTTCCCGCGATCTCGTCTTCCGCAATTCGTTCAAGGACATCGAGTATGTTCTGGAAACCTGCTATGGCAACGGTACGCGGTTCGAGTTCGAATGCTACGATACCTCCCACCTCTACAACCTTGCGCATTTTGCGGATCGCGGCTTGGTCAAAGCGCCGTTTTTCGTTCAGTCAGTCTTTGGCTTGCTGGGTGGCATCGGTCCCCACCACGAAGACGTCCTTCACATGAAACGCACAGCTGATCGTCTGTTCGGAGACGACTATCGCTGGTCCGTTCTGGGCGCTGGCGCGAACCAGTTCCGCATCGCGACGCAAGCGGCAACCTTGGGCGGCAATGTTCGCGTTGGGCTAGAAGACAGCCTTTGGGCCGGCCGCGGCGAACTTGCCCAATCCAACGCGGTACAGGTTCGCAAGATCCGGACCATCGTTGAAGGGCTTGGCCTTCAAGTCGCCACACCCGATGAAGCCCGTGAAATTCTGGGCCTCAAAGGCGGCGACCAGGTGGCCTTCTAAGCAATTCCTGACACCGATATTCCTCACACCATGGACGAAAACTTATGAGCAAAATCGCTATTATAGGCGCAGGGTTGATTGGGCAGGGTTGGGCAGCGGTATTTGCACAGGCCGGGTACGATGTTGCGATGTATGATCTGTCGCCTGAGGCCGCGCAAAACGCTTTAAAGGCAATGGAAAAGCGTATCGCGGATCTGGCCGAATTCGAACTCATAGATGCCTCTGATGCCCCGACAATCCTGCGGCGCATCTCCGTTGCCTCTGAGCTTGAGAACGCTGTGCAGGGCGCGATCTACGTGCAGGAGAACGGCCCCGAAAACGTCGAGATCAAACGAGAGATCACGCTGGCAATCGACGCCATCGCAGGCGCAGATGTGCCCATCGGAAGCTCAACCTCGGGCATTTCCGCGTCGCGTTATTGCGAACACATCCCAGGCAGACAGCGGTGTCTGGTCGTACACCCTATCAACCCGCCACATTTGCATCCTGCTGTCGAACTTGTTCCGTCGCCATGGACTGATCTGCACGCTGTTGAAACAGTGAACGAGTTAATGATCAAATGTCAGCGCGAAACCATCGTGCTGAGTCAGGAGATCGACGGTTTCGTTGTGAACCGCCTGCAAGGCGCGCTTTTAGAAGAGGCGTTCAGTCTGGTCAGCAACGGCATCGTAACTGCCACCGATCTCGACAAGGCAATCTGCGACGGGCTTGGGCTGCGCTGGTCAATCATGGGCCCAATGCAGACCATTCATCTGAACGCTCCCGGCGGCGTAACTGACTATGTTGCACGCTACGGGGCAATGTACCGGGGCTTTGGCATCGGTTCGTACGAGAACATCGACTGGACCAGCGTGGCAAATGACAAGCTGGCCACCGAACTGTCAGCGCGAACGCCGGTTGAAGATATCCCTGCTGCACAGGTCAGTCGTGACCGCAAACTGATGTCCCTGCTACGCCACAAGAAAGACACTCAGGAATGCTAACTTCGTCGTTCCAGCAAGACCGCATTCTCAACGCCAAAACTTAGCGGAATCCCCATGACACAACAACGCATTCTCACCCTGAGCGACCACGACAACATCGCGGTTGCACTGCAAGACATCGAACCTGGCACCGAACTTTCGCCCATCGACCTAGTCACCCCATCAGCAATCCCTTCGGGCCACAAAATCGCCCTCTCAGACATCACGCGCGGTGAAGAGATCATCAAATACGGGCGTGTCATTGGTCTTGCCACCCAAGACATCTTGCGCGGCGAACATGTACACGTCCACAACGTTGAAATGGCGCAATTTCACCGCTCCCAATCTTTCGGAGCCAAGGCGAGTGAAACAGATTTTGTCCCACTGCCTCAACGCGCAACCTTTCAAGGTTTTCGAAGAGAAGACGGCAAGGTCGGAACCCGCAACTACGTCGGCATTGTCACCTCGGTCAACTGTTCGGCCTCGGCCGCCAAACACTTGGCCCGCGAAGCCGAGCGTTCAGGCCTTTTGGATCAGTATCCCGGCGTTGACGGCATCGTTCCGATTGTGCACGGAGCTGGCTGCTGCATCGGCACAGACGACGAAGCATTTCGGAAGCTGCAATGCGCGATCTGGGGCTACGCCACCCATCCGAATTTTGCATCCGTTCTGATGCTGGGCCTAGGATGCGAGGCCAACCAGATCCCGCTTATGCTGGAAGCCTATGGCAGGCCTCAGAGCAAGAACTTTCAATACTACACGCTGCAAAGCGCGGGCGGTACACGCAAATCGATTGAAAAAGGCTTGCTGTGGCTTGAGAGCGCATTGGAACAAGCCGCCAAGGCCAAACGCGAAACCGTTGACGCCTCCCACCTCAGCGTGGCGCTGCAATGTGGTGGATCAGACGGATACTCCGGGATCACGGCCAATCCGGCCCTTGGCCACGCTGTTGACCTGCTAGTCAGGCATGGTGGCACCGCGGCCCTGGCTGAAACCCCCGAGATTTACGGTGCCGAGCACCTGCTGACAGATCGGGCGGCATCCCCGGCAATTGGCCAAAAACTGGTCGATCTTCTTGAGTGGTGGGAAGAATACGCCGCCAAACACGGGTCCGAAATGAACAATAACCCGACACCGGGCAACAAGACTGGCGGACTGACCACGATTCTGGAAAAGTCGCTGGGGGCCGTGGCAAAGGCAGGCAGCACCAATTTGAACGGTGTCTTTAAATACGGGGAAAAGATCACCGCCAATGGTTTGGTGTTCGTAGACAGCCCCGGTTACGATCCCGTCTCGATCACTGGACAAGTCGCCTCGGGTTGCAACATGGTCTGTTTCACGACAGGTCGCGGTTCTTGTTACGGAAACAAGCCAGCGCCATCGATCAAGATCGCGTCCAACTCAGCGATGTACGACCGTATGCAAGACGATATGGATTTGAACTGCGGGACAATTGCCCAAGGTGACGAATCCGTGGCTGAGGCCGGTCAGCGGATCTTCGAAACCATCCTCGAAACAGCCTCCGGGACCAAGACCCGTTCCGAAGAATTGGACGTTGGTGAAGCAGAATTTGCACCGTGGCAAACCTACGCCCAAATGTAGTGGGCAATTCGGGCGGGGCCTGTCCGCAAGCGCTCCACCCAAGTACTCGACGGTCAAAGAAAAGGAAATATAATGATTCATTCTTTGGACGGTTTGGAGCCGAACATAGCGGAGGGCGTTTTTGTCGCCCCGGGGTCTCATGTCATCGGCAATGTCGAAATTGCAGCGAAGGCCAGCGTCTGGTTCGGCGTTGTCATCCGAGCTGATAATGACCCGATGTACATTGGCGAAGGAAGCAATATTCAGGACAACAGCGTTTTACACTCCGACCCCGGATACCCGCTGGTCATTGGACGGAATTGTACAATCGGACACGGCGCAATTGTCCATGGTTGCAAGATCGGTGGCGGCTCATTGATTGGAATGGGGGCCACCATTCTAAACGGTGCAACGATTGGCCGAAACTGTTTGATCGGCGCAGGCGCTTTGGTCACAGAAAACACGACAATTCCTGACAATTCTCTGGTCGTCGGGACACCTGCAAAGATCAAACGGGAACTGAGTGAAGAACAGATCGAGGGCCTTCGCCAAAACGCGCGGCATTATCAGGCCAACGCGATACGGTTTGGCAGAGGTCTTTCCCGTTAATTCTCTGATCCTAAAATAACATGACAGACAGCCACAGAAACACACTTTTGACTCTATTTAGGGCAGCCGTGTCGTCCGTGAAGGGAGACATTTGCGTGCGTAGGCGGGCGTCAAACCCCGATCTCAAACGCCCTACACATATTGTTGCCGTTGGCAAAGCAGCCGCCGCTATGTTTGACGGTCTGCCGGGCGATTGGCGAAACACGATACCTACATATCTAGTCACCAAGACCAAGCATCTAGAGAACAGGGTTTTTACAAATAACGTCAAGACTTTCGAAACCAGTCATCCTGTACCGGATCAGTCATCTTTGAAGGCCGGCAAAGGCCTTCGGAACTTTGTGGAGAACTGCCCAGTTGGCAGCCATCTTTTGATGCTCGTTTCAGGCGGCGCATCGTCGCTTGTTGAACATCTGAGACAAGGAGTTAGCCTCACCGATCTTGTGACCCTGACAGAAGTCGCGCTGGCTGAAGGTGCTGACATCAAAGAAGTGAACAAGCGCCGAAGAGCCATCTCTGAAATCAAGGGAGGCGGCTTACTCGCAACTTTCAAAGGGCAACAAGTTGACGTACTCGCAATTTCGGATGTCGCCGGAAACAGTATTTCAGTTATCGGTTCCGGGATCGGTGCCCCGGGCGGGCGCGCCAGTTTTACCTATGAATGCAACATTGTCGCTTCGAACGCCGTGGCGCGTGATGCAGTGGAGCAAGCTGGAAAATCAGCCGGTATCTGGACGATCACCAATCAAGAAAACATGTACGCGGACGTGGCCGATGTCGCGTCGCGGATCGCGCAAGAGATTACAGATGGGCCGGAAGGTTTGTACATTTTCGGCGGAGAGCCAACTGTCGTTCTCCCCCGAAACCACGGCTCGGGCGGCCGCAATCAGGCGCTTGCACTGGAGCTGGCGCGACACTTCATGGGCCATAGAGATATCGTTGGACTGGTCGCAGGAACTGATGGAACGGACGGCGACACGTGTGCTGCTGGATCGTTTGTGGACGTCAACACATACACAAAAATGCCCGGCGCTTTGGAGGCACAAAAGAACTTCGATTCAAATAGCTACCTTTCCCGATCCGGAGACGCGCTTATCACAGGGCCAACCGGCACAAACGTAATGGACTTGGCAATTTTCCTGAAACAGAGCAGTTGAACATTGTTGTCACAGGAACGTCAGGATTATCCGTACCAGCTGGTATCCTTCCGAATGGCGGTGCCAGAAATTACGCGCGATTCTTCCATACTGGTCACATTCGCGATTGCAATCCAACACTTCCCAAGCCGGTTCGTTGCTGCCAAGCGATGGAGACGAGAACATCATGCTTTCGAGAGTGCCTGAAACTGGCTTTCAGCATTGTGGGTTGACAGCTTCGCGCCCCCAAAAACTCCCGTTTCCCGCCCGCACTTATAGCCGTCAAGGCCTGCAAGGTTCATCCAGCACGGCATCGAACCCTAAAAGCGCAAGATCACTGGTTTGAGCGGCATCGACTTCGCGGGGGTTCGTTGACGCATAGTGATTGTGCGTTTTCGCTACTGGCGGGCAGTTGTCTGACCTCCCATTTTTACCCCGAAAGGAGACAACCGATGCTCGATACACACGTCATCCGCCAAGACGACATGCCCCAAGAAATGCGGTTTCTCTTGGACCAATACCCCCGTGACAGTTGGGAAGCCCATCCAGGTTTCAGAGAAAAAACAAAGCATTGGCTCGGCGCGCATGAGATGTTCCGCCGTGTGGCGAAACTTGTCCGCCTAGATACAGAAGGGGTTTTGAGCAACGAGATGGGGTTGGACGACTACGTGGGGCGGCTGTCCTACTATGGCGGCAACCTGATTGGGAACCTGCATGGTCATCACGGCTGGGAAGATCACAGTTATTTTCCTGAGCTGTCGGCTGCGGACCCGCGTTTTGATGCGGGGCTTAAGTTGCTTGAACAGGATCACTTCGATCTGGATAAGGTGCTGAGTGACTTCACCCGCACGGCGAACCGTGTGATCAAGCTATCCGCACTTGATGAGGCGCAAGCTTACGATGAAGCCGGACAGCTCCATGCGACAAGCAACACGATTGAAGCGTTCCTGAAACGGCATCTCAGCGATGAAGAAGAATTGGCCGTGCCAATCATCTTGCATCACCGGCTCAGAGGATGATGCTGACGTCATGACCAACACGTCTACCGAAGAAGACCAAACTGATATCAACAAGCGCCGTGCACGGGGTGAATTCGTGCGCGGTGTTAGCGGCTTTCGCCACGCTATTGGCGATCCAGTGTTTCCGGCAGAACCTGATCGCTATCACCTGTTCGTAGCATTGAATTGCCCGTGGTGTCACAGGGTCACGCTGGCGCGAAATGTGTTGAGCCTTCAAAAAAGCATCACGATGGACGTTGCATTTCCAAACCGCACCAGCGACGACGATCCAGAGGCGCCAAACCTTTGGGAGTTTGCACCTGATCGGATTGCATCGCTCACAGGTGAGACTTTGCCAGAATGCACGAGTGAGACCGGCACTGGCAAAGGACTGCGCCTTGCCAAAGAGATCTATCGTGCTGAAGGCTCTGAAGAGCAATCCCTTCCAATCCTGTATGACAAGATACAAGGATGCATTGTTAACAACGAAAGCGCTGAAATTATCCGAATGCTGGACGCCTCAGCGGAATCTCTTGGCAGCACAATCCCGGCAGCTGAACACGTTAGGCTTTACCCGGACCAAGTGCCGCGTCACCAAATTCACGACCTGAACGAACGGATATATACAGCGATTAACAATGGTGCCTACAAGGCCGGGTTTTCGTCTGATCAAACGATCTATGAAACAGCTTTTGACGCCTATTTTGAGACACTCGAATATTTGGAGGAGCATCTCTCAGATGGCAGGCCCTATTTGACAGGCAACCACTTTTCAGAAGTAGATCTTCGCTTGTTCCCAACTCTCTATCGTCACGATCCCGTCTACTATGTGCGAATGAAGCTTAATGGTGCGAGAATCCTAGATTACCCATACTTGTGGCGGTGGTTGTGCCGAGTATACGCGTTGCCCGGAATTGCCGAGGCAGGGTCTCTTGTACACTGCCGCCAGGGTTACTTCGGACGCAGTTGGAATAGCGTAGTGCCCAATGGGCCATTCAAGCCAATGTCATACCCAGAGGCCTATCGCCACCCTGAACTCGCGGCGCTATAGGCCTCGCCGAGGTGTATTCGAAAGTCCCGATTCCAAAACCAAACGTTACTATTTTGGAATACGGACGCGCGTTTTCTCCGCACCAGGGAAACTGCAAAGTTCAGTTGTGAATGTCCGGTTTGGGGCTGCCCCCAGCCGATCATGATCACCGCAGAGAATGCCAGCATTGAGCCCAAAGGGACTATTAGTTTCTGATCTCATCCGCCATCGAAGCATAAGAATTTTCTAGGCCGTCGACTGTAGGATACGGACGCATCGGCCCGTCAGGTGTATTGATTCCTGACGCAAGGACGATGGTGTTAATGAAGTCAAATATACCGCAGACTTCGACAACTTCGTATAGTGCGCCTTCTCGCCATCCCGCCTGCCGGGCCATTTCAAACGCTGACACAATCTCATTGCGGTCTCTGCCACGCAGGCATCGAACATAGTTTAAAAGCGGTTGGATGCGCCTGTTAGTGCCTTCTATCGGACCTGAGAATACTTCTGAAAATACAGAGTGATAGAACACACAATATTGGGTCGCGTTTAGCTTTGAAACGTATGCCGCGATTGCTTCCCGTTCCCCTCGCGAAAGCTCGCCCTCAGCACACATGATGTCATCAAGCAAACGGAGGAGGAGCTCAGAGTTTCGAGGGAACATCTTGAGCACATCAGAGAGGCCACTTTCTGCAGGCAGGCCATCAAAAATCGCCATGTCGTGTTTACCCCGCTCAAAACTTGACAACGGTGAAACGCGATCTGCCGTTGGCTCAAAACATCCTAGCGCCGGACATAGTCTATGTCAGCTTTGTCCGCATCTTTCTAGTTCGCAGACATCGCGGCGAAGGTCCGCAAACGCTATGTTGGTATGGTTCGCTTTGCAGGTTCACCTGTCTTGAGCACCGCATTCAGGATGACGATGATCTTGCCCATCACAGCAGTGATCGCGGCCCTTACGGATTGCGTCCGCCGAGGAGATTCAAGGTCCAAAACCGCTTTCAGGAAGTAGCTATTCCAGCTCGTTGCCATGTTCGACGTCAGCCCAGTGCTTGTTCACCGGCAGTTTCGCAGCTCGACTCTGAACCTCCGCAAGCTGAACCGGGCGGAATCAGACAATGCCCAGAGGTGATATGGGGCCGATAAAGATTTATGACCGGCCGGTCGATATTGGTGCCGACCTTCGCAACCGGTTCGGCACCAAGCTCGTCTTCGGGCTTTTGATTTGCTTCGGTGAGCTGCTTTGGCTTGGAACGCAGCCAATCAGGGAGTGAAAACAATGAACAAGACTTGGTTTTAGGACGCTTAGTCTAATATTGATACTGCGGGCATCGTCCTTCAAGACATCAACGGAAGAAACATTCGCTTTCCTGAAACTGTGGAAAATGCGCATCGGTCTTGCGGCAGAAAGCTGAGTTTTGTCCCGCGTAGCGGGCGTTAGTGACACCTTGCTACAAAGTCGGCTCAGCGGGACGTTTCGGTCGTTCGATTTGAAACTGCCAACGGCGGCTTAACCGCGCAAAACAGGTCTTCATTTAGCGCACAGTCTTCGCAAGCGCAGCAAGGTTAACCAAGCTACGGACGGCTCTTAGAAGTCAATCGTCGTGGAGACAAAGAGCGCATGCAGCCAATTCACGCATAGACTAAATCCCGTGTAGCGCCGATCATTTCTTCTGTGCTCTTAGCGAAGGCAAACTGCGGCAGGTTAGAATGCAGCCATTTCAGCGCCTTGTCGGCCAGTGGGTTATGCCAGTCCTCGATTTCCTCCTTGAGCACGCTTGATACACCACCCGAAAACATCCAGCCCCCTCCGGATCGTTTCAAATCGGGCTCACCGACGACCAGGAATGCAGCCAAGAAAAGTAGATCGAAACGCGCTTGGCGTATTTCATGCGATTGGCTCGCGAACACTTCGTCAGTCGTTGCGCAACACACGGATATAAAGTTGAACAGCGTTGCACGCTGACGGCCAACACTGCCAAAACTGATGCCTCTCGAAATCGACATTGGCAACGGCAATGCGTTCAAACAAGAGACGCCCATCTGTGGCGTTGTTGGGCGAGCGTATGCATTGCTCCATGCGGAGACGGGCTCGTCATAATAGCGCCTGTGGAAATAGTAAGAAAAAGCATCTTCAATATCGCCAAAATGCGCAAACCTGTAACCATACTGCCAGAATAAATAGCCGGATTTTGGCCCAAGCCAATGCAATAACGCTCTCTCCACCGGATCAAGGTGGTCTCCGTGAAAAACATCCATCCAATGCCTAGGATGTCGCCAGTAGTCGGAAAGCGGGATTGGAAGCCGACGTGAAAGATTCGTTAGAAAAGTTTGGGTTTCCTCAGCAGCGCGGTCAACCACTTGCCATGAGAAATTGCGATCCACTAATATAAACTCGTGCAAGCGTAGGTACTCAAGCAGTTCGGCAAGAGCAGACATCGAAAGCCACCAATGCCTCCAACTCTTGGCGTCGGCCGTTGTCGTGGGTGCGCGGTACAAGAGGTCGAGCCACAAAAGGCTCACCGCTCGGACCAACCTTTCGGATGGCGTGACCGGGTGCCCACCACCGCCGCCCGTGCTGAAGTTCGAGTAGCTGAGACCAGATGGTCCCGGCTTGCCACGTTCACTGTTCCCAATAAATTCGTCAAATTTGGATAGCCTGCTCAGCAACTCCCCAGCCTGTTCAGCCACGGAGGCTCCACTTTCCGAACGGGACCTGGAACCTTCGTATTCGGAGTCAATTTGATACAGGCCGAATGGTCCTTCACCTTCCGGTCCGCCTTCTTCAGGTGGTTCCGGCGGCCCTTCGTCATCAGGTCCTGCATCTCCACCACCACTGAGGTAGGCTCGACGGACAAAGTCTACGATGGTTGCCAAAGAAGGAAACGGCACCTCTCCCTCCTCGTCATACAAGCCGCCTTGGAACGTGCCGCGAGTGCCACTCAACCCAATTGCTGCACCGGACACGGCTTCCGGCTCGAAGCTTGGGGGCGACATATAGTATGATTGCTGAAATACTTCCAAGTCTTTTGCTTTTGCTAATACCCCCGAGCGGAAAGAGACGAAGGCCCTGCCTGATCGTGCATCCAAGGCGTCTATGTACCAATGCACGTCCATCACTTGATCCTCCCAGAGGTCGTCGACACCACAACGTCAACCCCGTTGGCATCTAGTGCTTGGATTGCCTGACGACGCTGCGCCACGAACAAAAGCTCTGCAGCCGTCGCAGGAGGTCCAAGTGTCTGTTTTCCTTCGATATGACTCATGGCTGCAGCTTCAGCGTTCGATATTCTCGCGGTCTCAAGGTCCGCGTTAGAGAAATTGCCCTCTTTCAGAACCTCGACATAGTCTTCGTCGTCGAGCAACTCCGCCGCGATCTGCCCGGAAGTCATCCGTCGGGTTTTACCCGAATAGGGAAAGACAGTTTTTGTCGCGGCGATATCAGCTAGCTCGCCCCAGCGACCAGAAATTTCGAGGGCTTTCTCCGCAAGTTTGTCAGGCTCGCTTTGCAGGTCATTGGAAAACGGTTGGCGTACGAGGTCGTATGAGTTTCTATCTAGAACTACGGTCGAGGCCGGAATAGCCTCGCCTTTCAAAACCATGCAAATGTCGCCGTAAAACCGAATGCCCGCACCGGACAAAGATGCGGCACCAAAATACACGTTGCTCGCGTCTGACACAGGGAGAGCGTCGTCAACTAGTTCACGCATCTTTGGTGTATCGCCTTGCCGATCCTGTCCTATGCGATAGCGACCTAAGTCATATCCGTTCTTGTAGCCGTTTTTCACGAAATCGGGAACGTGCACACTTGCAATGTTCACTACCATGCGAGCACCCGAGGATGGGTCAGGGTTAGCTGCGTCTGGCCCATACCCGTAGCAGGATCTCTTGACAGCCTCGACATTGGCCTCGGCAAAAGACTTTTCTTCGCCGCTCAGTTGACCTAACAGATCGTTTAGCTTTTGTTTCCAGTCAGTTGGCATCGGGACAATCTCCATTAATCAATGCGACGGCGCAGGGGGGCTCTTGAGCCGGACGCGCCTTGATGTTTTCGGACGTGAAGTAGCCGATCAAACCTGCTCCAACTAGGAAACCAGCAAACTGAAAGAGACGGGCTATGCGCCTAAGAGAAGTCACTATAGAACGGTAGCGTTCTCCTTCCTTCTTTTTCCCCTTGAGATTGTAGTCTCGATAAGAAAGGTAGAATTTTTCCCATCCGTAGAGATTTCCCATCCCCCCTGCCATGGATATGGCCAGCGCGTACCAACCTGTTTCCAAATTCGAAATGTCGACGTTTGGGAATGTCGCTGGCTGGAAGGCCACACTGAAAGCGAACAATCCTGCTGCGAGTGCCAAAAGAAGCTTACTGAGTTCAATCCGGTAAGTGTTTCCTAGCGCAATGTCTCTGTGTACTTCTTCGTGTGTCGGCACTCGATACTGTTGCGGGTTGCGTTCTTCGTGCTCAGAGGCATCTGCTTTCTTTTTGTCGTCGGGAGGTGAAGGTTCCGGATCGGGTACCGTCGGGGTAATTTTTTCAGACATTGTCAAAATCTATGCGTTTTGTAGGGAATCGCTGCGCCATTGTAGCTTACCACAAGTGTCGGTAGTTTAGTTCTTTGGCTGTGTTCGTCCGTGCAATAATTGTCTTGGCTAGATCCGCTGGGGTGTCGTTGGTGCAATCCGCCGCGAACGGTTCGGGGTTGGGATTTTTAGTCATCGATGCGCTACCCGGGTACCGGTTGAAGGCGGCAAAGAATGCTGCACGCACCGCGAATGGCGACAATGTCGGCAAATTACCAATTCGTCCCGACTGCAGCCTTCGACAAAATGGGCTCTTCTGACACATTCGTCGCGATGTGCACCAAGGGCAGCTCTCGTATGGATCGACTTTCGCCGCTCGTCACATGAACAGGTAAAACGCGGACAGAAATAGCTTTCGTCGCGGTTTCACCAATGTCCGCTTGCTACGCGACTTGGCTGCATTTTGGATGCCAGAGTACTCCATAATGAGGCCGCCACGTAAAGCGGCGGCCTTCTACATGGTGACTGTTCACCATCTCGGATCTGCACTCAAACTTCACCGACTTTTCGCAGCAACCCATCGTTGGGTAATGTTTTCGATCTCTGTTTGATACTGCTGATGCCCCTCTACGACTGATTGCTCCAAATCAGCGTGGCCCTCTTTGCCGACGCGCGCGATCTGCGTGCAGAACCAGCCGAGCACCGCACCACGGGGAAGGTCTTCGGCAGGCGGGAAGCTCTCTTCGATAGCTGGGGCGCGTTCGATTTCTCCTGAAAGCAATCTGGCGGCAAAACCCGGCTCGGTGATGAAGGGCCGTCCGATACCAATGAGGTCGGTCTTGCCGGTCTCTATCGCATCATTCATGACACTCACCGATCTGAAACCGCCGGTGACCATCAGGGGGATGCTCAGCGCCTCCTTGATCGCGGCCGCATATTCCAAGAAATAGGCCTCACGAATTTCCGTCGAACCGCTCTTTTTCGCATGGGTATAGGCTTTGGGTGCTTCGAAGTTGCCGCCAGAGATTTCGATGAAATCGACGCCTTCTTTCTCCAGCATGACCGCAACCTTAACGGATTCCTCGTGATCGAAACCACCTTTCTGGAAATCGGATGTGTTCAGTTTAACCGCGACGATAAAGCCCGGATTCACCGCCGCACGAACAGCTCGCACGACTTCCAGCACCAGCCGCGCACGGTTTTCGAGCGATTCCCCACCCCAACGGTCGGTGCGTGTATTTATCCGGGGCGACAATGACGAACTCAGTAGATAGCCATGCGCAGAATGAATTTCGACCCCATCAAATCCAACGTCCTGCGCAATTTTTGCTGAATTGATGTACTTCTGAATTAAACCGGGGATCTGCTCTTCTGTCAGCGGATCGGGCTTGCCATAGCCCGGTAGATCAAGCCTGACGTCCGATATTGAAGTCGGATTAGGGTTTACGCGTTCTGGCGTTTGCCGCCCGGCGTGTGAAAGTTGGGCCAGCATCTTTGCTCCACCTGCTTTTCCAGCCTGAACGAGAGCCGAAACCTTTGCCAGATCCGAATCCGGGTCGAGAACGAAATTACCGGCATGCTCAAGATGCAACCGGTCGACAGGGGTATTCCCCGTGACGAGTATGCCCGCGCCGCCTTTTCCCCATTGTGCAAACAGATCAATATGCGCTTGAGACGGGTTGTTGTTTTCGTCTCCAAGAGCCTCCGACATGGCGGACTTCACGATCCTGTTTCTGATCGTTGTGCCGTTCGGCAACCTGAGTTCTGTGTTGATATTATTCATGGCAACTTTCCTTGTGTTTCGATCATTGAAGTTTGATGGATCGCTTTCTCAGCTCTATATTTTGGATATCTCGATATCTCGATATATATGGACACACCTTCGACTTTCGTGGATGACGGCCAAGGCAATCATCGTGACTAGATTTCCTTTCCAAACTTAGTCAGGAATTGTTGGATGGCTTCCTCGTTGCGGCGATAGAATGTCCACTGCCCATGCCGTTCCGACACGACGAACCCTGCATCTTTCAGGTGGTTCATGTAAGTAGAAATGGTGGATTGTGAGAGACGCGCCTTCTCTTGGATATATCCTACACACACGCCTTCCAGGTCCGCATGTTCTGGCAATGGTGGTGGAAAATTTGAGCGATCCTTGAGCCAAGCCAAGATGTTACGGCGAACCGGGTTACTAAGTGCAGAAATGGCTTTATCAATGTCCATATATCGAGATATCCCGATATACAATGTTTTGTCAAGCCCACTCAACTCGCTATGCAACCAATAGACCAGCCGTTCGCTCAAAGCGCAGCATCTGTCGAAATGGGCTCTCTCGTTGAATCCGCCGCGCAATAAACGAACGGCTGCTTCACCGAAAATCTGCTTAAAGGGGGATTTAGCACTCAGCCGCACTCGACCCCAAACAGGATGACTAACATCTGATGTCTCAAGGGAATCCCCGGCGATTCTCGTCCAAGACGAAACGCTTTAAACGCAATCTTGAAGAGATGGAAAAAAAGAAAAAACTGTGATATAATTGAAACCATTGTCAATTGAATTTGAGGTGTGGAAACAATGACTGCACGGATTGTTTTATCTCTTTTGCTGGTCATCATTGCCTTGTGCGTGCCGCTTATTACGGTACCAGAGACCGCATATGCCGCAGCATGCGATCCCCAATATGAAAACTGCCCATAGCCCTCAGGCGCAGCAATAGAACCGCTTGGTGTTCACAGCATGAACCACGACTTATATTACTACCTGATCGTCGTGCTAGGTCTGGTAATGATATGGCAGCACGCACAGTTGCAATTTCAGCAACCCATTAAGGTAGATTCACATCGCCGATACGAGATTTTGAATGACCTCGACATCGTAACCTTGGCCTCGAAAGACACGCTGAAATTAGGACGATCCATCTACATCTCCACATATATTTTAATTTACTTACTTGCGTTATTTTTCTGGGACAACATCTCCGATCTACTCGAAACCGAGCGCGCCCGAACAGAAGATGGCGCTTTGGGTACACCGGAATTTCTAAAGTCACTGGTCCCTGACGAGCGGGCTGGGCGTCCACTCGCCGTAGCCGCAACCCTAATGAGCCTTCTTGCCGTTGGAGGGCAACTTTCAAAGTATGAAGAACCTGTTCGGAGATTTGCACATAGACGTGCTGGAATACCGCGTGGCATCTATCGAGTAGCGCGCTTACTAAACACTTCAAATTTTCGTGCCACGAAAGGTAGTTTACCTTGTCCTGGTATGGATCGCTTCAAAACGAGGGTCCGCGAGTTAAAAGAAGAGGGTTGTGACCTAGACAGAAACACTGTGGCTCTTATTTCTTCTCAGTTGAAACGTATCGATTTGATATCTCCGGCAGTAATCGGCCCTCAGTTTGATCACGCGTTCAACTTCTCGGAAATCGACCAATTGACGCCCCGGATTGAGAAACTTCGTGAAGAAGTTAGACAAATCGATGATTCAGTTAAAAAAATAGATAAAGAACATTGTAGCGTATCTGAACTCCGCGCGTTATCTGACGAAATACTGAAGCAAGAAAACAATTTAGTCGCAATGTTCGCAGTACTGTATTTGAATACAAGAAGCTTTACACTGCAGAACATCCCCTCACCAACAAGAGATGTGATAAAAGAAATTAGCGTTAGGCAAAAAACTTTTGAACTATCTTCCATCGCCTGGGCTGCAATGATTACCATCACAGTCAGTGCGTTTTTTTATCTTGCAGCGCAACGTCTATCAATCTCGTATCGTGACAACGACTTTTCGAATTTCTTTAACTCCAGCGGGATGCAATTTGCCGCCAAGTGGTCCATCAGATCACTCATAGAACACTCCATTTTAATTATATCAGTAGCCGTTGTTTCAGTTCTTCGCAGGCAAGAAAAACTAGATGAAGACAGTTGGGACATGGATTTTTCAATAAACCAACCTCCAATAGGGCAGTATTTGTCAAACGCTATTGCGCCATCCATGGTCGGGATTCTATTGTTGATATTCGTAATACAGATAAACGGACTCTTGACACAGCACTCTAGTGGATCTGAGTTTGTAACAGTTGAAAAGATTCTAAGAACGACAACGCTAAACTATATATATTTTATCGGCTCATTTATCGCCTCTATAATAATTTCAGTTGGCGTATACTTCATGTCGGACTTGCATGATCGCCTAAGCATGGAGAAAACAACCCGCATATCTCTCATCGCTGGCGGTTTATACTTTCTTGTGATTCTGTTCATGTTTGAAACTTTCCATAATTTTAACCAGAGGTTGGCTATTACCGACACCATGAAGATGTCTATGTTTGGGATATTATTCTTGTTTCTCTACGCTAGATTTATTGAAATTTATGAAGATCCCGAAAGTGGTGAAAAGGAGACGGATGAAGAAGACGGGAAATTGAAATGAACGTGAAACTTTTGCATCTCCTGTGTATTTTACTTTTCTCAATCTCTTCTTTTAAAAGCAGTGAAACATCTGCTGAGACGCTATCAGTGGGGGTTCGTGTTGATGCTGCGCCCTTCTCGTTTAGAAAGGAATTTGGGCCTCTTTTGCAACCTAAGGGTCGTGGTCCTTTGCGATCTTCGGGTTTCGACGGCTACGTAGTTAATCTTTGCGATGCAGCGTTAGTCCAAGTAATGGAGAGATTTCCTGATATGGAGATTGAAGTTATTGAAGTAAACCCCGTTACTAGGTTTGAATACTTCGGAGAGAATTCCGACAAATCTATTGATCTGTTGTGCGGCGCTACAACCGTTACACCTGAACGCACGGACCCTGGAATATATAGCAAAAATGGCTTACTTGCCTCGATGCCAATTTATTTGTCTGGTTCTTCGTTTGTACAACTACCGACATCCCATTGGCCCAACGATATATGTCAGCCCGCGATAAGCTTACTCGGGATTGTGGGTGAAACAACCACCGAAGCTTCGGGTGTAAGCCAAATAGTGTCATCGGGTGCGTTTGGAAAACACAGTGAAATCATTGAAGAAGCTCTAAAAACACCGAATGAAATCCCACTAAACGAAACCTGCCCTACACTTGCGGTATACCGGAGCTTGAGTCACATGGAATTGGCGAAAATGTTCTGTGATGGCAATCTAATCTATTATGCAGGAGATAGAGAAATAATTCGAGTGAACATTGAGACCGTGAGGAGAAGCCGTGAATTACCATGCCCGTCCGACTTATCGCCCGAAACATTCACGGACGAGAGATATATAGTGCTAAGCCGAGTGCCATCTGAGACTGGAGTGGTATCTAACTACATTATTCACTTCAATCAGGTACTCGCAAGTAGAATATTAAACCACAATGCGCTGCAAAGCAGCTTCAAAAGATCATTTAATACAAATGCGACTGTTAAGTTAAAATCCTTATTTTGGGCGTTGACACTTCAGGTTCCGCAATAGTTTTTTACTCCATTGCTTCGTTTCTTAGTCTTCAATTTGTCTGAGCGCCCATGGGGCTTTCACCGCAAAGGCTACCCGTAACAAAGAGTTCTTTATGTTCCATAACATAGCTTTAAGCGCACTGAAAATCCAGTGCACTAGCAAACTGTCGAGGATCACAGAGACCGCGAAACCAGTTCAGCCTGTACAGTTTCCAGCGTTGCAAAGGCATTGCGGTGCTCCGCGCTATCGGCATCCGATGCGGCCAGAGCATTGAAGGTTTGCCGCGGTGTGATTGATGCCGATCAGACGAGACCTGGCTATAATCTGAGAATTCAGCGAAGCAAGCACGTCAATGCGCGGATTCTTCTTTGGAACGTCCGATTGGATCACGTAGCCTTCTTCGCGAAGCGTGTCCGCTTCAGCACCAAAGTCAGCGATCAACATCGAAATTTGCGCCAAATGGACCAGGTCGGAAGGTGTCCAATCGTTGTAGGCACGCTGTTCCTGCAGCTTTTCAAATGTGTAATCGCAGTTCTTGCCGCCGAAATAGGCAACCCTTTGGTTATTGTAGGGTCGGGGTCGACCGGCTCACGGCGAGTGTTGGGCAGCCTTATCATGGTTGTTTAGCGGCAATGACGTTGGGACAGGTCTGGCGATCAACCCACTGCTTCAATGTCTGCACCAGTTTCGCCGGCCAGCAATCGACCAAGGTGAAACAAGATCAAGGGGTCGTCTTCGCACTCGGCCAAAAGCGCCGCAAAGGATTGGCGCGCTTTGGGGTCACTCGCCTCTAGCAGCTCATACGCCGCCTTGTAATCTCTCACTTGATCGGTGTCGACAAGCGCCTCTGACAAGGGTTCATAGCAGGTCACCGCTTGCGTTTTGCCTTTCAGCAAGAGTCTTCCAATTGGTCGGCCAGAGAAGTTGTCGATCCCCTTGGCAACACTTTCCGAAGTGCAGATGCGCGTCCCTATCGTCTTGTTGGCCTGTTCCAGCCTTGCCGCAGTGTTCACAGCATCGCCATACGCTGTATAGTCGAAATAGCTCTTGCCGCCGAAATTGCCAATGATCGCATCGCCGCTGTTCACACCTATGCGCGTGTCTCCCAACGCGATGCCGCGATCCAGTAGTTTCTTCTGAAAACCTTGGGCAAATTCGTCGAGCGCCAAGGCACAGGCCACCGCGTGCGCGGCATGTTCCGGGTCGTCAACTGGCGCACCGAATATTACTTGGATGGCGTCGCCTATGATTTTCATGACTGTTCCGCCGTGCGAAAAGATTGTTCGGGTCATGCCATCTAGGTATTCGTTGAGAATTTCGACGATCAGGTCGGAATCCGAGCTTTCTACCAGCTGAGTGAAATCGGCCAGATCAGTAAATAGAAAGGTTGCTACGCGGCGCTCGCCCTTGGCCTCTATTGCCTCTGGATCACGCGACAACGTCTCAACCACCGTAGGAGAGAAATACCGTGACAGCGTCAATCTCGCTTGCTCAGCTTTATCACGGGCCGTACGCAATTGGCGGAGCAACTCAAGGTGTTCCAGCGTCTTGTCAATGGTCCGGTCGAGATCTTCGAACTCGATCGGTTTGGTCACGAAATCAAAAGCCCCGCGGTTCATAGCCGCGCGGATATTGTTCATGTCGCCGTAGGCGGAAACCATAACAGTTTGCAGATCAGTTTCCATCTCGCTCAACCGGTCAAGCAAAGTGAGACCATCCATCCTGGGCATGTTTATGTCGGAAAGGACGATATCTATTTTAGGGTTCTCTTCGAGAACTTCGAGGGCGTGTTTGCCGTCATGAGCAAACAATAGATCGAGTTCCCCTTCGCGTACGCGACGCCGAAACTTTTGCGAAATCAACGCTTCAAGGTCGGGCTCGTCATCGACAACAAGAATGCGAGGCGGCGTCACGTCGTATCTCCGACAAATTGTGAGAGCCGCTCTTTCAGTTCAACAAAATCAACGGGCTTGGTCAGGAACTGTTCCGCTCCCAGTTCCCGGACTTTCGCCTCGGTCGCTGCATCACCATAGGCGGTGATCATCATAACCGGTAATTCAGGCCAGCGAGCGCGCAGCTCCTGCAAAAGCTCGATTCCTGACATCCCGGGCATGTTGATGTCCGAAAGCACCAACATCACTTCTTCTTTCGAATGACTTATTGCGTCCAAGGCCGACTCGCCAGACCCGGCAAACCCAAAACTGTAGACTCCTTTTCGTATCTCCCGCCGAAAATTTTGTTGAATCAGGTCTTGTGCGTCGGGTTCGTCATCTACCATCAGAATTTGTCCTGTCATGCTAGGTCCCCCTGAGAATGAACCGGGACCGAAACGTCAAAAATCGTGTGATCCCCTGGCTTACTGTCCACAGTCAATGTTCCACCATGCTGCTTGACGATGGTATCATAGCTCAACGAAAGGCCGAGCCCTGTGCCTTCACCCGCGGGTTTTGTGGTGTAAAACGGTAGAAAAATTTTCTCCCTCATTTCTTCTGGAATGCCCGTACCATTATCGCGAATAGTGACGTTGACGCGGTCACCATTGGCTCGCGTCGATAGCCAGATCGTCGGTGAAAAGTCACCTTCTTCCGCGTCTTTACGTTTGTTGGCCGCATACATGCCGTTGCTGATGAGATTAAGAAAAACACGCATCAAATCCTGCGGATAGCAATCGATTTGGCCAACGTCGGGATCAATGTCGGCTCGTATTTCGATATTGAAACTGGAATCCTCCGCCCGAGCACCGTGATAGGCAAGGTTCAGCGCTTCTTCTGCTATCGGGTTTAGTGCAACACGTTGCAACTCGCTTGGCCCCTCGCGGGAATGCAGAAGCATGTTTTTAACGATGCTGTCAGCACGTTGACCGTGTTGGTTTATCTTGCCCAAGTTGCCGCGTACTGTCTGCCATAGGTCCTTAGCTTCCTCGCGATCCTCTTCCTCCAGAGCAGCGATCGGGTCTTCTAATATCTCGTGTAATTCTTCCATCAACTCGCCAGACAATTTGGCAAAGTTGTTGACGAAATTCAGCGGGTTCTTGATCTCGTGGGCAATGCCGGCAGTAAGTTGGCCTAGGCTGGCCATCTTCTCGGACTGGATGAGCCGTTCTTGGGCTTGCCGCAGATCGTTGAGGGCTTGTTCAGCCGCATCACGCGCGTTGGAAATCTCCGCTTCACGCCGTTTTAGTTCGGTGATATCGAAATACGTCAGCATGCGACCGCCATCCGGCAGGTCCACGCATTGGAAACTCAACGTCATGCCATCAGCCCGACACAACTCGCCCGGTGGCATGTTTCCTGCCCGTATTGCCTCGACCCGCATGGACAGCCAGTCATCCCAGTCTTTCGGCGCGACATCATAGACTCCTGTGCCCTTGTTGTACTCTATCAGCTCCTGCATAGTTGGGCGCTGGTCGATGAATTTCTGATCGATGTTCCAAATTCGCGCAAATGCCCGATTTATTATACGCGCACGTAAATCCGGTCCCATGAACAGGATTCCATAGTCGACGTGATCGATGACCGCATTAAATTCTGCCAGTGCCGTTTTCAGAGCTTCGTCAGCGAGTTTGCGGTCCGTAATGTCAGTGTAAGTTGCAACTAGGCCGCCACCTTGGATAGGGTTGCCGATAATCTCAATCACCGTACCATCAGGACGAATACGCTCAAACTTGTGCGGTAAGAATTTTGCGGCCAGTTCCACCCGCTCGCGCACTTGGGTGTCAATGTCGCCCGGCCCATATTCCCCTCGTTCAGCATTGAACCGAAATGCCTCTTCCATTGTGAATCCGGGGCGAAAGCGTTGGCGAGGAAACTCCATGAGGTCGAGAAATTTCGAATTCAACGCAATTGTGCGCAGCTCTTTATCCACCAGCGTAATCCCCTGGCCCATGTTCTCCATTGTTAACTCGAGGATCGCTGATTGTTGTTCGATCTCCAGCTGTTTGGTCTTCAGTTCGGTAATGTCGGTATAGATCGAGACGATGCCACCATCCGAAGTGCGGTGATCCGTAATCTGCAGCCAGTACCCGGCCACTAGCTGTTCGCGTGGTTCGCCCGAGGCTTTCATGCGCTTTTCGGCAATTCTCTCAAGATACCCTTCTACTTCTCCTTCGGAAAGTGGAAATAGGCCGCGCTTGATGCCGGCACCGATGATCTCTTCGAATTTCACGCCGGGTACGACCTTGTCGGCGAGTTCGCTCATGTAGGTGCGGTAGCGCTCATTACATACAGCTAGCCGATCCTCGGCATCCCACAATGCAAAACCAGACGAAATCGCTTCAATTGCGTCTTCAAACCGCTGCCGTGCGGCCTGCGCATCTGCCTCCCTGCGTTTGAATTCGGTTATGTCGTTGTAAACCATGATGCGGCCACCATCAGGCAGGCGACGTTCGTTGAGCATGATCCACACACCGTTGCCCAACTCTAGTTCCCAGTTCGCCTTTGGCTTCTCCCAAGCGATGCGGCGGGCAGCGATCCAACCGTCAACGCCGTCTGGATGTTCGGTAAACATCCCAAGCTCATAGCCGTTGCGGATCATGTCGAAGAATTCGCGGCCCTCATAGATTAGGTTGCTCAAATCGGCGCCGCCAGCGGCGTCGCTGAAGATCTGGACGTAGCGGTCGTTGAATAACTCGACGCGATTTTCAGGTCCCACCAAAAGCAAACCATCGGCGATCGTTTCAATTGCTCCGAGTAGCCGACCTTCAATTCGGGCAATTCGTTCCCGTGCATCCCGGATTTCAGTTATGTCGCGCACGGCACCGACAAGCCGGACGACCCGGCCTTCGGCGTTTCGCACACCAACGCCTCGGTCGTGAACCCAACGGTAACCGCCATCACGCGCCCTCTGCCGGTAGTCACATTCAACAGCATCAGTCTCGCCCTTGAAATGGTTAACGATTGCCTTGACATAAGCGTCGTAATCATCCGGGTGGATCTGCTCGGCCCATCGTGCCGAAGACGAATTGGCCTCGTCCAAACTGAGTAGATCGTTCAGGTCAGCAGAGACAAACAGAACATCATTGGTCACGTCCCAATCATAAATTCCATCGCTGGTAGCTTGAGTGACCAACTGGTATCGTTCCTCACTTGCGGCAAGGGCTGCATCCCGTTCAATCTTGGGTGTAATGTCCCGAATTGCGGCCACCATACGCGTCGCGTAGCCGTTAGTGTCGCGAATCGAGGTGCCGTGATCCGATACCCAGCGCCACTTTCCGCTAGCTACTTTGAGTCGGTACTCACATTCCCATCGTTTCTTCTCGCCGGATATATGCGCCTCCAACTCTGACAAGTAAGAGGGCAAATCGTCGGGATGAATAATGTCTTGCCATACCCACGTTCTCTCTCCCTTAGGACCGGTCTCAAGCCCTAGAAAAGTCTCAAGTCGTGGGGACGCATAAAACTGGTCGTCGGTAATATGCCAATCGTAGATTGCCTCTTCCGCAGCGTCTGAAACAAGCGCGTAGCGCTCCTCACTTTCTCGCAATGCTCTCTCTGCTTTTCGTTCGGCGGTGCGGTCCTGATAGGTGACCATCGTTCCTCCAGAGGCCGTTCTGCGATAGCTGATCGCTAGAACCTGCCCGTCTGCCATCTCATGCTCGAGCGCGCGCTCACCAGAGGCACCAATCTCGTTCATTCGATCGGCCACTAGCCGATCAGTGTTGCCCGCGCCAAAATCTCCGCGTTCGGCATTGAAATGCAGCAAATCTTCTAGACTAACACCACGGCGGCAGAGCTCTTGTGGGTAGCGTCGCATCTCGCGAAATGCGGGGTTGCAGTAAACCAATTGGAGTGCGTCATCGAATATGCCGACACCAACATCCAGAAGCGCAATACCTTCTTCGTACCTGTCTGCTTGGCTTTTCTGGTCAGCGCCATTCATATCCAGTTCCCCCCCGTGGAGAAGAATGACTGAGTCAAAGAGTTTAGTCAAAAAACCAACCGTAAAAGCTTGGTTTTAGTGAACACGAGCTCTTGTAGAAAGTTCTTGCAATTCAAAGGGTGACGTAGCTTACCGCTCCAGAGCTTACCAAGCCGACAAACCCGTTCCACCAGCCTTTAGGTCACGTGCGTTAGTTACGGCATCCCCGTAAGGTCCGCTTTGTCCCGCACAGCGTTCATTGAGGCAATACGCAGCGAAGGTTTGCTCTGAGCCCAAAGCTGAACCGAACTCAGGAGCGCCCCGACACAATATTAGAAGCCGAATTTGCTTGGCTACATGGTATGATCTAGGCTTTGAAGAATGAGCCAAAACCTGATTGACGTTGATTTAGCCGGAATGCCAGCGCCACATCCGATGGATGTCAAGGGAACCGATTTCCCGCTTGTCGTAGCAGGGAACGGTGAACCGATACTTTTTGTGCATGGCGCATGGGCCGATCACCGCATCTGGTGTGGTCTTTGGAAACCTATTTCCCGGCACGCGAAATTCTTGGCCTACACTCAACGTCATTTTGGCAATTGGAACTGGCCTGATGAGAAGCCGTACGCGCGGCGTATCCACACGGAAGACCTGATCAACCTACTGGAAGTCCTCGAGTACCCGGTGCATCTCGCCGGTTGGTCCTACGCCGGTGGTATTCTCTTGCGCGCCGCCGCAACCAGTCCCAACAAAGTCCTCTCTTTGAACATCTTCGAACCTTCGTATGAGTGCGAGCCGCCAACAGAGAAAGGCCCGCTAAAGGAAGCGCGCGAGGTTGCGTGGAAGGGCTTGGAGCCCGCCTATGCTCTCGCCGAAGATGGCGATCTCAAAGCGGGCATGCGTTCCGGTCTTGAAGCGGTCTACAGCATGCCATCCGGCGGTTTTTTTGACTTACACCCAGATTTCCAAAAGGTTCACTTAGATAACTGTCATACAATGTTGCCGGATCTTCATGCTGAGCAGGCCAAGCCTTTGTCTGCAAAGGAGTTCGCTCAGATTACGTGCCCAACATTGATTATGTTAGGAGAAAACTCGCTCGATCAGTATCGACTTATGGCCGAGCACACGGGCGCGAGCATTGACACAGCAAAGTTGCAGGTGGTCGACGGTGTCAGCCACGGCGCGCCTGTCACACGCCCGGACTTACTGGCAGAAGCAATAACACAATTCGTTTTGAACATTCCGACTGGCACGATCGGTGATTGAATAGTTCGACTGAGTTAATGTCCGCTTTGTCCGCTTCGCGGTTGTTCAGATGCACTGCCGCGAACGTCTGCTTCGAGTTTAGAGCTGACTTCGGCGAAGTCCGCGGCATCGGTCGTCAATTGCGGATCAAAGGCATTCTCTTCAGCTGCAAAGCCAACTGATCAATTGAGTGAAAGCTGACACTTGATTTGCCGGAGATCCATGTTCAGCTCTGTCCCGGAATGACAGAAACCATGCTTTCAATCCTCCACGGAGGGTGTCCAAATACTCCGTATTAGAAATTGGCCCTCAATAAGAATAAACTGAGCGCTAGTGCCGATCTCCACCCTGGGCAAGGGCTCAAGTTAGGGTGATGAACGGCCTCGATGCCATGCTGGTTCAACAGTCCGGTTCGTCCGAATGTGAGAAATTGGTGCGCGCGGCAGCGAAGGTGAAGTTTGCGTCCGGCGACAATTTTCCATCGGTAGAACCAGACAGAATGGATTTACCTAAGTGTACCCCGCCTCAAAGAAGCTTGAGATCATCCGCACGGTCGAGGCACCGCACCTGCCAACCCGGCAAACCCTGAAGATGCTCGGCATCCCCAGCAGCACATACTACGACTGGTATGCCCGCTGGAGCGACGGTGGTGTCGATGCCCTGGCTGATCGTTCGCCACGGCCCAAGTCAGTGTGGAACCGCATCCCGGACAAGGTATGCGAGGATGTTGTCGATTTTGCCCTTGAGCATGAAGACCTGACGCCGCGCGAACTGGCGGTCAAATACACCGACGAGAAGCGGTACTTCGTCTCGGAAGCATCCGTTTATCGCATTCTCAGCGCCGAGGATTTGATCACGGCACCGGCCCAACGAAACTGTGGCCGTCAAACACTTGCGGCGGCCATTCGAGCGCCACACCAGTGGCTTCCGCGATCCCGTTATGCCATTTGCGCGATGCCTGATCGAGCCACATTGTTGCCGCGGCATCGGACGTATCAGTTGCCAGCTCACCATGCAGGCGTAGACCGATGTACTCCTTGGGTAGCAGGATATGGGCAAGCTGAGCATAGTGACTGGGTTCATACCGTTTCAGCCATGCGATTTTGGGGGCAGTAATACCGGGCAACGGAAGGACACCCGCGATATGACCAATCTGCGGCAGCGCTACACGCAGTTCATCGCATTCGATTGCGGCCCTGCTGTCATTCCACAGGATTGCCAGGCGGATTGGGCGCAGCGTACGATCCAGCAAAACGGCCCCGTGCATCTGTCCGGACAAACCGATGGCCTTCGTCTCTGACAGTGGGATTTGCTCTGCAAGCTGCTTCAACGCGTCACGCGTCTCCTGCTACCAAAGGTCTGGGTGCTGCTCTGACCAACCGGGTTGTGGCGAGGACGTCTCGATCCCTGCAGAATATGTCGCAAGAATACGATCAGTATCCGCGCAGAAAATTTTGACCGCCGACGCACCGATATCAATCCCGAGATACATTTTTACCCGTCGACCTGCACAAACGTCCGGAACTTGTCTGACTCTTGATTTTTTATCGCGCGTAAAGAATATGTAAAAATAGGATAAGATAAAGACGGCTATGATCCGCAGGCAGACTGGCATGACCAAGATTAAGAATATGGAAGAGTTCGCGGCCCTCAGCGGCATCTCGCGGCCCACGGTATCCAAATACTTCCACGATCCCGACAGCGTTCGCCCAACGACAAGGGCGCGTATCGAAGAGGCGCTCGAACGGTTTGACTATCGCCCGAATATCTATGCTGTAAACCAGAACCGGAAGCTGACCAAGAATATCGGCATCGTCGTGCCCTATCTGGCCGATCCGTTCTTTGCCGAAATCGCGCGCTATCTGGAGCAAAGCTCTATTGCGGCAGGCTATCGCCCTTCTCTCTTTAGCGCCCACGGAGAACAAAAGCTGGAAAACGAAATTCTGGATGGGCTGCAATCCATGAAGCCCGCCGGGGTTTTGTTGGCACCCCTGGGCCGGATTTCAGACCGATCGGCGATTGAGAAGTTCTGCGCCAACGTACCGACTGTTCTGTTTGACAGTAACCTTGATGGGCTGGGTGCCGCGTTTATCGGATCCGACAATTTCAGCTTTGTGTCTCAGACCGTTGAATACATGACCCGGACAGGCGAGCCTCCATCATTCTTTGAAATGCGCACACCTGCGAACCCAAATGCCAACAAACGAAGGAACGCTTATGTCGCCATGATGGAGCGCCTCGGGTTCGAGCCGCATATCATCAAAGTCGACGGGAAAGGATGGGCTTTCGAAGAGATTGGGCACAGAGGCGCGCTGAAAGTTCTTGAAGAGCGTGAATTGAGAACGAACTCCGTTCTGTGCAGCAATGACCGGCTGGCTATTGGCTTTCTTGCGGCCTGCTATGAACAGGGGATTCGGGTCGGTCGGAAGGAGGGCTGCACGCTGCGCGTGGCCTCAAATGACGATCATCCGTTCGCAAAGTTTACCTGCCCTTCTCTGACGACAGCCGCACATGACTACGACAACGTAGCCAGCCGAAGCGTCGAAACTTTATTCGAACTTATTGAAAACGGTGGGAAATTTGAATCACGAACGGAGACACTTTTCCCCGCTCGACTTGTTTTAAGGGACTCTGCGTAAATCATAACTTTAACGCGCGTAAAGTTTTTATTGACTGCGCGATAACTTTCACTCTACGCTCCCTGCACGACATCCAAGCTCAGGGAGGACAGGGATGTATCTGAAACACGCACTTCGTGCGGCGACTGCATTGACATTCGTCGCCACGGCAGCAGCCCACGCGCAATCCATCACCATAGCGACCGTGAACAACGGCGATATGATCCGGATGCAGGGCTATACCGACAAATTCACCGAGGCGACCGGCATTGACGTCGAATGGGTGACGTTAGAAGAAAACGTGCTGCGTCAGCGCGTAACTACCGACATCACCACCAAGGGCGGTACGTTCGACATCATGACCATCGGCATGTACGAAACGCCGATCTGGGGCGCGAATGGCTGGCTGGTGCCGCTGGATGGTTTGTCTGCTGAATATGATGTGGACGACATCTTGCCTGCCATGCGCAACGGGCTCAGCAATGACGGCACGCTCTATGCCGCCCCGTTCTATGGCGAAAGCTCGATGGTAATGTATCGCACCGACCTGATGGAAAAGGCCGGGCTTGAGATGCCCGACGCGCCTACATGGCAGTTCATCCGCGAAGCCGCTGCGGCGATGACTGACCGGGACAACGACATCAACGGTATCTGCCTACGCGGTAAAGCTGGTTGGGGCGAAGGTGGTGCCTTCATCACAGTGACCGGGAATTCCTTTGGTGCCCGTTGGTTCGATGAAGATTGGAAACCTCAGTTCGATCAGCCTCAGTGGAAAGAGGCTCTGACCTTCTTTGTCGATATGATGAACGAGTCGGGTCCTGCAGGGTATGCAACCAACGGCTTCAACGAAAACCTGTCACTATTCCAACAGGGCAAGTGCGGAATGTGGATCGACGCCACTGTTGCAGCGTCCTTCGTGACGAACCCGGACGACTCGACCGTGGCAGATCAGGTTGGCTTTGCACTGGCACCGAACTCAGAAGGTGTCGACAAGCGCGCCAATTGGCTCTGGGCATGGGCACTGGCCATCCCTGCGGGCACGCAGCAAGAAGATGCAGCCAAGCAGTTCATCGAATGGGCCACTTCCAAGGATTACATCGAACTGGTGGCCGAGAACGAAGGCTGGGCCAATGTGCCTCCGGGTGCGCGCACCTCGCTGTATGAGAACGCAGAATACCAGAAGGTTCCGTTCGCCAAGATGACACTGGATTCGATCCTTGCAGCCGACCCGGATAACTGCTGCGCGCAACCGACGCCCTATGTTGGCATCCAGTTCGTCGCCATCCCGGAATTTGCAGGCATCGCTACGCAGGTAAGCCAGGAGTTCTCGGCAGTATATGCCGGACAGCAATCAGTGGATGAAGCGCTGGCCAAAGCGCAGGCCTTCACCGCAGAAGAAATGGAAGCCGCAGGTTACTGAGGCATCCCTACCCGCAGGGGGCAGAGGTCTGCCCCCCGCTCCGCCCTTCCACAACTCGCTTTTTCCTCGCAGGCTAGGTTACGCCTGAACAGAGAGGGTTTGCGTCATGGCAACTCAACACTCCCGATCCGTCGCGCGCCTGATGATGGCACCTGCAGTGGTCCTGCTTCTTGGCTGGATGCTCGTGCCGCTAACGATGACGCTGTATTTTTCCTTCAAGAAATACCTACCGCTGCGCGGAGGGGATCTGGGCTGGATCGGCTTCGACAACTATGTCCGGTTCGTCTCGTCCAGTTCCTTCTGGCCCGCTGTACAATCGACGCTGGTGATCGTAGGCGGTGTGCTGGTGATCACAGTGGTGCTGGGCATCCTTCTGGCGATGCTGCTGGACCAGCCCATGTGGGGTCAGGGCGTTGTCCGCATCCTCGTGATTGCGCCCTTCTTCGTCATGCCCACCGTGTCCGCGCTGGTCTGGAAGAACATGTTCATGGACCCGGTCAATGGCCTTTTGGCCCATCTATGGCGCTTTTTCGGGGCCGAGCCGATCTCATGGCTATCCGAGGCCTCGATGACTTCGATCATCATGATCGTCTCATGGCAGTGGCTGCCCTTCGCGACGCTGATCCTGCTGACCGCAATTCAGTCACTGGACAGTGAACAGCTGGAAGCAGCCGAAATGGATGGTGCCCCGGTGCTGAAGCGGTTCTATCACATAGTCCTGCCGCACCTCAGCCGCGCGATAACCATCGTGATCCTGATCCAGACGATCTTTCTTCTGTCGATCTTCGCCGAGATCTTCGTGACCACTGGCGGTGCATTCGGCACACGCACTCTCACCTACCTGATCTTCCAGCGTGTGTTGGAAAGCCAAAATGTAGGTCTTGGATCAGCCGGAGGTGTCTACGCCATCATCCTTGCCAATATCGTTGCCATCTTCCTAATGCGCATCGTTGGCAAAAATCTGGACGCGTGAGGAGGAACGACCATGGCCCGCGCCGTCACATCCCGTCGTAAATCGCTGAACACCGCCCTTGCCTGGGCCGTTGGTCTGCTGATCTTTTTCCCGATCCTCTGGACGATCCTGACCAGCTTCAAAACCGAAGCGCAGGCCATCGCAAGCCCACCGCTGTTTCTGAACTTCGATTGGACGCTTGAGAACTATGCCATCGTACAGGAACGTTCCGATTACATGCGGTTCCTGTGGAATTCGGTGATCATCGCAGGTGGATCAACCATTCTTGGCGTGATCATCGCGGTTCCCGCAGCCTGGGCGATGGCTTTCGTCCCGTCCAAGCGGACCAAGGACATCCTGCTATGGATGCTGTCCACCAAAATGCTACCTGCAGTGGGTGTTCTCTACCCGATCTATCTGCTGTTCATCCGGTTGGGTCTACTGGACACGCGCGGGGGGCTGGTCGTGGTGCTGATGCTGATCAACCTGCCGATCATCGTCTGGATGCTTTACACCTATTTCCGCGAAATTCCCGGTGAGATTCTGGAAGCCGCCCGGATGGATGGCGCCACGCTGAAAGAGGAAATCCTCTATGTGCTGACGCCGATGGCCGTGCCCGGCATTGCCTCGACGGTTTTGCTGAACTTTATCCTCGCATGGAATGAGGCGTTTTGGACGCTCAACCTGACGGCCGTTGACGCGGCCCCGCTGACCGCCTTCATCGCCAGCTATTCCAGCCCCGAAGGCCTGTTCTTCGCCAAGCTCAGCGCGGCATCGACCATGGCGATTGCACCAATCCTCATCCTTGGCTGGTTCAGCCAGAAACAACTTGTCCGTGGCCTGACTTTCGGCGCTGTGAAATAAGGAAGACGACTTATGGGACGTATTCAACTCAAGTCAGTGACCAAAAGCTTCGGCGACGTTGAGGTCATTCCACCGCTGGACTTGACCATCGAAGACGGAGAATTCACCGTCTTCGTCGGCCCCTCGGGTTGCGGCAAGTCCACCCTGCTGCGGCTCATTGCAGGGCTTGAGGATATCACGTCGGGCTCCATCGACATTGATGGCGCGGATGCAACAGACGTGCCGCCCGCCAAACGTGGTCTGGCCATGGTGTTCCAGTCTTATGCTCTGTATCCGCATATGACGGTGCGCAAAAACATCGCCTTTCCCCTGCGCATGGCCAAGCTGGATCAGGCCGAAATCGACAAACGTGTCAAGGGCGCGGCAAGCGTCCTGAATCTGAGCGATTATCTGGATCGTCGCCCGGGGCAGCTGTCGGGTGGGCAGCGTCAGCGTGTCGCCATTGGTCGTGCCATTGTTCGTGAGCCCTCAGCATTCCTGTTCGACGAGCCCCTTTCGAACCTCGACGCAGCCTTGCGCGTTGGCATGCGGTTGGAGATCAGCGAACTTCACGAACGCCTGGCGACCACGATGATCTACGTGACCCACGATCAGGTTGAGGCAATGACCATGGCCGATAAAATCGTCGTGCTTCAGGCCGGTGTGATCGAACAGGTCGGCAGCCCTCTGGAGCTTTACCGTACGCCACGCAACCTGTTTGTTGCAGGGTTCATCGGCTCGCCCAAGATGAACTTCATTGAAGGTGAAGAGGCCGCGAAACACGATGCCCAGACCATTGGCATCCGTCCTGAACACATCACCGTTTCCGAAACCGGAGGTGAATGGTCCGGAGTGGTCAGCGTCTCTGAGCACCTTGGCTCGGACACCTTCTTTCACGTCCACGAGACCGGCCTGGCTGAGACAATCACAGTCCGTGCAGATGGCGAAGTGGGCTTCCGCCACGGGGATCGCATTCATATGACACCGCGGGCTGACGTAATCCACCGGTTCGACGCGAAAGGCTTGCGGATCGAATGACACGCTTGGCTGGCAAAACCGCCCTGATCACCGGGGCTGCGCGAGGCATCGGATTGGCCTTTGCCAAAGCTTACGTCACCGAGGGCGCACGTGTTGCCATCGCAGACATCGACATCCAGCGCGCGAGAGACGCAGCTTCTGAGATCGGTGAGGCTGCTTTGGCTATCGAGATGGATGTGACCAACCAGCAGAGCATAGATGAGGCGGTGGCAAAAACAGCTGCCCATTTCGGCCTCATTGATATCTTGATAAACAATGCAGCCATCTTCACCGCCGCACCAATCGTTGAGATCGAGCGCATGGATTATAACCGCGTTTTTGACATCAACGTTGCTGGCACCTTGTTCACCATGCAAGCCGTCGCGCGCCACATGATTGAAAAAGGGACCAGAGGCCGGATCATCAATATGGCGTCACAGGCCGGGCGAAGAGGTGAACCTTTGGTCGCTATCTACTGCGCCAGTAAGGCGGCAATCATTTCTCTGACTCAATCGGCGGGGCTGAACCTGGTATCTCACGGTATCAACGTGAACGCGATTGCCCCCGGTGTCGTCGATGGCGAACACTGGGACGGCGTAGATGCGTTCTTCGCAAAACACGAAGGCAAACCCCCCGGCCAAAAGAAACGCGAAGTCGCCGCAACCGTCCCTTATGGTCGCATGGGTCGGGCCGATGACCTGACCGGGATGGCGGTTTTCCTGGCTTCTGACGATGCCAATTACATCGTCGCACAAACCTACAATGTAGACGGCGGAAACTGGATGAGCTGATGGATCCTGCAGCGAATGCAAAAACTCCGGTGCGACTGCGACTCGACAGCCTTGCAGACCTGCCCGCTACCGTCAGGCACCCTGCCTATCGGCGGTCGGATCTGAGGCCGGGCATCGTCCATATCGGGCTTGGCAATTTTCACCGTGCGCATCAAGCGTGGTACATTCACCAGTTAATGCAGCAAGGCCAAGCCCATGATTGGGCGATCATCGGGGCCGGCATACGAAACTACGACGCGGAGATGAGAGAGCGTCTGCTGGCTCAGGACTGTCTGACCACGTTGATTGAGCTAGACCCTACAAGGACATCCGCCGAGGTCATTGGTCCGATGGTTGACTATTTACCGATTGAGGCAGGTAATGTTGCCTTAATCCGGAAGATGGCCGACCCTGCCGTTCGTATTGTTTCTCTCACAGTTACCGAAGGCGGGTACTATCTGATCTCCAACACCGGTGCGCTTAACACCGATCACCAAGATATCCGCTACGATGCCGCAAACCCAAACCTGCCTCGAACGGCCTTTGGCTCCATAGTCGCGGCACTCAAACAGCGCCGAGCAAATGGCCTCAAACCCTTCACCGCGCTAAGCTGCGACAACCTTCAGGGCAACGGCACAATCCTGCGGAACTGCGTAGTTGGCTTGGCGCGCATGTCTGATCCTGATCTGGCCAACTGGATTGATCAAAACGGCGCATTCCCCAACTCGATGGTAGATTGCATCGTGCCAGCAACGACTGACGAGTTGGTATCGCAATGCCGCATCCTTGGTGTGGATGACCGCGCTCCTGTCTCGCACGAGAACTTTCGTCAATGGGTGATCGAGGATGAATTCTGCGCCGGGCGACCACCCCTCGAGCAGGTCGGGGTAACGCTGACCCAGAATGTTCACAGCTATGAGTCAATGAAACTCCGCATTTTGAACGGAGGCCACCAACTTCTCGCAAACGTTGGGGAAATTTTGAATGTCCCGACGATTTCATCCTGCATGCAGGATCCGGACATCCTGGCATTCTTCAGAACGGTTCAGATCGAAGAGATTCTGCCTCATGTCGAAGCTGTCCCCGAAACGACAGCGAAAGAGTACCTTGAGTTGGTTGAGAGGCGATTTGCAAACACAGCGATTCATGACACAACGCGCAGGGTCGCGTTCGACGGATCGGCGCGGCATCCGGGATTTCTACTGCCATCGCTACGCGATGCACTTGCATCGGGCTCTTCAGTAATCGGGCTTGCGCTGGCCGAAGCATTCTGGTGCCGGATGTGTGCGGGGGTTCGTGAAGACGGTTCCGAAATCGCCCCGAATGATCCCCTTTGGGAAAATCTATGTGAAACCGCGTTGGCTGCCAGAACCGATCCAGGACTGTGGCTCGAACAAAGTCTGTACAGCGGTGACTTTGACCGCGGCACACAATTTTCCAACGCCTTTGCCTCGTGGCTAACCAAGATCTGGCAGCGTGGTAGCCGAGCAGTATTAGCTGAGTATGTCGCGACCAATTCATTGTCGCACTAACTTCGCGTTACTTCGATCAATGGGTCGCGGACACACATTGTTGTTTTAGGATGGAACGGCAATGTCCGCCTCAGACACTCGGCCTTCGAAAAATACTGTTACAGCCACAGCCTGCTTCCCTCCGATCCCGCAAAACATCGAATGACCGACAAGGCACCAAATACCAAAGTGATCAAAAGCAGAAATGTGCGACACGAAACTCGACTCAAACCGACTTACGAGCACTGCCAATTGAGCAAAATTCCTTTATATTGTTAAATTTCAATATGTTGACAATAGACCCTGCCACTCCAGCCACGAATTCACGAAAACCAATGAAACCTAGGGGCAAAATCTATGCCTGACACGCAGTGTGTACCAGTCCTCAGTCACTGTAGATTAGAGTGCAACGCACCCCAATGCGCGAAAGCGCGCTGACACGTCCGGTCAATATCTAATCACAGCTCTGATCTTTGAATCCGTCGAGCGGCCGGTCGAAATGGCACCGGAGAGAGAAATCGTGCTCGTTCGGTCCAGCATGTGAGGACGCGGAGTTGAATTGGCAACTTGATGCGCCGCTGAGAACCGAGGTTTCAAGCACCAGACAAACTCAAATCTTAAGTCGCGATCACGCCAGGCGAATTGAATCTTACCTGACTGGGCCAAGCCCCATCCGACCGCGTGCAGTTAGCGACGCATCGATTGTCCGTTGTGGAACAAGTGCACCTTTTCCGGAGGGGCAGTGACGGATACGCTTTGCCCTCGCAGATTGCGCTGAACTCCCGGCAGTTTAGCGATCACTGCCTCTCGTCCCCCGGGCGCTGCAAAGTAAAGCAATGTAACCTCACCCAGAGCTTCGGTGAAATCCACAACACCTGAGTAGATCGCGCCGGCCTCAGTCATCTCCAGATCTTCGGGCCGAACGCCGATATTGACCTGTTTGCCTTCATCCGCTGCCTCTGTCTGGATGGATGAGACCGCAACACCGCCGTCGTCCAGTGTTACGGTCGTCGTCTCTCCGGTCGAGGTGATAGTACCCGGCAACAGGTTCATTGCAGGCGAGCCAATGAACTGCGCGACGAATTCATTGTCAGGCGTCTCATACAATTCCAGCGGAGTACCAACCTGCGCAATTCCTTTGTTGGCCAGAACGACGATGCGGCTGGCGAGCGTCATCGCCTCAACCTGATCGTGGGTGACGTAGATCATCGTGCTGTCAGGCATCGCTTCTTTCAGACGAGCGATCTCGATCCGCGTCGCTACGCGCAGGGCAGCATCCAAGTTCGAAAGCGGCTCGTCGAACAGATAGACCTTCGGATCGCGAACAATGGCACGACCGATAGCTACGCGTTGGCGCTGACCGCCGGACAACGCTTTGGGCAGGCGATCTAGCAAGGGCTCAAGCTGCAAGATCTGCGCCGCACGCTCCACTGCGGCATCAACCTCGGCACTGGGCAACTTGGCGATCTTGAGCGCGAAGGCCATGTTCTCGCGCACCGTCATATGCGGATAAAGCGCATAGGACTGGAACACCATCGCGATGCCTCGCTGTGCGGGTGGTACGTCATTGACCACCTGCCCTTCGATCTCAAGCGTTCCGCCCGTGATCTTTTCAAGACCCGCGATCATCCGCAGCAGAGTAGACTTGCCGCAACCTGATGGGCCAACGAAGACAATCAATTCGCCTTGCTCGATCTCGAGATCGATATGCTTCAGAACATCGACCGGGCCATAGGATTTGGCCACATCTGTAAGCTTGAGTTCCGACATGGTTTACCTCTTTTCCCGAGCCAATAGACCGAATTGAGCGGCGTTCAGCATCAACGTGCCTTCCCCGCGAACGCCGCCCAACATCTCCCCGATTACTTTCCAGTCGCCTTCTGGCAGTGTCACGTCCACCGGATCGTCACCCAGATTGAAGGCGCAGAAAACCTGCTCTGCTTCATCCTCGCGGGTGAAGGTCAAGACCGAACCGATTTGTGACATCCCTGTCTGCTTGCCGGACATCAGTGCCGAGTGCGAATGGCGCAAAGCAATCGCATGGCGGTAGTGGTGCAGCATCGACGCCGGGTCTTGTTCCAACCGGTCCACCGCCCGCTCAGCTTGAGTGGCACTGACCGGCAACCAGGGGCGACCCGCGCTGAACCCGGATTGTTCGTCCTGCGCGGCCCAGACCATTGGTGTGCGACATCCGTCACGGCCTTTGAATTCAGGCCAGAATTCGATGCCATAGGGGTCTTGCAAATCCTCGAACGCAACATCCGCCTCGGGCAGACCCAGTTCCTCACCCTGATACAGGCAGGCCGAGCCACGCAGGCACATCATGAGAACAGCGTGCTGCCGGACAGCTGAATCGTCCAAACCCCAACGCGAAGCATGGCGTTGCACGTCGTGGTTCGAGAAGGCCCAACAGGGCCATGCATCACCTGCCTTGTCCTCAAGCTGGTCAAAAACCTGCTTTGCGTAAGCTGCCGTCAAAGCCCGCTTTTCAAGGAATTCGAAGGCATAGCACATGTGCATCCGCTTATCACCACTGGTGTATTCCCCCATGATCTCCAACCCGCGCTGTGCGTCACCGACCTCACCCAGACAGGCGCGGCCTTCATATTCGTCAGTCAGGGCGCGCAGCCGTTCTAGGAAGGCGATATTCTCGGGCTGGCTTTTGGAATAGAGGTGGTCCTGATGGTTATACGGGTTCACCATCGGGGCAATTGACGCGTTGCGTTGATCCATCGGCAGGCCGGGATTGTCGCGCAGCTGGGCATCGTGGAAATAGAAGTTGATCGTGTCCAGACGAAACCCATCGACTCCCAAATCCAACCAGAACCGAGCGACATCCAGCAGGGCATCCTGAACATCCTTGCAATGGAAGTTCAGATCGGGCTGTGACGTGAGGAAGTTGTGCAGATAATACTGCAACCGCCGGGCATCCCACTGCCACGCCGAGCCACCAAAGATCGAAAGCCAGTTATTCGGAGGTGTCCCGTCCGGCTTGGGATCAGCCCAGACATACCAATCGGATTGCGGATTCTCTCGGCTTGCGCGGCTTTCTTTGAACCATGGGTGTTGATCCGACGTATGCGAAAGCACGAGGTCGATCATCACCTTCAGCCCATGCGCATGAGCCTGATCCAAAAGTTCTTTGAAATCCGCCATGGTGCCGAACATCGGATCGACATCGCGGTAGTCGCTGACGTCATAACCGAAATCCTTCATCGGAGATTTGAAGAACGGCGATATCCAGATCGCATCAACCCCCAGCGAGGCGATATAGCCAAGCCGCTGTGTGATGCCCTTGAGGTCTCCGATCCCGTCGCCATTGCTGTCCTGAAAGCTGCGCGGATAGATCTGATAGATTACCCCGCCCCGCCACCAGTCTGACGCCGCTTTGGTTGCTTCAAATGCTGTCGCGTTAGTCTGCACGTTCATCACACGCCCTTATTTTACGGAACCGGCCAGCAAGCCGCGAACCAGATATTTCTGCATTGCAAAGAAGACTGCCAACGGCACCGCGATTGAGACAAACGCCGCCGTGGCCAGGATTTCCCAGTTACCACCCCGCGTGCCCAAGAGCTCGACGATGCGGTTGGTCATCACCGTTGTCTGGCCGCTGGCATCGATCAGGAACACTTTAGCGACCAGCAGATCGTTCCATGTCCACAGGAACTGGAAGATCGCAAAGGATGCCAGTGCCGGGAAGCTGAGCGGCAGGATAAGCTTGGTGAATATCTGAAACTCAGTCGCACCATCGACCCGCGCGTTCTCGATCAGATCACGCGGCAGCCCGGCCATGTAGTTCCGCAACAGATAGATCGCCAGCGGCATCCCGAACCCGGTATGAGCCATCCAGACACCCAGATATCCTTTGCCTATGCCGATATTGAGATGCAGCTTCAGCAAAGGGATCAGTGCCAATTGCAATGGCACCACCAACAGGCCAACCACCGCAGCAATCAGAAGCGCCCGCCCAGGGAAATCCATCCAGGCCAGCGCATAGGCCGCAAAAGCCGCAACAAGGATCGGGATGATCGTCGCCGGGATCGTCACCGTCAGAGTATTAAAGAAGGCCTTGCCCATACTGTCTGAACTATTTGCGTTGAACAGAACATGGGCATAGTTCTCGAAGGTGAATTCTGGTGGCAGAGTTGTGGTCACAAAGACCCGGGAGCCGCGCTTACCCGAAAACTCTTCGGTGTTTTCCATGCGATAGTCGCCATTGGCCTGAACCGTGATCATCCCACCGCGACGCAGCTCGGCTTTTTCACCCGGAGCAAAGGCATCAATCGCGCGCGAATTCACACCCCATCGCGAAATGTCCGAGGCCCGTTCACCATCGAAGATATTGCCTTCAATCACATAGAGACCATCCTGCAAAACTTGCGTTTCAGGTGCAGCCGCGCGCAGAGTCAGGTTCTGCTCAGACGGGAAGAGGGCCCGCCACCAACCGCTACTGGCAATTTGATCTCCTGTTCTGAAGGACGAAATCAACAAACCCAGTGTAGGGAATACCCAAAGCACCACAAGCAGCACGACCGAAGCGTGGACAACCCATCTGAGGGCTGGGCGGGTTCCTGCAATATCGCTCATATCCCCAACCTCCTACTGCATTTCTTTGCGCGCATTGCGCACGTTCCAGATCAGGATCGGTGTCACCAGCAACATGATCACCATGGCGGATGCCGACCCCACGCCCCAGTCATTGGCGCGGAACATCTTGTCGTACATGTAATTGGCCAGAACCTGCGTCTCCCACTGGCCGTTGGTCATGGCAAAGACGATGTCAAAGACCTTGAGCACCACGATGGTGATGGTGGTCCAGACAACCATGATCGTCGTTTTGATCTGTGGCACCTTGATCTTAAAGAAAATCTGAAACGGGTTGGCCCCGTCCAAAATGGCGGCCTCAATGGTCTCTTCCGGGATACCGCGCAAGGCAGCAGACAAGATGACCATGGCAAAGCCGGTTTGAATCCAGACCAGCACAATCATCAGGAAAAAATTGTTCCAGAATGGAAGCGTCAGCCAAGTATGCGTCTCGGTTCCACCAAAGAAGATATAGATCGCGTTCAGAACGCCGATCTGATCCTGATCGGGTGGGCGCGCGTCATAGACCAATTTCCAGATCACCGAGGCACCCACGAAGGAAATCGCCATCGGCATAAAGATCAGCGACTTAGCGACATTGCCCCAACGAATGCGATCCGTGAGCTGCGCGACTAACAGGCCAAAGGCAGTGGACATCGCAGGCACAACAATCAGCCAAAGCATGTTGTTGCGCATTGCCTCCCAGAATTTGGGCTCGGCGAGCATTTGGGAGTAGTTATCGAAACCCGCCCATTCGTATCCGCCACCGGCTACGCGATCGGTCAGCGAAAGGCGCAGTGTTTCGAATACCGGATAGGCAAGATAGACCCCAAGCGCGAGGATCGCGGGAAGCAGGAACAACCAGGGCCGGATCATGTTCGCGCGGTTGATATTACGCCCCGCATTAGGACCACGCGCAGGAAACAGGACCTTATCCAAGAACTGGTTGGACAGATAGAAATAGCCCACGCATCCCGACACACCGATTACGATTGTTAGCAGGCCCTGAATTGCCGGATTCATGGCGTCCTCTCCCTTGCTAGGGTTCCGGGCAACCTGAATGATAGGTTGCCCAAAGGTTCAGTGGTTTACTTGAGTGCGTCCCAGGACGACTGGATTTCGCTGGTGACATCTTCGGCGGATTTACCTCCGGTGTAGTCGACCATCCCGGTCCAGAATGTACCCGCGCCCACGGCGCCCGGCATCAGGTCAGATCCATCAAAGCGGAAGGTCGTCGCACCCAACAGAATGTCACCCAGACCACGCAGAGTATCGTCCTTGTAGGCTTCGGTGTTAACGCCTTTATGCGGGGTCAGGAAACCTGTTTGCGCCATCATCACCTCATGCGCGATTGGCTGCTTCAGGAACTCCATGAACGCGCTAGTCGCATCCGAGGGATCACTGACGGCCATCAGCGTACCACCGCCTAGAACCGGGTTACCCAAGTCTTTGTCGGCGAAAGACGGCATGTAGAAGAAGTCTGCATCGAGACCGAACTCAACATCTTCGGGGAAAAAGGCCGGAACGAAGGAGGCCTGACGGTGCATGTAGCATTGCGGCGGCGATGAGAACATGCCTTTGGGGCTGTCGCGGAAGTCAGTCGAGGCCACGGCCCCTGCCCCACCAGAAACCTTCGCGTCATCGCGTGCAAACCAGCCAAATTCTTCGATTGCGGCGATCACGCGTGGATCATCAAACGGTATCTCATTTGTCACCCACTGGTCATAAACTTCAGGTGGCTGCGTGCGCAGCATCATGTCTTCCACCCAGTCAGTCGCTGGCCAGCCCGTGGCGGCACCCGATCCTAGACCAATGCACCAAGGTGTCTCACCGTCAGCGACGATCTGTTCGGTCAGTGCTTTCAGTTCCTCCATGGTCGTTGGTACTTCGTACCCGGCATCCTCGAAGTTCTCCGGGTTGTACCAAACCAGAGACTTGACGTTCACGTTGTAGAAGAAGCCGTACATCTGGTCATTGCCATCGGCATCTTTATAGGTGCCCAGGTCAACCCATGAATTTCCGGCCGCATAGTTGTCGCCAACCCAACTGGCCATGCCTTCACCCAAAGGCGTTAGTTGTCCTTTGGAGGCCATGATCGCCGCCAGTCCGGGCTGAGGGAATACGGCGATGTTCGGGGCGGAGCCCGCTTCGGCATCGATAACGATCTGCTGCTCGAAACTGTCAGAGCCAGTGTAGATCACATCCGCGCCGGTCGCCGCCTCGAAATAGGCAGTCATGTTGTTGAAATAACCATCTTCCGGTGTCAACCAAGGACCAGCGATAGTGACGGTCTGACCGCTCAGATCAGGCGCACTTTCAGCCCAGGCTTTATAGCTATCCCAGTTGAACGGCCCTTCACCAGGTGTAAAGGCCAAGTCTTCGGCACACGCGGTCCCTGCCAGCAGAGCGGTCACTGCCGCACCTGCATAAAGCGAGCGTTTCATGAATTTTCCTCCCAGACTTTACGGCGCAAACAAGATTCGTTTTCAAAGCGCTTTGGATAGATCACTTTATCCGCTAACATTCCGAGTCTGTCAACATCTCGCAAATAGTTGCCGTAATATTGAGTTATTAGGCTCAAATATCAAAACGGGTTGACGGAACCTGAAATTCCAAACAAAACAATAGGACCGCAACTTGAAAGCGCTTTGAATACTATGAACCTAAAGAAACTCTCAGAGATTCTTGGTCTTTCACAGACAACCGTCAGCCGAGCGCTGAACGGTTATCCCGAAGTGAATGAGGAAACGCGTATCCGGGTTCAGGCTGCCGCTACTAAACACGGATACCGCCCAAATAGCCGCGCCAAAGGACTGGCGACAGGGCGATCCATGGTAATTGGGCACGTGATCCCGTTCTCTTCTCAGCACGAGATGGTCAATCCGATATTTGGTGATTTTGTTGCAGGTGCTGCGCGCACTTACGCACAGAATAACTATGATATGATGTTCACGCACGCGCCCGACACCTCAGTCGAAGACTCCTATCGAAGCCTGTTCAACCGAGGGGTCGTGGACGGCGTCGTGCTTCAAGGCCCCAAAGTCAACGAGCCGCGGATATCCGCCCTGTCGCAAATGGGGGTGCCGTTCATTGTACATGGTCGTTCTACGGGTGCCGACGTTCCTTACGACTGGATCGACGTGAACAATCAGCGCTCATTCGAGAGGGCGACACAATTTTTAATCGATCTCGGCCACCGGCGCATTGCACTGATCAACGGGCTGGAAGAGATGGACTTTGCTCAGCGCCGTCGGAATGGATACGTCTCAGCGTTAAAACACTCAGGAATTGAGATTGCGCCGGAGCTGTTGCGCAGCGCCGAGATGACAGAAATTTACGGGCATCAAACCGCCTGCGACATGCTGGATCTGGACGATCCGCCGACGGCCATTCTTGCCTCGTCAATCATCTCAGCCGTTGGTGTCCGGAGGGCCCTGGAAAATCGCGGCCTGAAGATGGGGCGGGATATTTCAGTCATCGCGCATGATGACGAACTGTCCTACATGCGCAACGGCATAGATGTTCCGATATTCACCGCCACGCGGTCCTCGGTAAGACATGCCGGAGAGTTGGCTGCTGAAATGCTGATTGGACGGATCAACGCCCCCAACGACCCACCCAAAACGCGCCTGTTAGAGGCCGAGCTTGTTGTTGGCAGCTCAACCGGTCCAGCTCCACAGAGGATGTGAAATGAAACACAAACGCTCGGATTTTCCGGTAGATTTTCAGTTTGGCGTTGCAACGTCGGCCTACCAGATTGAGGGTCATGCTCAGGGTGGCGCAGGAAAGACCCATTGGGACAGTTTCGCGGCCACTCCAGGAAACGTCGTAAACGCTGAAAACGGCGATTTGGCCTGCGACCACTACAATCGATATGAACAGGATTTGGATCTGATCCGGGACGCTGGGTTCGACTGCTATCGTTTCTCGACCAGCTGGGCTCGAATCTTACCCGAGGGACGCGGGCCAGTCAATCAACAAGGCCTTGATTTCTATGATCGTTTAGTTGACGCCCTACTTGAACGCGGCATCAAACCCTGCGCAACGCTGTATCACTGGGAACTCCCCTCGCCGCTTGCTGACTTAGGCGGCTGGCGAAACCGAGATATCGCGAATTGGTTCGCTGATTTTACAGAAATCATCATGGGCCGTATCGGCGATCGCATGTTCAGCGTGGCATCCATCAACGAGCCCTGGTGCGTAAGCTGGCTCAGTCATTTCGAGGGCCAACATGCCCCTGGCTTGCGTGATATCCGCGCTACCGCCCGTGCCATGCATCATGTCTTGCTTGCCCATGGTCGCGCAATCGAGGTTATGCGTGAATTGGGCATGTCCAATCTGGGTGCGGTGTTCAATCTGGAATGGTCGGAACCTGCCGATGATAGCACCGAAGCACGTTCTGCGGCGGCCCTATATGACGGGATCTACAACCGGTTCTTCTTGAGCGGGGTCTTTAACAAATCCTACCCCGAGAATGTTCTGGAGGGTTTAGCACCGCACCTACCCAAAGGTTGGCAGGACGATTTTGAGACAATCGGCAGTCCGGTCGATTGGTGTGGGCTGAATTTCTATACGCGCAAGCTAATTACACACTCCGACTCGGCCTGGCCCGCTTTAAAAGAGGTTCCAGGCCCGCTGCCCAAAACACAGATGGGATGGGAAATTGATCCTGCGGCGCTTTCGCGATTTCTAATCCGAACTGCACGCGATTACACGGGCGATCTATCGATATATGTCACTGAAAACGGTATGGCGAGCGTTGAGCGCCAACAGGATGAGGATCGAATTGATTATCTGGATCAACATCTGGCTGAAGTGCGTCGGGCTTTGGATCACGGTGTGCCGATCAAAGGATATTTTGTCTGGTCGTTGCTGGACAATTACGAATGGGCGCTGGGGTATGAAAAACGCTTTGGACTGGTCGATGTAGATTTCAAAACGTTGGAGCGAACACCCAAAGCATCATATTTTGCCTTGAAAAACGCGCTGACGCAAAACTAACGCACACTAGTCCTGCAGGGTCAGCACCGGCTGATCGCGATACACCGTATAGCTGAAGGCGCCTTCGACCGAAATCAAACTGACGTCCAGTTTCTGAGCGTCGGGAAATAATTCAAAATAGGTGAACCGGATCGACGTCACCAAATCTATTTCCTCGCATTCCAACACATAGTCCGCTTGAAATTCGGCGTGTTCCCTGGTGTGATTTTCGGTTTTGTCATCCACTTGCCCAAAACCAACCCCAACAAGGGCCACATTCGCAGACGCGGTTTCGCATCCAGCTTCTGATGGCAAATTGAACAACCTCAACGGTTCTGAGAGATCCGATATCGCGGCCGCAACTTCTGCCCGTTCTTCGTCGTTTTCTGCTGAGTGCTCAAAGCCCACGACATCCATGCCCGGGGCCGCAAGAATCACGGTGAACTCATTACTATCCATTGATATCGCCACTCGCCCAACACTGTGGGTATGCGCTTCGACCGCAGCCAACTTTTGAGCCATTGGTATGGTTGGCAAGAGCATTAACAGTACTGCCGCGCATTTCATCTCAAACACCATTAAACAAACAAATCTCGTATTATTTTAGTCTAATTACCCTCCTGCGCAATTGGCTTACATGCATTTCAACCCCACCAGATATGGGGAAGCAAATTCAGACTTTATATCCGACAATAAAAGTCAGGTTGACTTTGTTGACTAATTAACTCAGATATTTCCGCGTCCACCCCGTAACTGTACGGGAACCGAACCCGTTGAAAAGGAATGAATTCCAAATGACCAAATTATTCACTGCGACCAGCGCCCTTACGTTGTGCATCGCAGGTGCAGCTGTCGCCGACGCCCCGTCTAAAGCAGATATTCTGAGCACCTATGCCAACATCGCGGAAGCCAAGTTTGACGACAGCCTGATTGCCGCGAAGAAGCTGCAAGCTGCCGTCAACGCTCTGATCGCTGACCCGTCTGATGCCACGCTGAACGCCGCCCGCGCCGCATGGGTCGCCGCGCGCGTGCCTTATCAGCAGACCGAGGTTTATCGCTTTGGCAACGCTATCGTCGACGACTGGGAAGGCAAAGTGAATGCCTGGCCATTGGACGAAGGCCTGATCGACTATGTGGACGCGTCGTACGGAGGCCCGAGCGATGAGAACGAGTTCGCCGTGCTGAACGTCATCGCCAACCCCAGCTTTGAACTGTCTGGCGAAACCATCGACGCCAGTGATATCACTCCGACCCTGTTGTCGGACACGCTGCACGAAGCTGACGGGATCGAAGCAAACGTCGCGACCGGTTATCACGCCATCGAATTCCTGCTTTGGGGCCAGGACCTTAACGGTCATGAGGCGGGCGCAGGCAACCGTCCTTACACCGACTATGTAGACGGTGACGGCTGCACTGGCGGTAATTGCGATCGTCGGGCCCAGTATCTGAGCGCCGCAACCGATCTGCTGATCAGCGATCTGGAATGGATGACGGCCCAGTGGGCTGAAGGCGGTGATGCGCGTGCCGCACTGGCAGTAGACGAGACTGCCGGTGTAAGTGCAATCCTGACCGGCATGGGCTCGCTGTCCTATGGTGAACAGGCGGGTGAACGCATGCGCTTGGGCCTGATGCTGAACGATCCCGAAGAAGAGCATGATTGCTTTGCCGACAACACCCATAACAGCCACTATTACGATGGTCTGGGCATCCAGAACGTGTATCTGGGAAGCTACACCCGCATTGATGGCACTCCGGTATCTGGTGCATCGTTGTCCGATCTGGTTGTCGCAACCGATCCGTCGTTGGATGCAGAGATGAAAGCCAAGCTCGCGAGCACCATGAAAGCTTTGGGCAACATCAAGTCGACTGCCGAGGCTGGTTTTGCTTATGATCAGATGCTGGAGCGCGGCAACGAAGGCGGTGAAGCTCTGATCATGGGTGGCGTGAATGGACTGATCGACCAAACCAAAACCATTGAACGTATCGTGACTCTGCTGGAACTTGACCAGATCGAGTTCGAAGGCTCGGACAGCCTGGATAATCCTGACGCGGTATTCCATTAAACGCTATGGCCGGGCGCGATGGAATTGCGCTCTGCCCCTTCTACGAAATGGGTGTGGCGTCTTGACACTGGACGCAAAACTATAAACCAACTATTTCACTAAGAATAACGAAATCAGGCTGAGTCGCCATGATTATATGCCACTGCACCAATATCTCAGACCACGACATCCGCGCCGCGATCAGCTGGATGCGCACCGCAGACCCGCAGACCATAATCACCCCTGGCAAGATCTATCATGCCCTTGGTAAATCAGCGGATTGCGGCGGATGTATGCCTCTTTTCCTAGACACAATGCGTTCTGACGATAATCTGGAAGTCCCCATGCAGCTTCGAACATTGCGGTCCGGAGCATCACAGGAGAAGTCACATGAAAGGCGATCCCAAGGTTATCGAATATCTAAACAAATCACTGCGGCATGAACTGACGGCTGTTAGCCAGTACTGGTTGCACTATCGCCTGCAGGAAGATTGGGGGCTTGGCCATATGGCTAAGAAAAGTCGCGAAGAATCCATCGAAGAGATGGAGCACGCGGACAAGCTGATTGAACGTATTATTTTTCTCGAAGGTCACCCCAACCTGCAAAAACTTGATCCATTGCGGATCGGCCAGACACCCAAGGAAACTCTTGAATGCGATCTGGCAGCCGAAATTGATGCAAGAGCTCTTTATAAGGAAGCGCGCGAGTATTGCCGGGATGCCGGCGACTACGTGTCGATGTCTCTGTTTGAGAAATTGATGTCCGATGAAGAGGACCATATCGACTTTCTCGAAACACAGCTCGACCTCTATGAAAGGATTGGCGAAGCCAACTATGCGCAACTCAACGCATCAACCATGGACGAGGGCGAGTAGGCTCGCCCTGGCATCGGTGGCCGCACTGTCGGCCACCCCCTCCCTCGCGACCGAGCTAAGGGACCCACATCTAAACTTCATTCCCAGAACAGACGAAGAGCGTGCGCGGATTGCTGCGGTGACAGCCTCACCCGAAAAGTTCAGTGCACCCCAGCGGTTCGAAGAATTATCTGCTGGCGCGGCGACTGTACGCGTTCGTACCGATGCCGATGCGTTTTCTCAGCCCTCCGCCAACATCAGTTTCGAACAGGAACTGGATTTCAAAGTAGGCAATGGATTGTTCAAGAAAATCTGGGTCTCATCGCCCTCCTCAACACTGGCTTCAGATGGGTTGGGCCCGCTTTATAACGCCCGCTCGTGCCAGCGGTGCCACATCAAGGATGGGCGCGGCCATACACCTAATGGACCGGATGACAACGCCATTTCGATGTTTCTACGGGTCTCGATTCCTGGCAACCCAGAGGATGCTCCTGCCGAGATTGAGGACTATATCGCCACCTTGCCCGACCCGAATTATGGCGGGCAGATGCAGGATTTCGCACTGGCCGGCCATCCGGCAGAATATCGGTTGAGCATCACATACGAAGAAGTCCCAATCGAGCTGTCCGAAGGTGAAATTGCTTCGCTTCGCCGCCCGACCTACCATGCGGCCGACTTGGGGTATGGCCCATTGCATCCCGACGCCATGCTCAGCCCCCGAGTTGCGCCGCAGATGATCGGCTTGGGATTGCTCGAATCCATCCCGGTTGAGGACCTGTTGGCACGGGCCGATCCTGATGATGAAGATGGCGATGGGATATCGGGACGACCGAACATCGTGTGGTCGTTAGAATTTGGCGAACCGATGATGGGCCGCTTTGGCCACAAAGCCGGAATGCCTACGGTGATGGAGCAATCATCGGCGGCCTTCGCGGGTGATATTGGCATTTCTAGCCCGCTTTACCCTGCCCCCTTCGGCGATTGCACCGAGCTGCAGACCAACTGCATAGATGCCCCGCACGGTGACACTGATGTGCGCGGGTTTGAGATTGACCAAATCGGCATGGATCTCGTCGCTTTTTACAGCCGCAATTTGGGTGTCCCCGCCCGGCGTGAAACTGATGATCCAAAGGTTCTGCGCGGCAAAGAAGTATTCCACACATCTGGCTGTGCCTCTTGTCACACACCTGCCTATGTTACCCATCGAATGCCCGACCGACCCGAACACAGTTTTCAATTGATCTGGCCCTACACTGACCTGCTGCTGCACGACATGGGTGAAGGACTGGCCGATAACCGCCCCGAGGCCCGCGCCACGGGCCGTGAATGGCGTACTCCGCCGCTGTGGGGGATTGGATTGACAGAACGTGTCTCGGGCCACACCCAATTCCTGCACGACGGTCGGGCACGCTCTCTGCTCGAGGCTGTCTTATGGCATGGCGGAGAGGCCCAAACCGCCCGCGACACGGTGGTATCAATGCCCAAGTCTGACCGTGATGCGCTGATCCAATTTCTAGAGAGCCTATAGTTGATGCGAAGCCTTACCCTATTTACCGCTTTGTTGATCCCATTCGGCGCTTATGCGCAGGATCGCGCGCCGATTCTGATGGATGTGACTGAAACACATATCCTGCCGCGCTTTGCGCAATTGGCGGATGCGACTGACACCTTGGCCACCACCGTGCAGGCCGATTGTGAGCCACAATCGGATACCCTGCGTGCAGCCTATTCTGCAGCATTCGATAGCTGGATCTCAGCCAGTCATTTGCGGTTCGGTCCAACCGAGACGGATGATCGGGCCTTTGCCATGGCCTTCTGGCCCGACACCAAAGGTTTCACACCAAAAACCCTGTCCCGGCACATCGAAGACGAAGACACAGCTGTCGAGTCGCCTGCCGCATATGCCGAAACGTCGATTGCCGGGCGCGGATTTCTGGCGCTTGAACGAATGCTGTACGATCCAGCCATGGCCGAACAAGGCAACGCCGCCTATCGCTGCGCGCTGATCCGCGCCATCGCTACCGACATTGATCGGAATGCAGATGCAATGAACGCCGATTGGCAGAGTTTCACACCCAATCTGACCCAACCGGGTGACAACAGCCCCTATCGCTCGGACGATGAGGCGATGCAGGAACTGTACCGGGCGCTAACAACAGGCCTCGAATTCACCGCTGATACGCGGCTTGGTCGCCCCTTGGGCACATTCGAACGTCCTCGTCCAAACCGCGCCGAAGCGCGCCGGTCAAAGCGATCATTGCGCCATGTGGAGCTATCATTGATCGCGCTACGCGATCTGGCCGCCCGCCTGTCCTTTGACCACCCCGAAATCGCAGCTGATCTTGATACAGCCTTTGCACAGGCAATTGCTAGGGCTCAGTCGCTGGATGACCCCGTCTTTGCCAAGGTCGACACACCGCAGGGCCGCATCCGGGTCGAAGCGTTGCAACAATCGATCCACAAGATTCGCGAGATCGCCTCAACCGAGCTTGGTCCAACGCTCGGCATCAGTGCTGGGTTCAACTCACTGGACGGAGACTGAGCTTTGACCAACCGGCGCAATTTCCTTGCAGGTCTTGCCGCTGCCAGCCTGACGCCCGCATCCGGCTGGTCATCGGTGGGCGCGCCTGTTTATCTTGCCGCCGGGCTATTCCCCGATGGCAGCTATCGGCTTTCCGGGCTGGACAACGCAGGCGCCATCTTGTTCTCGATCCCTCTGCCATCACGAGGCCATGCTGCGGCTGCCCATCCGTCCAAGGCGCAAGCCGTCGCCTTTGCACGCCGTCCGGGCACATTCGCCGTTGTGATCGATTGCAAAAGCGGCCGCGTCATCAAACGACTGACAGCCCCAAATGGCCGCCACTTCTACGGGCACGGAACATTCTCGTCCGATGGCACACGGTTCTTCACGACCGAGAACAAATTTGAAGCCGCAGAAGGCGTCATAGGCGTTTGGGACGCCAACAAATTTACTCGGATTGGAGAGTTCGCCTCGGGCGGCGTTGGTCCCCACGACATAAGGCTTATGCCCGGCGTTGACATGCTTGTTATTGCCAATGGCGGTATCGAAACCCACCCCGATACCGGCCGAACAAAGCTTAACTTGCCTACAATGTTACCCAATCTCGCCTATGTCGACATATCGGGTTCGGTATTGGCAAAAGTGGAGTTAACCGGCGCGCAGCACAAAAACTCGATCCGTCATCTTGCTGTGCGTGGCGATGGTCTTGTGGGTTTCGCGATGCAATGGCAGGGCAATCAGACCAAGCACCCACCCTTGTTGGGCTTGCACAAACTTGGCGAAATCCCTCGCCTGCTTTCCGCCCCTGAAAGACAGCAAAGCGACTTGCAGGGGTATGCTGGCAGCATCGCGTTCTCCACCGATGGACATTCAGTTGCAATAACCTGCCCCAGAGGCAACACGCTACATCGCTTCGATGTGACGAGCGGTGCTTTAATGAATGCCTACACGCTTGAGGACGTCTGCGGATTAGGCGCTGGCGCAGAAGGTTTGGTATTCACCACCGGTACCGGTGCCTTTGGGTCTCTGAATGCCGCGCACGCCAAAATCTCGTCTCGGCAGGATTGCCAATGGGACAACCATTTGATCCCAATCCAAACAACCGATTAATACGCAGCGAGAATCCGATTCGCAGTTTATGCTTGGACGAATCGAACCGCTACCGTATTGGCAGGCGCGAAACCTGCACCCTGATTCCAAGGATAAACCTGATTGAAACAACCGCCCATCGCACCGCATTCCATCTACGGGGTTGAGAAATGGGGCAAAGGCCTCATTGAGGTGACGGATCAGGGCGAGATCGGTCTACGTAATCCGATGGTTCCTGATGCCACTGCGATTAGCCTGCCGGGTATCCTAAGTGACTTGGATGATCGGGGCATCAAGGCGCCGATGGTGCTACGTGTGGCGTCTTATCTGGAACATGAGATCGCGCATTTGAATGAAAGTTTCCGCGACGCAATCAAGCGCGTTGACTACAAAGGCCAATATCGCGGCGTTTTCCCGATCAAGGTGAACCAGCAGGCTCAGGTCGTCGATCGGATCGTCGAGTTCGGCAAGAAATACAATTATGGGCTTGAGGCCGGTTCCAAACCCGAACTGGTCGTCGCGCTGGCCCACCGCTTGGCCTCTGAGGCGCTCATTGTCTGCAACGGCGTCAAGGACGCCGAGTTCATCCAGCTCGCAATCCTCAGCCGCAAGATCGGTTTCAATACGGTCATCGTTCTGGAAAGCCCAAAAGAGGCTGACACGGTTATCCAGGTATATAACGAGCTTGGCATCGAGCCCTTGATCGGCGTACGGGTCAAGCTGACCAATCAGATCAGCGGCAAATGGGAAGAAAGTTCGGGCGACCGATCCGCCTTTGGGATGAACACCGACCAACTGGTTGCCACAGTGGACAAGCTGCGTGACGCCGGCCTGCTGCATTGCCTGAAGCTGCAGCACTCACATCTGGGCTCACAGGTACAGGACGTCAACGACGTGCGCCGCGCTGTAGGCGAGGCGTGCCGCTACTATACCGAACTCACGCGCGAAGGCGTACCGCTCACCCATTTGGACCTAGGCGGCGGTATGGGTGTGGATTATACCGGCGAAAAGAAAGCCGCAGAAAATTCAATCAATTATACGGTTGAAGAATACTGCGCAAACGTGGTCGAAACTGTGGCCTATGCCATGGACGAAGCTAAAATCGATCATCCTACGCTTATCACTGAAAGCGGGCGGGCCGTCGTGGCCACATCTTCGATGCTGGTCTTTAATGTTCTGGAGAGCACGCTTTACGACGCCCCGACCGGTCCCGAAGTCGAAGCTGATGATCATCATATGGTCTCGGACCTCGCTGCAGTTCATGGCTATCTAAGCAGCGATCGGCTGCAGGAATGCTGGAACGACGCCACCTTCTACCGCAACGAGCTGCGCGCGCTCTTCCGGCGGGGCTATGTCGACCTGCGCCAGATGGCCCGTGCTGAACGGATCTACCTGTCGCTTATGGCACGCCTCAAGTCTCTGGCTGCAAATGATGATCTGGAGTCGGATGTGGACGACCAATTAGAGAAAGTGGCCGATATCTACCACTGCAACTTCTCACTGTTCCAATCCCTTCCTGACGTTTGGGCCATCGATCAACTTCACCCCATCGTCCCACTACAAGGCCTGAATCAAACGCCTGACCGCCGCGCCGTTCTGTCAGACATCACCTGCGACAGCGACGGCAAGATCGACCGGTTCATTCTGGCCGACGGTGTCTCACCCAGTCTGCCGGTGCATTCCCTGCCCGAAGATGATGAGTACTTCATGGGTGTCTTCTTCGTTGGCGCTTATCAGGAAACCTTGGGCGATCTGCACAACTTATTCGGCGATACCAACGTCGTCACCATCGACCTGCGTGCTGACGGAGGCTTTGATCTGCTGCACGAACAAGAGGGCGACACGATCAGCCAGGTCCTGTCTTACGTGGAATTCGACCCACAGGATTGCGTCGCCGCCTTCCGCAAAATGGTGGACGAGGCGATCTCGACCGGTACTCTGAAAGCCAAGGACCGCAAAACCCTGATGAGCGCCTATCGCGACTCGATCAACGGCTACACCTATTACGAATAAAAAGGAGACAGACCATGGGCAAAACACTGGTTGTCGGCGCGGGCGGCGTATCTCACGCTGCAGTGCACAAGATGGCGATGAATTCGGACATTTTCACCGAAATCACCTTGGCCAGCCGCACAAAATCGAAATGCGACGTCATCGCCAAGGCGGTGAAAGAGCGTGTGGGCGTCGATATCAAGACCGCCGAACTGGACGCTTACAAGGTCGAAGACACGGTCAAGCTGATCAAGGAAACCGGCGCAGAAATCCTTGTGAACCTCGCCCTGCCCTATCAGGATCTGGTGCTGATGGACGCGTGCCTTGAGGCGGGCATCCATTATCTCGACACCGCAAATTATGAGCCCGAGGATGAGGCCAAGTTCGAATACCATTGGCAGTGGGCCTATCAGGATAAGTTCAAAGAGGCCGGTCTGACAGCGATACTCGGCTCTGGCTTCGATCCGGGCGTGACCAGCGTATTCGCCACCTGGCTGAAGAAACATAAGCTGGACACCATTCGTCAGATCGATGTGCTGGACGCTAATGGCGGTTCGAACGATCAGGAATTCGCCACTAACTTCAACCCCGAAATCAACCTGCGCGAAGTGCTGGCCGAAGTACGTCACTGGGAGAACGGCGAATGGAAACATTCCCCCGCCATGACCCATAAGGTCGAGTTCGACTTTCCTGCCATCGGCCCCAAGAACATGTACCTGATGTATCACGAGGAACTGGAATCACTCTCGACCCACTTCCCCGAAATCGAACGCGCCCGCTTCTGGATGACCTTCGGCGATGCCTACATTACCCACGCCAAAGTGCTGGAGAATGTCGGCATGACCCGCATTGATCCGGTTATGCATGACGGCAAGGAAATCATCCCGATCCAGTTCCTGAAAACTCTGCTGCCTGATCCCGGTGACCTGGGTGCAGAAACCAAAGGCAAAGCCTGCATCGGGGACATCGCCACGGGCCAGGCCAAAGACGGCTCGGGCGAGAGAACCTATTACATCTACAACATCTGCGACCACGAGGAATGCTATGCCGAGGTCGGCAGCCAAGCCGTCAGCTACACCACCGGCGTACCCGCGATGATCGGTGCCGCACAGGTGCTGAAAGGCAACTGGGTGCAGCCCGGCGTCTGGAACATGGAACAGCTGGATCCAGACAACTTCATGGACATGCTGAACGAACACGGCCTGCCGTGGCAGGTCCACGAGCTCGACGGCCCGGTCGAGTTCTGATCCCTCAGGGTCGGTCTGAACGACCACACTGTTTCATCTGGCCCAAAATATCCGGGGGGTCCGGGGGGTTGGTTCCCCGGACCTCTCCACCCAACGGAGACGCCGGCTATGTCCGACATGATGACCACGCAGGCCGGCGACGCCGGAGCCTTTCGCAACTTCGATCTAAGCCGGGTTCCCACGCCGTGCTTTGTGGTCGACGAAATAGCCGTCGAGCGGAATCTGAGCATGCTCGCCGAGATCGGCAACCGCTCAGGCGCGCATGTCCTGAGCGCGCTCAAAGCCTTCTCAATGTTCTCGCTCGCCCCATTGGTCCGCCAATACCTCGGCGGCACCTGCGCGAGCGGTATCTATGAGGCACGTTTGGGTCGTGAAGAATATGGCGGCGAGGTCGCGACCTTCTGCGCCGGGTACAAAGACGCAGACATAGATGAAATTCTCACTCTGTCCGACCATATCATCTTTAACTCTCCGGCTCAGAAGGATCGCTTCCTCTTCAAAGCCCAGGCAGCAGGCGTACAGGTTGGCCTGCGTATCAACCCCGAGCACTCCGAGGGTGAGATCCCCAAATACGACCCCTGCGCACCTTGCTCACGTCTCGGCACGCCTGTCAGCCAATTGACCGCAGACGCCCTGACCGGCGTCGATGGGTTGCACATGCACACACTCTGCGAACAGGGGTTCGAGCCGCTGCAACGAACTTGGGACGCTGTGGAACCCAAATTCGCCCCCTTCATGGACCAGCTCAAGTGGCTGAACTTCGGCGGCGGCCATCATATCACCCGCGATGACTATGACCGCGACGGGCTGGTGGCCTTCATCAAAGCCATCCGCGCAAAACACAACGTCGACGTCTATCTCGAACCCGGGGAGGCGGTGGCGTTGGACGCGGGCATTCTGATCGGAGAAATCCTCGACCTACCAACAAATGGCATGAACCTCGCAATCACCGATATTTCGGCCACCTGCCACATGCCCGACGTGATCGAAGCGCCGTATCGCCCCGCCCTGATGGACGAGGCCGCGTCAGGCCATACCTACCGTCTGGGCGGTCCGTCCTGTCTGGCCGGCGATGTGATTGGCGATTACACATGGGACAAGCCTCTGGAGATCGGCCAGCGCTTTGCTTTCCTCGATCAGGCGCATTACTCGATGGTCAAGACCAACACCTTCAACGGTGTTCCCCTGCCCACCATCGCCTTATGGAACAGCGAAACAGACGAACTGAAAATCATCAAAAAGTTCAGCTATGACGACTTTAAGGACCGCCTTTCATGAGCATTTTTCTTGATAGTGAACTGACCACATCCGAGCGCACCGAGGACGCCCGCTTTCGCGTGATCCCGGTGCCTCTGGAGCGCACGGTCTCTTACGGATCCGGCACCGCAAAAGGGCCTGAGGCGATCATTGAGGCCAGCAACGAGTTGGAGCGCATCATGGGCCACGCAGAACCTTGCGTAGAAGGCATTTTCACCGAGAAACCCATCGATTGCGACGCCGCCCTGCCCGAAGTCATGGAACGCCTCGCCCAACGCACCGAAGCCGCCATCCTTGCGGGCAAAGTGCCCGTGACCTTGGGCGGGGAACATTCGCTCAGTTTTGGTGCAGTGATGGGTGTCGCCCGTGCGCTAAACCAGCCCATCGGCATCGTCCAGATCGACGCCCATGCTGATCTGCGCAACGCCTATCAGGGAGAGAAACACTCTCACGCCTCAGTTATGCACCTTTTGGCCGAAGAAGGCATCCGGCTGGCGCAATTCGGCGTTCGTGCCTTCTCGACCGAGGAGGCGCAGAGCCGTCTGAAGAACCGCATTTTCCATGTGGACGCCGAAGAATTGGTGACTGGTAATATCCATTCGGTCGACCTGCCCGAGGATTTTCCCAAACTGATTTATGTCAGCTTTGACGTGGACGGGCTGGATCCATCACAAATGCCTGCGACCGGCACGCCCGTACCTGGGGGGCTGGGATACTATCAGGCGCTGCGCCTGGTCGAGCACGCCCTGAAGGGCCGGAAATGTGTGGGCTTCGATGTGGTCGAGTTGGCCCCAGACGGCAATGCCGCCTGGGACTTTACCGCCGCTCAGATCGTCTATCGACTGATGGCCGCTTGTTAACCTTCTGACGTCTCGTTCAACTCCATATGCCCCTCGCCCTTGCTTAAGACGCGGCGTAGCATGGGTTCGAAGAACTCCAGCGGCTTTGTTGGATAATCAGGGTCAAACGCTTTCTGATCGTATTCGTGGCAGAAATATCGGCAGTCCTCCCAATACGGGCTGTCGCGATAGTTGTCGCGCGCATTCCGGTCACCGCCGAGATGGTGATTATAGTAATATCCCTGAAACACACAGTGGTGCTTGAGGATCCAATGGGTTCTCGCGCTTACATATGGCTTCATCATCGCAGCTGATAATTCACCGTGATTATAAGGCGACAGGATATCGCCAGTGTCATGGATCAAAGCTGCTACAACCAGCTCTTCATCGGCACCATCCTCATAAGCGCGTGTCGCGGCTTGCAGGCTGTGTTGGTAACGATTCACTGGATAAGGCGTCCAGTCTTCGTCTAGCGATCGGATGGCATCCAAAATACGATCTGGCAGAGCCGCGTTATAGGCCTCTTCATACTCCATGACCGCATCCCAATCGGCCTTCGTTGCCTTTTCAAAACTGGTCCAGGTGGGTTTGTGGGTTTTGTCCAGCATGGCGCGCTCCTGTGGCTGCTTTCGCGCCTAGATTAGACAGACCGATCAACAACGCAAAAGAATTCGACGCGACAAACACCAAGTATCATACAGAGGAAATGGCGCCGGTGCCGGATGACTTACGGAACAAGGGGCGTCCGGCAATAGTCAGGAACAATCCTGACAAAACGACGCCTAGTATCGCCGGAAGGTAAAGCAAAATCCACAAACGTGGATCTCCGATCACAACAGGTGAAACAAACCCCCTAACGCCTTCCAACAATACGAGAATCGTGAAGGCTCCGAGTATCTGGGGCCACAAGCCAAAACGCGAAAAACTGCCGAGCATGAGCGCCGAATAGCCGACCAAGGCAACCGCAATACAAATAGCGATCCATGAGAATCGCTGATGCAGTTCATCAACCAGATGCCCGACGCTGTGGTCATCTTTCACGGCAACAGCTTCCCGATCCCAGATCAGCTCGATCGTAGGTATCGCCTCAAGGCTCCGGTGGCCCATTTCCGAGTTCAGTGTCAGCTCTGAAATATCGTAGGATGCATCTTCGAACAACGTTGATGACAACGTGTTGCCAGCCTCATCAAATCGCAGCGCAACCCCGTCTAGCATAACCAGATGAATGCCTGAGGTCTGGTTGACCAGATAAGCTGTGGTGCTGGAATAGCTGACGGGATTTATCGCTTCTCGCCGGTCCGAAACAAAGACCTCGCGCAGCGTTCCGTCCAGATCAATACTGCCAATATAGACGGTTACACCGTCTGCCGGGTGCAGGAATTCGCCTTCATTCAGTAGCTGAGCAGTCACATCACCAGCGACTTCATCCTGTCTTTGTTCCAGCTGATCAACCGATGCAGGCCGAAGAAACACACTGATGACCGCCATTATCAACCCAGCGCTCAGCCCGAACATCAAAACCGCGCGCGCCAGACGCCAAGGGCTCGATCCGGTCGCCAACATCACCATCATCTCACTTTCCCGGCTCAAGCGGTTGGTCGCGTAAACAGCGGCGGCGAACACCGCCATCGGCATAACCGTCCGGATCAGTGTCGGTAGGGTTAGCGCGGTGAATTCCAGAAACACCATTGCAGACTGGCCGCCGCTGATCACGCGGTCAAACAGGCTGACCGAACGTGTGATCCAGAAGACACCGACAAGGACCAGTGTGAAAAAGCCAAACAGCACCAGCAATTGCCGCAGGAAATACCCATCAAAACGCGACATACGACCTCTTGTTACTTGGCGGTTGGCGTTGCGGCGAAGCTTATGCCATTCGGATGGCAGAGGGAACCGTGATTAATCCCGATCAGTTACCGGGATCAGTATGCGATGGTGCCAAAGCCAGTCCAGAATGCGAGCCGCTCGTTCGGCATCGAGTGTATCTGACCAACATGCAACGATCTTGCTCGCGTTTTGTGGCCAATGTAAGCGCTGCAACAGAAGGCCAAGCGAAGCACCCTCGAGATTTGCGACAGGCCGCTGCAGATTTGGGTGCTTCAAAACAAGTCCCGGCTCAATATGCGCGGCGACCTGAACCCCAGACGTAATCAGCTTTGCTTTCGAAGACAGGGTCAGGGCCAGATCGTTGCGCAACATCTCTGGGTTAGGGTCGGTTCGAGGCGATTTGAGCCAGTCCAACGGATGTGCGCGCTCGGCCCAGAACGGCGAAGGACTGACCGCATGCTGCCTCGCATAGAAATCTGCCGACAGCGCAGCGTGGGTCTGTACACGCTCAAACTGGCGGTCTGTGTAGAATGTCAAAGCCAGTTCGCTGTGTTCGGGCGTATCCAGCAGCGCGTTTATCACTGCTGCGGCCTGCACTGCCTGCCCCATGGCCAATTGCACCCCTTGCGATGATAAAGCGTCGACCGAGAAACTGGCTTCCCCGACCCGGAGAAGATCTCGCGCCGGAGGTGTGACCTCGGTTCGGCTGGTTGCGTCCACCCTCCGGACTGGCCCGATCCGGCGCTGTTCCAGACAAGGGGATAACAAGGTCGATTGCGCCAACAGGTTCAGGTAAAGATCGCGCCGGTCCGCAGGTGAAAGCCCTGTGCAGCTCTCGGGTTCAACAAAAACCATTGCATTGACCACCCCACCCGGCAACAGCGCACCCCAGTACCAGTGCGACTTGCCTGCTTCGACCCGCGCTTGTGGGCCGAAGCCTGGGGGAACCTGCCAATAAGCATAGAGCGCCAATAAAGGCTGAGAGGCTGATCGAAACCTGCGGCCCAGCCCGGCTTGCCGGCCTGCGGCATCCAGAAGGATCCGAGCCTGAACCTGGAATGCTTCCGTATCGCTGCGGACTGGTATTTCCCAGCCTGATCTTCCGCGCATCGGGCGGTATGCCCGTGCGGGCTGGATGATCTCAACTCCCGCCGCCCGCACGGCTTGCAGCAGTACCGCATCAAACTGGCCTCGATCCACTAACAGACCGGGGTAATCGCCGTCAGCACCGCGACGCTCAAACGTTCCGGCCCAATGCAGGATCGATCCGCTTGCGCGCAGAAACCCGGCTTGCGCCACGGTTTCTTCGACGCCCAGAAGGTTCAGGATCGGCCAGATTGATGGTGGCAGAGATTCTCCGACATGCTGGCGCGGAAAGGTTTGTCTTTCGACCAGGCAGACACGGCGACCCAGTTGAGCTAACCTCAGCGCCGCCGCGCTGCCTGCTGGGCCGCCACCGATTACGCAGATTTCAGTCTCAATGATCATCCGATCAGGCAGAGGCGGCCTGCGTAGGCACGCCAAAATAATCGGGCCTTACTTCGGACAAGCGGACATAGGCCTGAAGGCAATAGTGCAGCCAGCCGCGAATGTAGTCGCAGGCTGGACGTCCGCGGTGGATGACCTCGTGATGACACCCACCGCCACATAAATACCGCGCCCAGCACGTATTGCACGGTGACTGGGTGTGCACATGACGGTCCGCCAACCAGTTTTCCCGTCGCAAGTCGGGGCCATCATAGACATCGCCCATGGCTCCGGCTTCGTCCTCGACAAAGCGATGGCAGGCAAACAGGCCGCCATCGGCGGACACGCCGAAATATCCGCCCCCTGCCCCGCAGGCATAGGGCCGATGCGTACCGCGATGGATTTCCTGCATCGCCGCTGCCATATTCGAGAACGGATAGCGCCGCCCTTCGATCACCGCCGCTTCGAACACCTCACCGCAACGGATCATCTGGGTCAGCATTTCATCCAAATCGTTGCGGTCCAGCTCATGCTGGCCATTGGGTGAGGCCAGCATCGGTGAAAAACCAATGGAGTGAAATCCCATCCCCACGAACTGCTCCAGCGTCTCTGGCAGGTTCATATTCTGCGGCGTGACCGTCACCCGGGCATCGACCTGCATCCGGTGCTGTGCGGCCAGAAGCGGCTCGACCCGTTTCAGGATCATGTCGAAACTGCCCCGCCCTCCTCGATTTGGGCGCAGTTTGTCGTGAACCTTGCCCACGCCATCCAGACTAATGGTGACCGCAAATCCATGTGCCTCAAAAAACGCGGCATCCTCGGGTCGCAGTAAGGTTCCATTGGTGGTGATCGAAAAGCCAACGCTCAATCCGTTTGCCTGCGCCTGTTTCACAGCATAGTCCGTGGTTCGATGCACAAGATCACGGTTGATTAAAGGTTCTCCGCCCAGATAGGCGAGGTTGATCCGCACACCGGGTTCGGCTTCGGCCACCAGCCGATCAACCGAGGCCTTGGCGACCTCCCACTCCATATTCCGCGCGGGGCCGCCAAATTCGCCACCCGCCGCATAGCAATAGGTGCAGGCCAGATTGCATTTCTGCGCCACGGCCAGTGACAGCGAGCGCACGGGCAGGTCCTGTGGCATTGTATCGTCGATGAATGGAGTACCATCCAACCCCATGGACCTGAGGAAAGCACTTTGGCCCGCGGTGTTCATCGCCTCAAACCGGCCCGCCGTGCCCTCGGGGACGTCGAAGACGCGCGAGCCATCGATGGCGAGCATGTGATCTCCATGCCCTGTTTCGAAGAAATGCACCTGTGCGGCGGGTGCGATCACGCCTTGCCCTCCGTCCAGAAGGGAATGCCGATCCCTTGGGCCGCCAGCGCTTCGCCCTCGACCCGGAACAGCTTCATGTCATCGCGCACCTGCTGGATAAAGGTCTGAGACTCTTCGAATTTGCCATCCGCTTCAAGCGTATAGGCATTGGCCAACCCATCCTTGACCTTAGCGTAGAGTTCCAACGCTGTTTTGGCCTGCTCTTCGGTCCCGACCTTAATCGGGCGCAAGTAAGCAGGAGTACCTTCGCCGGTATCGTACTTGGCCAGAACATCCTTCATCTGGCTAAAGCGCAGGAAATGCTCGTCCCCGTCGGTGTCGATCCGCACCGCCAGCGCATAGAGACGGCGCTCGGGGAATAAGTCCGCCTGCTCCAGCGTTGCAACACATTGCGCATAGGCGCGGTCGATAAAGCCACCGGGACGCTCGATCTCGATGAAATCCGCAAGCGCCTCAGCCGTCAGTGGCCTCAGCGCGCGGGGCTGCGTCTTACCCTTACCCGCAGGGAGAGTTTCAGACGGGGTCAGGATGGGTTCATACCCTTCTGGCTCAAGCTCCCACAGCAGTTGGTTCGCCCAGCGCATATGGGTCATCTCGCCAATCGCGACCTCCAGCACGGAACGCCGGGCAAAGATCAGGTCGTCCTTCAGTGTCGGCCATTTCTGGGTGTCCGCCGTTTCGGGATCCGCCAACGAGAAATAGGCATAGAGATACTGCAGGCTCAGCGTCATCTCCATCGCGGCCAGGCGCGTCTTAAGGTCCTCGATCATCGTCTCCGGCGTGTCATAGGGTTCCACGCCCGGCATTTCGGGATCAACCTCGTAAACCTCGCCCGTTTCGCGACTTTCGACGACGATGGGCAGCTCGCTCCACATCTGGTTAACCTGATAGTGGTCGATCTGATAGGGGCGGTTCTGTTCCACCGTATTCAGCGCTGCGACATTGCCGGACGGAGATTTGTCCGAGCGCAGCCAGTCCAGATAGGTCTCGGCTTCGATCGGGTTCTTCGACTGGCCCGATGGCAGCTGGTCGTCATGTGCCACCTCGGCCATCACCACATCGGGGTGGTTTGAGGGCCAGTAGTGGCAGCCGCAATCGCGGAAGTCATGGGACCACGGATTGCACAGGCTCTGCGTCAATTCACCGGGGTCATAGGCTTCGCTGAAGACCCCCGCCTCGGTTCTATACTGGCGCCGAAACCCGTGCAGGACCACCTGCTCAGTATCCACAATGCCTTCGTGATTACGCCGCTCCAGAGCAATACTGACCGGTTTGTCATCGCCATGTTCCAGACTGCGGATAAACCGCCAGATCATCAGCCCGTCATAGGGCGTGCCGTCTTCCTCCTTGAAAGTGATGCGCTTGCCGCTTTGTTCGACCCATGACAGGAACCAGCGCCCTTGGCTGAGCTTTACGCCCACGTCGCCGCTGTAGGCCTCCAGCAAGGTCTGCACCCATTCTTCGGGGCTGTTGTCAGGCAGCATCGGGTCGTAGAAATAATCGACAAAAACCAGATGGAAGCCCTGTGAATTCTTCGGCGCCTCGGGCACGGGGTTCAGCGGCACCCGTGCGGCGTTGAAAACCAGACCGGGGAAAAAACGCCGATCAAGATTGCGTACATCCATTTCCAGACCGGGAAAGCAATTGCCCACCGATCCATCTAGTCGCGTGTTGTCAGGGTTGCCCGGTACCTTATAGGCCGCGCGGGCGGTCAGGTTGCGGGGTTTGACGCGGATTTGGCCGGGTTGATCAGACATTCTGAGCCTCCGATTCCTGTGCAACCAGATAGTCGATGAACGAGATCACCAGATGGTATTGCCTGCGTGACAGGGATAGCGGGTAATAGTTGGAATCACGCATATAAGGCGGCATCCGCGCATCGTGCATCGAGTCGCGGATGATCCGGGGATCGCGGAACTCCGGGTTCGGGGCCTGATCGGGGTTCGGGTCGGTCTCAAGTTCGGTCAGGATGCCGTAGGGCGGGCGCAGCAGCGTTTTCACGAAATCCGGGCGGCGGCGTAGGAAATCCAGCAGATTCGCCTCGTCAATCAGTTGCTCATGCACGAATTTCGTGGCTACGGTATAAGGTAGCCGGTCATTGGGCACCGAGTTCGAGAAGACCGAGATCGGCTGCGGTCGGATCAGTTCGTCGATCTTGTCGGGCGGCCTTGCATCCTCTTCCGTCATGGATTTTGCGTCGGTTGATGGCAGGCCCGGCGTCGGGGAAATCCCGGTCTTGGCCTGCAGCTTGGCATTATCTTTCAGACCCTGCGCGCGGATATCGTCGAGGTTGATCAAGCTGTTGGTCTCAAAGGCGCGGCGGAAAATATCGACCACCTCGTCCTTGGCCTGCGTGTAGTTTTCTTTGGTCACTGAAATCAACGACAGATCACGGTCTGCCAGATCATCTTCAAGGCTGTAAAACGGCCTAGCATCCGGCGCAAAATCGGGTGGGCCGGTCATGATCGTCGCGCGCGCCGTCAAGCGCTCGCCACGCACGGCGAGCGTTGCTTCGATCACGCCATCACTGGTGTCGTCTGCCACGCCCCAGGACTGGTCATTGCCGACGCGCGCACCGTCGTAACTGTCATGCGGCTCTGGGTCATCTGAGGTGCCGGACATCATGACCCATTTCGACCAAGGAGTGTCGGGGTTCAGGATGCGGTTCTGTTCGGGCACTATTTCATGGATACGGCCATATTCCGATTTCGGCGGGTCGTTCTGGTATCCCGGAACCGCCAGCGTCGCCGGGCCGTAGGCTGCATCGGGCGGGCCATAAACCTCGCCCTTGGGGGGCATGAACCGCAGACGCAGGATGCTGCGGTCGATGAATTCTCCCTCGACCGGTTCATCATGACCCTGCACCGGATGGATCGCGCGGATCGAGCCCAGCGGGATCGGGTTGTGCTCATAGACCATCGGCTGCTGTTCCGAGGTGTAGGGGCTAAAAGCCAGCAGGGGTTTCGGGGCGAAATCCTGCCCCGCAATCTCGACCCGAGCGCGAAATCCGCAGGCCGCGTCACCAGTCCGACGCTCTGCCTTGGTGTTTCCGACGGTGACCGAATAACGCACGTTCTGCAGCGACAGCCCCTGACCGTCGAGCAGATCCAGCGTTACCGGCGTCTCATATTCCTCGCCCGTCTCGGCGTCATGCATCCGCGCCCACAACTCAAAGAACGGAGCAACCGGACGCAATGCGCCGCCTTCGTCGCGAAAGCGGATCGTGTCGGGGTCGGGAAGATAGGCCGATACGCTGCCATCTTCGACTTCGTGCAGGGTTATGTTCGAGCGGATGACCGTCTTGTTGTTGCCATGGGCATCTATGTCCTGCTGCCACTCATAGCTTTCCAGCGGTGTTTCACCCGGCCCCAGGCGAGCAACCGCCATGGGTGGCAGAAAGAAAATCTCTCGGATGGTATCCATGCTGGGCCCTCCCCCGTTCGGCCTTGGCTGCCCCCGCTTTCAGGGGTTCGAATAGGTCTCATAAGTGATGGTCATATCATCAAAGATCGACTCGGACGTGTCGCGGATAATGTCCGGCGGCGCATCATCCGGCACCGGTGAAATGCTCTGCTGATAGTGGAAGAAATTGCCCGGATCGAATTTCTGCTTCACGAACAGCAGTGAGTTGAAATATTCGCCCCAATACTGCCAGCGATAGTTCTTTTGCGTCCGACGAGGGTAGTTCTGATAGACCCGGTCGATGAAATAACCTTCCTCGGTCATCAGTTCCATGAACCCGTCGAGCCAGGGCACGACGATCTCTTTTTCTTCTTCCGACACCCAGAACACATCAACGTAGAAGTTCAGCGAAACATCACGGTGGATGAAGGCGTTACCCTCTTTGCCCAGTGGCATCCGGTTGATCGCGCCGCCATAGGGTTCGATCGCAACCGCGCCATAGGCGTTGGGCGTGCTGTCGAGGTAGTCCACGACGCGCTGCCATTCGCCCGCGTTGAGCTGGCGTTTGATATACCCGGCCTGCTTATCTTCGCGCGCCTGATCGGGCACGACAGGGATGTCGTACTTGTCGTCGTAAAGCCACGAGTTGATTTCCTGATAGGTGCCATAATTCCGGTCATCAGGCCCCATCTCGCCGCCGATTTCTTCGCTGAGCAAGGGCTGGATAAATGCGTTACCCTCTTCGGCCGTCCCATCATAAAGCGCCGACACCAGCAGCACTTTCTTATCGCCCTGAAAAGCAAGGAAAATATAAGCTCCGAACCGATCATCATCGCAGGTGCTCATATAATTGGCCTGAAGGAACTCCAACGCCTTTGCGGCTTTGTCCAGCGGCCATGTGATATGGCAGCCCCAGACCATAAACAGCGGGTGCAGCTGGTAACGGATCTCCAACAACACCCCAAAATTGTTGCCCGTCCCGCCCCGGATGGCCCAGAACAGGTCGGGGTTCGTGTTTTTGTCCGCGATCACTATGCTGCCATCCCACAGCATCACGGTTACGCCCAGGACATTGTCGCAAGCCATCCCGTAGCGGCGAGAGGTAAAGCCATAACCGCCACCCATCATGAAGCCTGCGACGCAGACATCCTGACAGGCCCCGCCCGGCACATGCAGGTGATAGGAATTCAACTCAGAGTTCAGCATCTTGAACGGCGTACCCGGACCGACATAAGCCATCGGCGCCTCAGGATCGACGGTGACATACCGCATTTTGCTGGTGTCCAGCACCATCTGGTTGTTGACCGAATACCCCGCCGTGCTGTGGCGACCAGACCGTGCCACAACCCACAAGTCGTGCTCACGTGCGAAAGCAAGACTGGCGCGCACATCCTGAATTGTCTCGCAATAGACGATGATCTCAGGGTAATCCTGAAAGGCCGGATTCCAAACCTGCCGGTCATTGTTGTAGTCGGGGTCGGTGGGCAGAGTGACCGTTCCGATCAGTTTCCTTTCAAACGCGCGTATCTGCTCGGGCGTGATCGAGTGATATTGCTGCAGCGCCAGATCAGTGCGGCTTTGCGCCACAATATCCTTGGCCAGAAGCGTTTTGCTGATCTTCTTCATCGGGTCTCCTCACACCAAATGAATTGGTAGCGTGGAAACGCATATCCCCACGCCACAACTATGAATTTTCGGTATCATCCCATATCTGCCGCTGTCCAAGCTGGCAGCAATGGCCCCTGTCGGTCAAGTGGTCGTTTCCAATAACCCTCGTGCCTCTTCCAGATCCGCCAGATATGCGTTCGATTCGAAATGAGACAAAGCGGTGTTAAGTGCATCGCCCGCAGGCTTTCCATGGTCCAGCCGCCAACGTGTCAGCGCAACCGCTGCACGCAGTTCGTACAAGTGTGCCCCTTGCCGTCGCGCCGTTTCGATCGACCGTAACAGCAAAGGCTCTGGGTCGCCCCCGGTGCCGGCAACAAAACTGGCTTCGATTCGCAGCTGTTCAGCTTCGGCCCATTTCTCTTCGGTTTCAGCCAGCATTTGGGCCGCGTGCGACAATGTCTGCTTAGCCGCTTTATGATCACCCGCGTTTATAAGAAGCTCGGCAATCAGAGAGGGGAAGAAACATTTGTAGTTCCCCGCCCCGACTGCCCACCAGTCCTCTGATGCTTGGCGCAGATCATCGATATGCGCAATATCCGAGGATTCGGTCGCGTTGGCCCAGCTTTCCCACAATCGCGCGATGGTGGCCATGAATGGCAGCGAATGCTCTTCAGCAACTTTGGACAACGCTTCGACATCCTGCTGCAACGCGGGTATGTCGCGTGCCAGCAGATGAACCTTACACATATAGACCAATATCTGCGCTACACTGTGGGCGTGCTTTAATTCTTTCGCCCAGCCCAAAGCCGTGCGTTGAATCTGCAAGGCTTCTTGGTGCCGCCCCATGAGGCAATAACACGTCCCCAGGAAGGCCGAAGTAATGGCGGCATGATCAGTCCCATAAACATAGGCCAACTGACTGTGTTGATCAAAATCATATAGCGACCAGGCCTGTTCCAGATGGGTTTTTGCCTTAGGCAGATTACCCAAATGCAACTGCACAGCACCCATCGCGCGATGGCCCACCATTCGGTGTTCAGTCCTGCCGCTTTCCGCCGCCAGATCAAGAATTTGCGACGATACATCTTGCGCCAACCGATATTCAGCCCGCACCAGATGGAAGGCATACAGCCCGTTAAGAACCGGAAACAGCCTGTCGGTCTCATCCGCTCGATGGCAGAGGTCTCGCAACCGGCCATACGCTTCGCCTGTGGCATCCCCTGAGATACCGCTGGTTGACCGCAGCACTCCGGCGCGCAGGATTTGAATATCAATCTCTTGCAGATCTCGATCTTTGCTTTTGGGAAGATCTGCCAGTTGATCCAGAGCTTTTGACAGATGCGTCAATGCCTCGGTTTGGGCCGAACGTTCAATCGCCCGCCGCCCGGCGCTTTGCCAATGCATCACCGCCTCATCCGCACGGTGCGCTAACGTGTAGTGCTGCGCCAGTAGCTCGGGTTGAGTCTGGGCAAGCTGCGGCTGGTTTTCAAGCAGCGCACCTGCCGCCCGGTCGTGCAGCACCTGCCGTTCCGTGCGCAGCAAGCTGTCATAAGCCATGTCGCGTATTAATGCGTGGCGGAAGATGAACTCATCTTCTGCCTCATCCGGAGCCTGCAAAATGATACCGGCAGAGGAAAGCTGTTCCAGCCCAGCCTCCAAGACCGTTGGTGACAAAATTGAGACCGAGGCCAGCAACGCGATTGAAAACTGTCGACCAAAGACAGCACCAGTTTGTGCAACCTCTTTGGCGGTTCCCAGCCGGTCCAAACGCTCCATCAGAGAATCCTTGAGCGTATTCGGCACAGAAAGCGCTGGCAGTGGACCGCGCAAGGCATAACCCTGGTCGGTCAGTCTTAGTTGTCCGGATTCCAGCAGGCCGCGCGTTACTTCCTGAACGAAAAGCGGAATGCCATCGGTTTTGGCCGCAATCAGATCGCAGACTTCGGCTGGAATAGAATTCCCTCCTGCCACTTCCGCCACGATCTCCGCAATGTCCCGGTTTTCCAAACGCTTCAGCGGCAAGTGCAACGTATTGTTATGGTGCCCCCAGCCTGGATCAAATCCGGGGCGAGCGGTAATAACAATCAAAACCGGCAAATCCCGAATGCGCTCGATCACTCGGTCGGTCAGCGACAATGTGGTCGGATCGACCCAATGGGCATCCTCAAACAACAGTAAGACAGGTTTCTCACAGGCCAACGCTGCTAGTTGCTCGGTCACTGCGTCGAGCGTCTGTTCAAGTTTCGCCTGTGGCGGCAGATCAAGCGGACCTAATGAAGCGTCCGCTTCGACACTCAACAAATCGGCGATCAGGCGCATATGCGCGCGCGGATGATGTCGCAGGAGGTACGAGAGTTTCCCGAGCTTCTCGTCGTCGCTGTCGGTTGGCGTGAACCCCGCTGCGCGCTCCAAATGCTGAATGATCGGATAAAGCGCCGAGTTGGCGTGAAATGGTGAGCACTGAAAGTTGAGCCGAAGTGCGCCCTGATCCTCCAGCTCTTGGCTTAACCCCTCGATCAAACGTGATTTGCCAATTCCGGCCTCACCAGAAACCAACACAGACTGACCGGCACCCTGACAGGCCTCTCGCCACTTTTCGATCAGTTTGCGAAACTCGACCTGTCGCCCGACAAGCCTCCCAGCCCCGGCATCCGGCATAATGTCAAATCTACGCTCGATCCGAGCCTGTCCTGTAACTGTCCAGGCCTGGACCTGCTCCGAAAATCCTTTCAGTGCGAATGAGCCCCGATCCTCTAACTCAAATGCATTGCCAATCAATCGCCGGGTCGAAGGGCTGATGATCAGGGTATTTGGCTCGGCCAACGCCTGTAATCGAGCGGCTAGATTGGGCGTGCGCCCCATAACCACGTCATGTTCTTTCAGCCCTTCGCCGTGTATCTCGCCCACAACGACAAGACCCGTCGACACCCCGATCCGTGCGCTCAGTTTTTCCTGACCTTCGATGCGGGCCAGCCCGCCCAGAATATCCAGTCCGGCATGAACTGCCCGTGACGCTGCATCTTCAAGCGCGTGAGGGTAGCCGAAATAGATCATCGCCCCATCGCCCATGAAGCTTGCAACATGGCCACCAAACCGAGCTACTGAGGTTGAGCAGATTTCTTTGAACCGTCGCAGCAGCTCACCCAGATCTTCCGGGTCCAGACGTTCTGACAGGGCAGTCGATCCAACGAGGTCAACAAACATGACAGTCAGTTGCCGTCGCTCAGCCACAATTTTCCCGTGGCCATGAATAGGTGCCGGATTCGCCTCGCGCGCCTGACCCAAAGCTGCCGTCAATCGGCGCCTCGGACCCAACGGTAGCCCCATATCTATCAGGTCGTGTTCAGAGAGATGTACAAGATCAGCCAGAGAGACCTCGTTGGCAGCAAACACAGGGGCGTATTTGGTCAGCCCGAGCCCTTCAAGAAATACGTCGATCTCTGCCATTATCCCCATTTGCCCCAGATTGGCTCCGGGCTCCCCTACCCGGTCAGGCTTATTGCCAGCAGCACAAAAGTCGAGCGACCTTAGCACGTTAGGCGGACAACCCTGATGGCCTCTCCGCAAGCCTAGTTCAAGCATTTTCTTTCTTGCCCTAAACGTCAAGAGAATTGAGTCTGACGTGCGCGCCAAATACACGTGTCTGTCGCAGCGACATCATCGATTTGAGAGAGTGGCAGGGGCAGCAGGGTTCGAACCCGCGACCTACGGTTTTGGAGACCGTCGCTCTACCAACTGAGCTATACCCCTAGGCTGGGCCATCAGATATGCCAGAGGCGCAGCGGACTCAAGAGGCTTTTTAAGTTTTTACCGCCGACAAAAAAGTTGCACCCCGCGCGCAGTTCTTTAAGACAAGGTTCGGCCAGTAAAAGGAGCGCTGCCTTGAGCATCCGCAAGAAAATCGCCGACAGCGAAGCCGTTCTGAACTGGGTCGCGCGGCGAATTGCCAGCTATATCAGGATGGTCAATCGCAACACAAACTGGCGGCGCATAGGATACGAAGAACTAGATCAACTGGCCGAACAGGGCGAACCCGTCATCGTGGTTCTCTGGCACCAGCGTCTGGCTCAGTCGCCTTACTTCTTTCCCTTGGACAAGGGCCGCATCTGCTCGATCACCTCTGCTGCCCGCGCAGGCAGTATGGTGGGCCGTGTGCAGAAATTGTTTGGTATGGACACGATTGCGATGTCCAGCCGCAAACGCCACGTCGCCTTGTCCCGCGAGGTGCTCGGGAAAATGAAACAGGGCATCTCAATCGGAATCGCCGCCGATGGTCCCCGAGGTCCTGAACGGGTGTCTTCAACTGTACCGCTGGTGTGGGCGCGGACGTCGGGCAAACGTGTCTTTGGGATCACCTATTCCGCCAGGCACGGGCGCGAAGCAGGAACCTGGGATCGTCTGCTGATGCCCCGCCCCTGGCGCAACGAAGGCGTGTTCCTGTGCCGTGAGTGGACCGACCCAGTTCCGCGAAAGGCAACCGAAGAACAAATAGAAACGCTGCGGTTAAGTCTCGAGCAGCATATGAACGACATCACTGCCGAAGCCGACCGCATGATGGGGCGGGAGCCTTGGTCCAAAGGCACTTGATAACTCTCCAACGCAAAAATGCCCAAACGGATCAGCCCGCACCCGACTATTCCCAGTACATGCGAATCATGATTTGTATCTGGCACTGACCCGTTGTGCGCTTTCTGATACGTCAGCAAGCTTGATGTCGAACCGTTTTCGCTCACGGCAAAAATCGCTGACATTGCAATCAACTTCGTGGTCATTTCCGCCTAGAACTGCGTCTCGCATATCTTCCAAATCCTTGCTGTGAAGGAATTGAGTTCCATAGTTGATGCATTCAAAACTAAACATGATTTCCCCCTGATCTCAGCGGTTCGCCGCTTCCGCGTTCCACGTCACTCGCTGCATTTCACAGGTGGGTTTTTAGTCTTTGATTGGGGTGAACGTCTGATTAAGAAAAGCCCTATTCGTGTTTCTTTTCACCTCTGCATTGTGGGCCCAAGATTATTCGATGAAGAATCTTCGCATCATCCCCGATGTATTCGAGAAGTTTGGTGTGTCTTCAATGATCCAGAGTCCTTCTTCAGAACATATGTTCACGCCAAACTCGATCACCTCTAATTCAATTTCGCTGAAGCCCACTCAATAGAATTCTGTTTGCCAAGCAAGGCATCTTGTGACCAAGAACAACCATACCAAATCTAAGACAACGAGAATGCCCATGATTGAACGCATTGATACCGGCGAACGGTCCTCGAAAATCGTGAAGCACAACGGCGTGGCCTATCTGACTGGACAAGTTGCCGAGGGTGAGACGATTCAGGAGCAGGTTCAGATTTGCCTCAACAAAATAGATGCCCTACTCGTACAGGCGGGATCGTCACGCGAAAAAATGCTGCGCGTCACGATATGGCTGGCTGATATGAAGGATTTCGCTGGTTTGAACGAGGTTTGGAACGCTTGGGTTCCAACAGGCCACGCCCCTGCACGCGCTTGTGGTGAAGCCAAACTGGCACGCCCAGAACTGAAGGTAGAATTCATAGTGGACGCTGCCTGCGACTAAGTTCGCTGCAATCAAAAGGGGCCGCCCTTGTTCTTGGGTGGCCTTCTAAGTTTCGACGATGTGCCGGACTTGAGCCCGACCTACACCCTTGACCCGATGATTTCCAAAACAGCGTCGATGCCGAGAATGCGGTCACCTTTTTTCTTTAGTCAGGAATTTGGTCGCGGCTTTGGAATTGGTGTGGAGAGATTTACATGCGAGAGAGCTTTCGCATCAGAGACAACGCCTTTGGCCGAATAATACCGAATGAGATCGCCGTAGCTTTCGAATTCTGAACCGCTGGATTGAAAGACGAGATCCGCCAGATGCATCCTCCCCCGCACACGCAAGCGTCTGGGACGATGGTAGTGCAGCAGCCGAGTTCCCTCATCAGGTAGATCCGGGGTGTCGTTCCAGATACGACCAACTGAATTCAACGCGTCCTGACCATAACGGGCAATTGCTACTGGCAATGAAATCTGATCGAGCCAGGGTCTGCGTCCCCTCAATCCTGTCATCTTATCAATCTGTTGTGCAGTATCCAACCACAAGTCACCGAATGAACCAGTTGGAAAGAGTACCATCCCGGCATTGAAGAATGGATGTGAAAACTGTCCTAGTAGCAACTGAACCTTTGCTTCAGGTTTGGGCAGTCCAAATAACGCATAGACCTGACGCCAAACACGCGGGCGGTTTGTCCAGGCATTTCGCGTTTCCGGGCAGACCGATACTTTCTGCGGATAGGCTATCTCGGCAAACGATGTATTTTGCGTCAGAAACGTGTCGGTATCGAGAAACAGAGAGAAGTCAGCGTCTCTTTCCAGGGCAGCCCCTGCTATCTTGTTTCCCGCAGGATAGCCATCGCTAAACGGATTTTCGAGCACTCTGAGTTCAACATCTCTTGACGCCAACATTGTTCTCGTTTCCGGCTGCAACTCATCAATTCGATCAGACCGGCAATGTGCGTGCAGCGAATGATAGTCTTCGCAGAAAAGCTTGAGGGAATTGACTAATAAATGAGCCTGGACCTCAAGAGGTCCAGGCTCGACATTAAAGAAAACCGCAATTTTTTTTGTGGTTTTCTCAGGCATTAACAGCCTTACTCGATGATTTTCGACACGACGCCGGCGCCGACGGTGCGGCCGCCTTCACGGATGGCGAAACGCAGGCCGTCTTCCATCGCGATCGGGGCGATCAGCTCGACGGTGAAACCGACGTTGTCGCCAGGCATAACCATCTCGGTGCCAGCCGCCAGGGTCACGGTGCCGGTCACGTCAGTGGTCCGGAAGTAGAACTGCGGGCGGTAGTTCGCGAAGAACGGAGTGTGACGGCCGCCTTCTTCCTTGGTCAGGATATAGGCTTCGGCTTCGAACTTGGTGTGCGGTGTAACCGAACCCGGCTTACACAGAACCTGGCCACGCTCAACGCCGTCACGGTCGATACCGCGCAGTAGAGCGCCAATGTTGTCGCCCGCTTCACCGCGGTCCAGCAGCTTGCGGAACATTTCAACACCGGTACAGGTGGTTTTCTGAGTGTCACGGATGCCAACGATTTCGATCTCGTCGCCAACGTTGATCACGCCACGCTCAACACGACCGGTCACAACAGTACCACGACCCGAGATCGAGAACACGTCTTCGACCGGCATCAGGAACGGCTTGTCAACTTCACGCTCAGGGGTGTCGATGTAGTCATCAACAGCCGCCATCAGTTCTTTGATCTTCTCTTCGCCGATTTCCGGGTTGTTGCCTTCCATTGCGGCCAGAGCCGAACCTGCGATGATCGGAATATCGTCGCCGGGGTATTCGTAGCTGGACAGCAGTTCGCGAACTTCCATCTCAACCAGTTCCAGCAGCTCTTCGTCGTCGACCTGGTCAACTTTGTTCATGAACACGACCATCTTCGGGATGCCAACCTGGCGGCCCAGCAGGATGTGCTCGCGGGTCTGCGGCATCGGGCCGTCAGCTGCGTTCACAACCAGGATCGCGCCGTCCATCTGAGCGGCACCGGTGATCATGTTCTTGACGTAGTCGGCGTGGCCGGGGCAGTCGACATGCGCGTAGTGGCGGTTGTCGGTCTCGTACTCCACGTGGGCGGTCGAGATGGTGATGCCACGTGCTTTTTCTTCCGGCGCGCCGTCAATCTGGTCATACGCTTTGAAGTCACCAAAATACTTGGTGATTGCTGCGGTCAGCGTGGTCTTGCCGTGGTCAACGTGGCCAATCGTACCGATGTTGACGTGCGGCTTATTACGCTCAAACTTTTCCTTTGCCATGATGGCCTCCTTTTTCGGTAATGAAGGGAGCCCGTGATCCGGACTCCCTCAAATCTTCGCTTATGCGTATTTCGCCTGGATCTCGTCCGAGATGTTCTGCGGAACCGGATCGTAATGGTCGAACTGCATGGTGAACTGGGCACGGCCCGACGACATCGAACGCAGTGTGTTGATGTAGCCGAACATGTTGGCCAGCGGAACGAACGCATCGATCGCGATTGCGTTGCCGCGTGGCTCCTGACCAGAAACCTGGCCACGACGCGAGGTCAGGTCGCCGATGATACCGCCGGTATATTCTTCCGGGGTGATCACTTCGACCTTCATGATCGGTTCCAGCAGTTTCGCGCCAGCTTTGCGCATGCCTTCACGCATACACATACGGGCCGCGATTTCGAACGCCAGAACGCTCGAGTCAACATCGTGGAACTTACCGTCGATTAGGGCAACCTTGAAGTCGATCACGGGGAAGCCAGCCAGCGGGCCGCTGTCCATGACCGAGTTGATGCCTTTTTCAACACCGGGGATGTATTCCTTCGGAACTGCACCACCAACGATGCGGCTTTCGAACGAGTAACCTTCGGCAGGCTCGGTCGGCGAGATGATCATCTTTACTTCGGCGAACTGACCCGAACCACCCGACTGTTTCTTGTGGGTGTAGGTATGCTCGACCTCGTGACCGATGGTCTCACGATAAGCCACCTGAGGCGCACCGATGTTGGCCTCAACCTTGAACTCACGCTTCAGGCGGTCAACCAGGATGTCCAGGTGAAGTTCGCCCATGCCCTTCATGATGGTCTGACCGGATTCCAGGTCGGTTTCCACACGGAAGGACGGGTCTTCGGCAGCCAGACGCGCCAAACCCTGGGACATCTTCTCTTGGTCGCCCTTGGTTTTGGGCTCAACCGCGATCTCGATCACCGGATCGGGGAAGGTCATGGTTTCCAGAACCACCGGATCCTTCGCGTCACACAGGGTGTCACCGGTGGTGGTGTCTTTCAGACCCGCCAGCGCGATGATGTCGCCTGCAAACGCTTCTTCGATCTCTTCCCGGTTGTTCGAGTGCATCATCATCATACGACCGATGCGCTCTTTCTTACCTTTGGTCGAGTTAAGGATCGAGTCACCCTTATTCATGGTGCCCGAGTAGATCCGGGTGAAGGTCAGCGAGCCAACAAAGGGGTCGTTCATGATTTTGAACGCTAGGCCCGAGAAGGCCATGTCGTCATCGGCACGACGGGCGATGTCACGAACTTCTTCTTCGTCGCCGGGTTTGAAGCCCATGTAATCGACAACGTCCAGCGGGCTGGGCAGATAGTCGATCACAGCGTTGAGCAGCGGCTGAACGCCTTTGTTCTTGAACGCCGAACCGCCCAGAACCGGCACAAACGCGATGTCCAGGGTGCCTTTGCGCAGCAGGGCGCGTAGTGTCGGAACGTCGGGCTCATTGCCTTCCAGGTATTCCATCATCGCGTCGTCGTCCATTTCGACGGCCGCTTCGATCATCTTGCCGCGCCATTCGTCAGCCATGTCTTTTAGGCTGTCGCGGATCGGAGCTTTGATCCAGCTTGCGCCCAGATCTTCGCCCTGCCACAGCCACTCTTCCATGGTGACCAGGTCGATCAGACCTTCCAGCTCAGACTCGGCACCGATCGGGATACCAACCGGAACAGCGCGTGCGCCGGTACGGTCTTCAATCATGCGAACGCAGTTGAAGAAGTCTGCGCCGATCTTGTCCATCTTGTTGACGAAAACCATACGCGGAACCTTGTAGCGGTCAGCCTGACGCCACACGGTTTCGGTCTGGGGCTCAACACCGGCGTTTGCGTCCAGAACGCAGACGGCACCGTCGAGAACCGCCAGCGAACGTTCGACTTCGATGGTGAAGTCAACGTGGCCGGGGGTGTCGATGATGTTCAGGCGGTGCTTGGGGGTATCGGCGGTCTGACCGTCCTCGGTGCGCTCCCAGAAAGTGGTGGTCGCAGCCGAAGTGATGGTGATGCCGCGTTCCTGCTCCTGCTCCATCCAGTCCATGGTGGCTGCACCATCGTGCACCTCACCGATGTTGTGGGATTTGCCAGTGTAATACAGGATACGCTCCGAGCAGGTGGTCTTACCTGCGTCGATGTGCGCCATGATACCGAAGTTACGGTACAGTTCGAGAGGATATTCGCGTGACATTTGTCTAAGCCTCTGGGATTACCAACGGTAATGGCTAAAGGCTTTGTTCGCCTCGGCCATCTTGTGGGTGTCTTCGCGTTTCTTGACGGCAGTACCGCGGGACTGAACAGCGTCCAACAGCTCGCCTGCAAGGCGCTCTTCCATGGTGTTTTCGTTGCGGCCACGGGCAGCGGTGATCAGCCAGCGGATGGCCAGTGCTTCGCGGCGCTCGGGGCGGACTTCGACCGGAACCTGATAGGTTGCACCACCAACCCGGCGCGAGCGAACCTCGACCGATGGTTTGATGTTGTCGAGCGCTTCGTGGAACACTTCGACAGGAGCGCGCTTTACCTTGTTCTCAACGCGGTCAAACGCGTTGTAAACGATGCGCTCTGCGACCGACTTCTTGCCGTCGATCATCAGGTTGTTCATGAATTTGGTCAGAACCTTGTCGCCAAATTTGGCGTCAGGCAGGACTTCGCGTTTTTCGGCGGCGTGACGACGTGACATATCAGCCTCTCCTTCTTACTTGGGACGCTTCGCGCCGTATTTCGAACGGCGTTGCTTACGGTCTTTGACGCCCTGAGTATCCAGAACACCGCGCAGGATGTGGTAACGCACACCTGGAAGGTCTTTCACACGGCCGCCACGGATCAGAACAACCGAGTGTTCCTGCAGGTTGTGGCTTTCACCGGGGATGTACGAGATGACCTCAAACCCGTTGGTCAGGCGCACCTTGGCAACCTTACGCATAGCCGAGTTCGGCTTTTTCGGTGTGGTGGTGTAAACACGTGTGCAGACGCCGCGTTTCTGCGGGCACTGCTCCAGGTGCATGGACTTCGAGCGTTTTACTTTGGGCTGCCGCGGCTTGCGGATCAGCTGTTGAATAGTTGGCATTCCGGTTTCTTCCCCGTTTTGCAACACACATGACATGCACGCGGCTGCGTGCGGTTAAATTCGCTGCACTTATGCGTCCACAAGCGCAAAACCCGCGAGCGTTCCCATTCCGAGGTGAACGTCGCGGTTTGTTATCAGAGGGCGCGAACGATAAAAGAGTCCGGGCCTTGACCAGTTCATTACTGAAATCGGTTACGGGGCGGCCCCCGGTACCGAGATGTCGCGCGTAATAGGGGGAGTCGGCCCGAGTGTCAACAGCCATGCAACAAAGGCGTGTGGCACATCAAGATATCAGCCATTTATCAGGATTGGGCTGGGAATTCCACTGTTCGCCTGCATTGCGGCTTATACCTACCGCGTGCATAGTGGGCGCGCCCCGCTATCCATTGGATGATCCATGCAAGTCGTTGGCCTGTGCCGATTTTCATTCCCTGCCCTCGGCGATTTCCAAATCGAACACGACACGGTTGAAGAGCGGCGCCGCCATTTATACCACCCTACCCGTCTGGAAGAGCGGTTTCGCCTGTTTGAATCCCTAACCCTGCCCAGCTTTCGCGCACAGACCGATGAGGATTTCCAGCTTCTGATCGCCGTCGGAGACTGTCTACCTAAAACGGCGCTCGACCGCCTCAAAGATCTAACCACTGACATCAAGCAGGTTCAGATCATCCAAAGAGCAGTCGATCCGGATCAGAAACACCGGCAGGTCATGAAACAAATCCTTCAAAACGCGCGCTCGCATCCAGACCGGCCTTGTCTTCAGTTCCGTCATGACGACGACGACAGCGTCTCCATAGATTTCGTGGAAAAACTCCGAGAAGCAGCAGATGACGGCGCAGGTTTGATCAAGAAAAATCAAGCGATCGGAATAGATTTCAATAACGGGTATCAGGCCAGTTTTAAACCCGCAGGCACACAGGCAGCGCAGGTCTACAAGTCTTTGCTCGGGGTTGGACTGGGCATGCTGGTCTCGGGCGGATGCACCCATACAATCATGAGCTTCACCCACAACCGGATCGGGCGCTTCATGCCGGTGATCAGCTATCCTGATCAACCGATGTGGATCAGGTCGCTGAACAATTCCAACGACTCGCCGCGCGCAGGGAAACAGAAGGCGCAACTTGCTCCGATAACACCGGAGATCGAATCCGAATTTGCCACACGTTTCGCGATAAATCCGCGGTTCGTGCGGTTACATCAGTCCTCCGCCTGACGCGATCGTTCGCGAAACAGTGTGAACATCCCTGCCCCGACGACCAATGCCGCACCCAAAAGGGTAATCGAGTCGGGCCAGTCGCCAAAAACCGCCCATCCAAGCCCGAGTGCCCAAAGCAGACTGGAATAGCGGAATGGCGCAATAAAACCGACCTCACCCACACGCATCACCATGACGCTGAAAAGGTACCCCATCAAAACAAAGACTGCAGCACTGGCCACCATCGCACCTGATGCAGTCGAAACCGGTACCCACCCCTCGAAAATTGACACGATTGCAGCGACAGTGGTGATAGAAAGCGATGTTGCCAACGTCACAACCATGGATGGCACTTCTGCGGACATGCGTCGCGTGATCAGATCACGGGCCGTAACCGATGCAACCGCGATCAGTGCATAAATGGCGTAAATGCTGAAGCCATCGGGGCCGGGCCGAACGATCAACAACATGCCAACAAATCCCATTGCAATCGCGACAATCCTCCGCCACCCGATTTTTTCCTGAAAAAACAACGCAGCCCCCAGGGTCACGGTCAAGGGTAACGCTTGCAACACCGCCGTTACATTGGCCAACGGCATGTGCATTAACGCAGTCAGGAAGAAGAATGTCGCCGACAATTCGGCAAGGCATCGAAACACTACCAACCACTTATCGTGGCGGGAAAAATCCAAATGAAGCGCCCCAAGATGGCGTGCAAGAAAGAACACGAGAATCGTTGCCAACGCCCCTCGTGTGGCGACCAACTGGAACAGCGGCATATCCTGCCCCACCACCTTCACGAGCGTATCGTTGACAGTAAAGGCAGCCATGCTGCCCATCATCAGCAAGGCGCCCCTTAGATTTGGTGTCATTCTGGTTTCGCCCGATCCCACTACAATGTGCCCATTGGCCAATCAGGCAAACCCAATGTCAACTCTGCAATGGATAATCAGCCATCGCAGGTGAGTCAGGAGGGACCTAGAGGCTGACTTTGACCGGTACATTGTTATTTTGAAGTCCGGTCAAACTGAAGAGGTGCACTGTGATTGAGGGCCTGAGCCATATTACCTTCATCACCCGAAATCTGGACAAGATGGAAGAGGTACTGACAACAATTCTGAATGCCAAAAAAATCTACGATAGCGGCGATCGGACTTTCTCGCTTTCAAAAGAGCGGTTTTTCGATATCGGGGGTGTTTGGGTCGCGATTATGGAGGGCGATCCGCTGTCCGAAAAAACCTACAATCACGTCGCGTTCAAGATGAGCGTAGATGAATATGACGACAGGTTGCAACGCATCCGGTCGCTGGGCCTTGAAATCCGGGAGGGTCGATCCCGCGTACCCGGGGAAGGGCAATCAATCTATTTTTATGACTACGACAACCATATGTTTGAACTGCACAGCGGTACGCTGGAGGAACGATTAAAACGGTACGCCGCGGGCTAAATTAAAAAGGCCCCGCAATTTTGCAGGGCCTCATTTGTTTTATGCTGCGGTGCTTATTCGCGGCTTTCCGGTGTTTCCACCAGAACGTCCAGCTCATCACCGACCATGTCGTCGTCGAATGTCGGAGCGGCCAAAGCAGCGGCCGCTTCGGCCTCTTCCCGGCGGGCTTCGATGACCACATTGTCACGCGACTGCGCGATGTGGCGGACGGCCTGAGTGGCCCCACCGGTACCGGCAGGGATCAGGCGACCAACGATGACGTTCTCTTTCAGGCCAACCAGCTTGTCTTTCTTGCCCTGAACCGAAGCTTCGGTCAGCACGCGAGTGGTTTCCTGGAACGACGCCGCCGAGATGAACGAACGCGTCTGCAGCGAGGCTTTGGTGATCCCCAAGAGGATCGGTTCACCCTGAGCCGGACGGCCACCACGCGAGAGTGTTTTCTCGTTGGCTGCGTCAAACTCCTGCTTGTCGACATGTTCGCCTTTCAGCAGGGTGGTGTCGCCTGAATCCAGGATCTCCCACTTCTGCAGCATCTGGCGCACGATGACTTCGATGTGCTTGTCGTTGATCTTCACGCCCTGCAGACGATAAACATCCTGCACCTCGTCTATCATGTAATCCGCCAGCGCTTCGACACCCATGATGGACAGGATGTCATGCGGAGCCGGGTTACCGTCCATCAGGTATTCACCCTTCTGGATGAAGTCCCCTTCGGCGACCGGGATGTGCTTGCCCTTGGGTACCATGTACTCGATGGTCTCCATGGACTCGTCCGCCGGTTCGATGCTGATGCGGCGCTTGTTCTTGTAGTCGCGGCCAAAGCGCACGTAACCATCGGCTTCTGCGATGATCGCGTGATCTTTCGGACGACGGGCTTCGAACAGTTCGGCCACACGCGGCAGACCACCGGTGATGTCCTTGGTCTTGGCACCTTCACGCGGGATACGCGCGACAACGTCACCGGCTTCGATCTGCTGACCATCTTCGACCGACAGGATCGCATCCACCGACATCGGATAGTGAACCGGGTTGCCCGCGTCGTTGCGGACCGGCTCGCCATCTTCGCCGACCAGAATGATCTCGGGCTTGAGGTCGCTACCTTTGGGGGCAGCGCGCCAATCGATCACAATCTTCTGGGTCATACCAGTTGCATCGTCGGTCTCATCGCGGACAGCGATGCCCGAAACAAGGTCGACATATTTCGCCGTACCAGCTTTCTCAGCGATGATTGGCAGGGTGTACGGATCCCATTCGAACAGCTTATCGCCACGCGCAACCTTAGTGCCGTCCTTGACGAACAGCTTAGAGCCGTAGCCCAGCTTGTGGCTGGCACGCTCTTCGCCGTGTTCATCGCTGATCACCAGCTTCATGTTCCGGCCCATAACGAGGCTTTCGCCTGCGGCATTGACCAGAATCTGCGGGTTCTCGAAGGAAACGACACCTTCCTGGCTGGCTTCCTGGAACGACTGCTGACCACCTTGCGCAACACCACCGATGTGGAAGGTCCGCATGGTAAGCTGTGTACCGGGTTCACCGATGGACTGCGCGGCGATGATGCCGACAGCCTCACCTGTGTTCACCATGGTACCGCGTGCAAGGTCACGACCGTAGCAGGTGGCGCAGACGCCTTCCTCGGACTCACAGGTCAGAGGCGAGCGGATACGCATCGAAGCAACACCGGCTTCGTCAATGGTGTCCGCCATGCGTTCGTCGATCAACTGACCTGCAGCGACCAGAACCTCGTCCGTACCCGGACGCAGAACGTCATCGGCAGAGACACGGCCCAGCACACGTTCGGCCAGCGAGGCGACAACCTCACCATCGTTCACGGCTGCTTCGGCAGTGATCGCACGCTCGGTGCCACAATCGATCTCACGAACGATACAGTCTTGTGCCACGTCTACCAGACGACGGGTCAGGTAACCCGAGTTCGCCGTCTTCAGAGCGGTATCCGACAGACCCTTACGGGCACCGTGGGTCGAGTTGAAGTACTCGAGAACGGTCAGACCTTCCTTAAAGTTCGAGATGATCGGCGTCTCGATGATGTCACCGTTCGGCTTGGCCATCAGGCCGCGCATACCGCCCAGCTGTTTCATCTGAGTAACCGAGCCACGCGCACCGGAGTGGGCCATCATGTAGACCGAGTTCGGTTCCTGATCCGACCCGTCTTCGGCCTTGGCGACGTCCGAGATGGTGCTCATCATCGCCTCGGTGACGCGGTCGTTACACTTCGACCAGGCATCGACAACCTTGTTGTACTTTTCGCCCTGAGTGATCAGGCCGTCCATGTACTGCTGTTCAAAGTCCTTCACCTGACCGCGAGTGTCATCAACGATGCCCCACTTGTCATCGGGGATGACCATGTCGTCCTTGCCGAACGAGATGCCCGCTTTGAACGCTTCTTTGAAGCCCATCGACATGATCTGGTCACAGAAGATGACCGACTCTTTCTGACCGCAGTAACGGTATACGGTGTCGATCACCTGCTGCACTTCTTTCTTCCGCAGCAGGCGGTTGACCAGCTCGAACGGCGCTTTGTTGTTCATCGGCAGCAACGCACCCAGACGTAGACGGCCCGGAGTGGTTTCATAGCGCTTTTGAACTTCGTTGCCTTCGTCGTCGATCTGCGTGATCCGCGCGGTGATTTTCGAGTGCAGATGCACCTCACCCGCGTCCAGCGCGTGCTGAACTTCTTCGATCGAGCCAAAGACCTTGCCTTCGCCCGGCATGCCTTCGCGTTCCAGGGTCACGTAATACAGACCCAGGATCATATCCTGCGACGGAACGATGATCGGCGCACCGTTTGCAGGCGACAGAACGTTGTTCGTCGACATCATCAGAACACGGGCTTCCAGCTGGGCCTCAAGGCTCAGCGGCACGTGAACGGCCATCTGGTCACCGTCGAAGTCGGCGTTAAAGGCCGAGCAGACCAGCGGGTGCAGCTGGATGGCTTTACCTTCGATCAGAACCGGCTCGAACGCCTGAATGCCAAGACGGTGCAGCGTCGGCGCGCGGTTCAGCATGACAGGGTGTTCGCGGATCACCTCGTCGAGGATATCCCACACCTCGGGACGCTCTTTCTCGACCAGTTTCTTCGCCTGTTTAACAGTCGAAGACAGACCCTTGGCTTCAAGGCGCGAATAGATGAACGGCTTGAACAGTTCCAGCGCCATCTTCTTGGGCAGACCACACTGATGCAGCTTGAGTTCCGGACCGGTCACAATGACCGAACGGCCCGAGAAGTCGACGCGCTTACCCAGAAGGTTCTGACGGAAGCGACCCTGCTTACCTTTCAGCATGTCCGACAGCGATTTCAGCGGACGCTTGTTGGCGCCGGTGATCACGCGGCCACGACGGCCGTTGTCGAACAAAGCGTCAACGGATTCCTGCAGCATCCGCTTTTCGTTGCGGACGATGATGTCAGGCGCGCGCAGCTCAATCAGACGCTTCAGACGGTTGTTCCGGTTGATGACGCGGCGATACAGATCGTTCAGATCCGAGGTCGCGAAACGACCACCATCCAGCGGAACCAGCGGACGCAGTTCCGGCGGAATGACCGGGATCACGGTCATCACCATCCACTCAGGCCGGTTGCCCGACTCGAGGAAGGATTCAACAACCTTCAGACGCTTGATGATCTTCTTGGGCTTCAGTTCGCCGGTTGCTTCGGCCAGATCAGCGCGCAGCTGCTCGGCTTCGGCTTCCAGATCGATCTGGGCCAGCATCTCACGGATGGCTTCGGCACCGATATTCGCGGTGAACGCGTCCATGCCATAGGCATCCTGCGCATCCATGTACTCTTCTTCGGTCAGCATCTGGCCGTAGGTCAGGTCGGTCAGACCGGGCTCGATGACGACGTAGTTTTCAAAGTACAGAACGCGTTCCAGATCGCGCAGCGTCATGTCCAGCATCAGACCGATGCGGGACGGCAGCGATTTCAGGAACCAGATATGTGCAACGGGTGCGGCCAGTTCGATGTGGCCCATACGCTCGCGGCGGACTTTCTGCAGGGTGACTTCCACGCCACACTTTTCGCAGACAACGCCGCGATACTTCATCCGCTTATATTTGCCGCACAGACATTCGTAGTCTTTGATCGGGCCAAAGATACGCGCGCAGAACAGACCGTCACGCTCGGGTTTGAACGTCCGGTAGTTGATGGTTTCGGGTTTCTTGATCTCGCCATAGGACCAAGACAGGATCCGCTCGGGCGACGCCAACGAGACCTTGATCTCGTCGAATACTTTCGGGGGCGTCAGCGGGTTGAACGGGTTGTTGGTGATTTCCTGGTTCATTTGTTACCTCAAATCTTGCGGAAGGGGGGACGGGAGAAAGGGCAAGGCCCTTACTCCTCAACCTCCGCATCCAGGAGTTCCATATTCAGGCCGAGGCCACGGACTTCTTTCACCAGAACGTTGAACGATTCCGGTACGCCCGCTTCAAAGTTATCCTCGCCCTTGACGATCGACTCATAGACCTTGGTCCGGCCGGCGACGTCATCCGATTTCACGGTGAGCATTTCCTGCAGGGTGTAGGCGGCGCCGTAAGCTTCAAGAGCCCAGACCTCCATCTCACCAAAGCGCTGACCACCGAACTGCGCCTTACCACCCAGCGGCTGCTGGGTCACCAGGCTGTACGGCCCGGTCGAACGCGCGTGGATCTTGTCGTCCACCAGGTGGTGCAGTTTCAGCAGGTACTTGATGCCCACGGTTACCGGACGCGCGAATTGCTCACCGGTACGACCGTCAAACAGAACCGACTGACCGCTTTCCGAGAAGCCCGCACGCACCAGCGCGTCGTTGACATCCGCCTCTTTGGCACCGTCAAAGACCGGGGTTGCGATCGGAACACCACGGGTCACGTTGCCCGCAGCCTCGATCAGGCCATCCTCGTCCAGACCGGTGATGCCTTCTTCGTAGACATTTTCGCCATAGGCCAGCTTCATCGCTTCGCGAACCGGGGTCAGATCGCCGGAACGGCGGTATTCACCCAGAGCGTCATCGATGTTCAGACCCAGACCGCGTGCGGCCCAACCCATGTGGGTTTCAAGGATCTGACCAACGTTCATACGCGAAGGCACGCCCAGCGGGTTCAGACAGAAGTCTACCGGAGTACCATCGGCCAGGAACGGCATGTCTTCCATCGGAACAACCTTGGAGATCACACCCTTGTTCCCGTGACGACCGGCCATCTTGTCACCCGGCTGCAGCTTGCGCTTCACGGCGATGAAGACTTTGACCATCTTCATCACACCCGGCGGCAGGTCGTCGCCACGGCGGACCTTCTCGACTTTGTCTTCGAAACGGGCGTCCAGAGCACGCTTTTGCACTTCGTACTGCTCGTTCAGAGCTTCGACGATCTGTGCGTCCTGCTCACCTTCCAGTGCCAGCTGCCACCACTGACCACGGGTCAGGGTTTCCAGCAGCTCCTCGGTGATAACCGAGCCGGGCTTGACGCCTTTCGGGCCTTTGACAGCGGTCTTACCCAGGATCAGGCCCTGCAGACGCGCATAGATGTTGCGGTCAAGGATCGCCAGCTCGTCGTCCCGGTCACGGGCCAAACGTTCGACTTCCTCACGCTCGATCTGCAGCGCACGCTCGTCTTTCTCGACGCCGTGACGGTTGAAGACCCGGACCTCAACGACCGTACCGTAATCGCCCGGCTTCACGCGCAGCGAGGTGTCGCGCACGTCAGATGCCTTCTCACCAAAGATGGCGCGCAGCAGCTTTTCTTCCGGGGTCATCGGGCTTTCGCCCTTCGGAGTGATCTTGCCGACCAGAATATCGCCCGGCTCAACATCCGCGCCGATGTAAACGATGCCCGCCTCGTCGAGGTTGCGCAGCGCTTCTTCACCGACGTTCGGGATGTCGCGAGTGATCTCTTCCGGGCCCAGCTTGGTGTCACGGGCGGCGACTTCGAATTCCTCGATATGAACCGAGGTAAAGACGTCATCGCGCGCGATACGTTCCGAGATCAGGATCGAGTCTTCGTAGTTGTAACCGTTCCACGGCATGAACGCGACGACCACGTTCTTACCTAGGGCCAGTTCACCCATATCGGTCGACGGACCATCGGCAATGACTTCACCCTTCTGGACGGTGTCACCCACCTTGATCAGCGGACGCTGGTTGATGCAGGTGTTCTGGTTCGAACGCTGGAACTTGCGCAGACGATAGATGTCAACGCCAGCGTCGCCCAGTTCCAGATCCTCAGTCGCGCGGATAACGATACGCTGGGCATCGACTTGGTCGATGATACCGGCGCGTTTCGCCTGAATCGCAGCGCCTGAGTCGATCGCAACCTTTTCCTCGATCCCGGTACCGACCAGCGGTGCCTCGGCCCGCAGCAGCGGAACCGCCTGACGTTGCATGTTCGAGCCCATCAGAGCGCGGTTGGCGTCGTCATTTTCAAGGAACGGGATCAGCGATGCAGCGACCGAGACCAACTGTTTCGGCGACACGTCGATCAGGTCCACATTCTCGCGCGGGGCAAGCGTGTAGTCACCGGCCTGACGGGTCGACACCAGATCGTTGATAAACTTGCCATCGGCATCCAGCGTCGCGTTCGCCTGCGCCACGGTGTGACGCATTTCCTCGGTGGCGGACATGTAATGAACCTCATCGGTCACCTCGGCGTCTTTGACGACGCGGTACGGTGTTTCGATGAAGCCATACTTGTTCACGCGGGCAAAAGTGGCGAGGCTGTTGATCAGACCAATGTTCGGACCTTCAGGCGTTTCAATCGGGCACATCCGGCCATAGTGGGTCGGGTGTACGTCGCGCACCTCAAAGCCCGCACGCTCACGCGTCAGACCACCGGGGCCAAGCGCCGAGAGACGGCGTTTGTGGGTGACTTCCGACAGCGGGTTGGTCTGGTCCATGAACTGCGACAGCTGCGACGAGCCAAAGAATTCGCGAACAGCGGCGGCGGCCGGCTTCGCGTTGATCAGATCCTGAGGCATGACGGTGTCGATCTCGACAGACGACATACGCTCTTTGATCGCGCGCTCCATGCGTAGCAGACCGACGCGGTACTGGTTTTCCATCAGTTCACCGACCGAACGCACACGACGGTTGCCGAGGTGGTCGATATCGTCCACGTCGCCTTTGCCATCGCGCAGCTCAACCAGCGCCTTAATGCAAGCCACGATGTCTTCGCGGCGCAGGGTGCGCAGGGTGTCAGGCGCGTCCAGTGCCAGACGCATGTTCATCTTCACGCGACCAACGGCGGACAGGTCATAACGCTCGCTGTCGAAGAACAGGGTGTCGAACAGGGCCGAGGCCGCTTCGACGGTGGGCGGCTCGCCCGGGCGCATGACGCGGTAGATGTCCATCAGCGCGCTTTCACGGTTCAGGTTCTTGTCCTGAGCCATGGTGTTGCGCATGTAGGGGCCTACGTTGACGTTGTCGATGTCCAGAACCGGGATGTCGGTGATACCCGCATCCATCAGGTCCTTGACGGTGCCGCCGATCAGGTCACCGTCCTTGTCGTACTCCAGCGTCAGCTCATCACCGGCTTCGACATAGATCGCGCCGTTTTCTTCGTTGATGATGTCCTTGGCGACGTACTTTCCGACGATGTTATCGAAGGGAACCAACAGGTCGGTGACGCTACCTTCGTCGATTAGTTTCTTGACCGCGCGCGGAGTGACTTTTTTGCCCGCTTCGGCAATCACTTCACCGGATTTGGCGTCAACCAGATCGTAAGTCGGACGGGTACCGCGCACACGTTCAGGGAAGAACGGTGTGACCCAACCCTTCTTCTTATCCAGTTTGTAGGACACGGTGTTGTAATAAGCGTCCATAATCGCTTCCTGATCCAAACCCAGCGCATAGAGCAGGGTTGTCACAGGCAGCTTACGGCGGCGGTCGATACGGGCGAACACGATGTCCTTGGCGTCGAACTCAAAGTCCAGCCAGCTGCCGCGATACGGGATGATGCGGCAGGCAAACAGCAGCTTGCCCGAGGAATGGGTTTTGCCCTTGTCGTGGTCAAAGAACACACCAGGGGAGCGGTGCATCTGGGACACGATCACACGCTCGGTGCCGTTCACAATGAACGTCCCGTTCGGTGTCATCAGGGGCATATCGCCCATGAATACGTCCTGTTCTTTGATGTCTTTGACCGATTTGGCGCCGGTGTCCTCATCGACATCAAAAACGATCAGACGCAGAGTGACCTTCAGCGGAGCGCTGTAGGTCATATCGCGCTGCATGCACTCTTCGACGTCGTATTTGGGTTTTTCCAGATCGTATTTCACGAACTCCAGAACGGAGGTTTCGTTGAAATCCTTGATCGGGAAAACCGACTGGAACACACCTTTGATGCCTTCGCCGTCTGTGGGCTGTTCTGCATCGCCGGAGCGCAGGAAAAGATCATAAGAAGATTTCTGGACCTCAATGAGGTTCGGCATCTCCAGCACTTCGCGGATTTTGCCGTAATATTTACGAAGACGTTTCTGGCCAAGGAACGTTTGAGCCATGTCAGATGTCACCTTTCGATGTTCTCAGCGGGCAAAGACACCGTCGGGCCCCGGCATCTTGCACATTCGAGACGACACGTCCGGATCAATTCGTGGCCACCGTCCCGAAGGTGGCCTCCCGATCCGAAAACCGTGTCTTAGAAAACGCCCCAGATAATGAGGCCCTTTCCAAGACAGGTTCGGCTGGACCCGGATTTCTCCGGGCCCAGCCAAAATTTGCGGCGCATCAGCGATGCACCTGTCGGTTGGCTTAGGCCAGCTCGACTTCGGCGCCAGCTGCTTCCAGCTTGCCTTTGACTTCTTCGGCTTCGTCTTTCGACACGCCTTCTTTGATCTTGCCGCCAGCTTCGACCAGTTCTTTGGCTTCTTTCAGGCCCAGACCGGTGATGCCGCGAACTTCTTTGATCACGTTGATTTTCGAAGCGCCGGCGTTCTTCAGAACGACGTCGAATTCGGTTTTTTCTTCCTCAGCTGCGCCACCGGCGTCGCCACCAGCTGCGACCATTACGGCGCCACCAGCTGCGGGCTCGATGCCGTATTCGTCTTTGAGGATGGTTTTCAGTTCTTGTGCTTCCAGCAGGGTCAGACCCACGATGCTTTCTGCGAGTGCTTTCAGATCAGCCATTGTATTAGCTCTTTCCGTTTTACAGTGTGTGTTCCAACGTCAGGGGTATTCCCCTACGCAGATCATTCAGTGCCAACCGCTTACGCAGCTTCCGCCTTCTCTTCGATGGTGGAAAGGATGCTTGCGATGTTGCTTGCAGGTGCGCCAATCGCGCCGGCGATGTTCGAAGCAGGTGCGCCAATGCAGCCAACGATCGAAGCAATAAGCTCTTCACGAGACGGCATTTTCGAAACTGTTTCGACGCCTTTGCGGTCCAGAGCGTTCTCGCCCATAGCACCGCCGAGGATCTCAAAATTCTTGTTATCCTTGGCGAAGTCCTCGGCCACCTTGGCTGCTGCCACAGGGTCCTCGGAATAGGTCAGAACGGTCATCCCTGTCAGCAGGTCGGCCATGCTTTCACACGGCTTACCCTCAAGGGCGATTTTGGCGAGCCTGTTCTTGGCAACACGCACGGCACCACCCGCGTCACGAGCACGTGCGCGAAGGTCCTGCATCTCGGCAACTGTCAGACCGGCGTAGTGCGAAACCACTACGACGCCAGAGCTTTCGAAGATTTGGCCGAGTTCCTCGACCACTTTCTCTTTCTGGGCTCTATCCACAGTTCTCTCCAAGTTAGGGGCGATATCTCACCCCGGCTCATATTTGCCGCAGCTTACGCTCCGGCGTTCAGGTCCGTTGTTACGGGATGGGCCAAAACTCGCCCGAGGATCGTGACCCTCAGAATTCTTTGGTCTTACCCGTCTCAGGCAGGGAATTAAGGGGCCGCATGGCACCACCCACCGTCTTGGACGAAACAAAATAAAGCGCACGACGAATCGCACGCTTTATTCCGCAGGTCTACTTAGGACAGATAGGCCGGGTTTCCAAGAGGTAATTTGCACCTATGAGTGCGTTTCGAACGTTCAGAAATAAGCATACTTTCGGTGCAACTCTCATACACGTTAGATAACGAGGACAGCCAAAGCGACTACGAGAGAAAGACCTTTGAACCTTTGTGGTAACGGGTTGCTATGCTCCACCTTTTTTCTGCCCACCAAACACAAGCTCAAAGCGATTGCGACGTTTGTAGCGCCTATTATCACTTCGAATTGGTGTATTGCACGCTTTCCAGTGCTGAATGCAGCCGAGATTCCTTTTGTCTTTTTGGTCTCCACCAAATCTGTTCGTAACTGCTGGACAAGTGAACGTTATCATTGACGCCTGTGCACTGATCAGAAATCTGCCGATACCAAACTACTACTTTGAAACTTTGGCTAGATAGCCTCTGACGAAAACTTGTAACACGGGGTCCGGTCTGGGTGTGTTGGAGGCGGCGTAGTTGTCAGATCGAACTGCCAGGAGGCAGCACATACACAAAGCTGCGCGCAGCTTGTCATTGTCGGGAACGCACTCCAATTCAGTCCGCACCATAGGGGCAGATGCAACGCTTACATTTGCCCCACTGAGCATCTGGTTATGGTGCCGAGGTGAAGACGTTAAGCAATTGATCCAGTGGATCAATTGTAGTCTGAACGGGCTGTTTTGGGGTTTTCTGACGCTGGTTGCGGGAGCAGGATTTGAACCTGCGACCTTCAGGTTATGAGCCTGACGAGCTACCGGGCTGCTCCATCCCGCGACACTTAG